>JAZNOM010000124.1:0-18483 GCA_045580835.1 Eubacteriales bacterium
TGGTTGCGGGGGCGGGATTTGAACCACACGACCTTCGGGTTATGAGCCCGACGAGCTACCAGGCTGCTCCACCCCGCGATATTAAATTGGTGCCGGAGGCCGGGGTCGAACCGGTACGAGTGTTACCTCACGGGATTTTAAGTCCCGGGCGTCTGCCTATTCCGCCACTCCGGCACGATTACCTTTCGGCAACGCAAATATAATATCACACTTTGCTTTGCTTGTCAATACCTTTTTAAAATCTTTTCGAAAAAGCGTTCGACATGTGTTGGGGAATTTTTTACACTTATTCGTATCACAATGTATATTTTGTTGTTGACTTTTTTGCAAGCAGGCGGTATAATTTTGTTGAAACATAAGACTTTTACCGTTTAATTTTATCATAGCTTGTGTTTTGATTTGCAAAAAAGTCGAAAAATTTTGTACACATTATAGGTGGAGGCGCACTATGTCGGACGGCATTATTTATAGCTTTGGCACAGAGAAATACGCTTATGAGAACCTACACTCGGAGTACGAGGGTAATTTTTGCATTGAAAAGATGGGTATTACATACCCGGACAAGCGATATCTTATAGATAGAGAGAACTATGGACGCTATTTTTACCGTCATATCTACGTACTCGAATATGTAATCTCCGGCGAGGGATATGTTGAGTGCGACCATGAGGTATACAAGGTAAAAGCGGGCGATTTTTATATGCTTTCCAGCCGACATTTGCACCGTTACTATTGCAATCCCGATAATCCGTATTCAAAAATATGGATTAACGTCGGTGGTCGTCTTATGAATGAAATGATGCAGCTTTACAACTTGCAAAGCGGTATTGTTATCAAGCAAATGAACTGCCGCAAGACATTTGACTCTATTTTTGAAGAATGCTCGCGCATCACCTGCGAAAACAAGTCGGAGATTTACCGCAGTGTTTTTAAGCTTATTGTGCGTTTGCTTGACCAGCTTACAAGTGATTCTGCATGTGATATGCTTGCACCGTCATCGTATAAAATCCGCGATTTTATTGACGCCAATATTCAGGCGGATATCAGTCTTGATGATATAGCCAATAAGTTTTTCTTCAGTAAATCATATATTATAAGCTGCTTTAAGAATGAGTTTGGCGTTTCGCCAAAACAATACATAATTCAAAAGAAGATTGAAACCGCAAAAAACATGTTGCTCGAAACTGATATGAGTATCAAGGCGATTGCCGAGATGTTACACTTTGCAGACAGTCATCATTTTTCAAATACATTTAAGAAACAGACCGGAACCGCACCTGTAGAGTTCCGTATGAAAGCAGGGCAAAACTAAATGAACATAATTCTCATTGGCATGCCGGGGTGCGGCAAAAGCACTGTCGGCGTCATACTTGCAAAAGTAATGGGCATGCACTTTTGTGATACGGATATTGTTATTCAGGAGCGAGAGGGAAGAAAACTTCAGGATATAATTAACAGTGACGGTAATGACGCTTTTCTTAAGTGTGAGGAAAGTGCGCTTCTTTCTCTTGATACAGACGGTACCGTTATTGCGACGGGCGGTAGCGCGATATATTCTGATAAGGCGATGCGACACCTTAAGGAAAACGGCAAGGTCGTGTATCTTAAAGTCAGTGAAAAGGAAATCGAGCGCAGACTTGCAGATTTTGCGGCGCGCGGCGTAGCGATAAAAGACGGCATGACAGTGCTTGATCTCTACAACGAGAGAATTCCGCTTTATGAAAAGTATGCGGATATCACAGTTGCAGGCGAGGGCTGGGACATTCCTGCTGTAATAGGTAAAATTGCAGAAGGACTTGCAAGAATATAAAACAAAAAGCGACTCAATCAGTCGCTTTTTATTTTGCTATTTTGGGGTTGTCGGTTATGCCAAGGATGTAGTCGACAGAAACACTGTAGAACCGCGATAGTTCAATAAGGATATCTGTGGGTATATCGCGTTGCCCGAGTTCATAGTTGCTGTAGGCTTGTTGCGAACAGTTTAAAACTTTTGCTAAATGACTTTGCGTAAAATCATGGTCTTCGCGTAAATCTCGAATTCGTTTATACATGCCCTACTCCTGCAATATTATAAAATTATTATAGTCTACTGCATTTTGTGGTATTGACATTCACAACAAAATGTGGTAAAATTCTATATATTTCGCAGATAGAGAGAAAGGAGCGGGAAATATGAAGAACAAATCCGCGTTTACGCAAATGGTTTTAATTATAATGCTTGCGTTGGTTTGCTTGATTGCTACGGTTATAATTGCACTTTTTGCCGGCTCGGTTCAAACTACGGTTTTTGATTTTACAAATCTGAATTTCGCTAATTTGATACCGGTGCTGTTGATAGGTATATTTATTAGTTGTGTAGTGGTCGGAATAGCGATTTTGTTTTTCGGAAGAACATTGTTTTTTAAGGCAAAAAACTATATTGAAGAAAATAACAAAAACGGAGGAACCGAGAAATGAAATGTACCAAACATCCGGAAGTTGAAGCACAAGGTATGTGTATGTATTGCGGCAAGCCTTTTTGTGCTGACTGTCTAGTAGAGGTAAAGGGAAAAATGTATTGTAAGGAAGACCTTGGCAATGTTGTAGATGATGCAAAGCAGACGAACAACGCAGCACCGGTCATCAATATTACAAACAGCAACGAAAGCACCAATACTAACGTTAATAACAATGTTGGCTTTATGGGTGCCCCCAGAAAGAGTAAAACCGTTGCACTTATCCTTTGTATTCTCGGATTTTTCGGTTTTGCCGGCATTCATAGAATGTACGTTGGAAAGGTTGGCAGCGGAATACTACATTTCTTTACATACGGCATATGCCTTATAGGAACCATAATTGATTTGATTGCGATACTATCCGGTGGATTTAGAGACAGCTATGGTCAACCCCTTCTCTAAACTAAGGAAGCTTACAGGAAGAAAAAGGCAAACTCTGTGTTCTATATGCACAGGGTTTGTCTTTTTTGCTTTTTTATACTTGATATCATCTGCTTTTGAAATCACATTGTGTCCCGTTAGGAGCATTTTCGGAATAAAATGCTTGGGATGCGGGATGACTCGCGGCTTTATATCAATTATGAAATTGGATTTTAAAGCAGCATTTCGATATAATGTGATGTCTTTGCCGCTTTTTGCAGGAATATTATTGTATTGCGTGATATTTATATTAGATGTTATTTTTGAAAAAGATTTTTTGGAAAGGATCGAGTTGTTTTTGTCACGAAAATATATGTATGCCGTTTACTTTGTTGTAATGTTGATATCTTTTGCTATAAATAATATTAGTTAGTTTTTCGAAAACGTTCAAATTTTTATCACAAATAGGTATTATTATATACTTGTGAAGTCGAGGGAAGGCTTCGCAAAGTGATGCACACGATGTACTGCACCGACTGCGCTGAAACGGTGCGGGATGAGCGGCAGAATTGCTGCTCATCGGCGCAAACGAGGATATTTATGCGGAGTTGCGAAAGCGGCTCCTTTTTGTTTTGAGTAAGGTGAATTAAGGTTTAGTGCACTATGTAATGGCGACTAACAAACCCGTAGGGCGGGGGCTTGTCTCCCGCCGTGAGCCACGGATTGATGTTGTACCGGCGGCGGGAGCAAGCCCCCGCCCTACATTTGTGGTTCCAATTTACATACATAAACTTTAATTTACTGCGTTTAGCACATATAATGTTCGTTTGCGAATTATTCACTTAAAAAACACAAAGATTTTTTGCAAAATCACTTGACAAAGGTGGTGCAAAGTGGTAAATTTTAATCGTAAGTTAGCACTCGGGCAAAAAGAGTGCTAAACCGAAACAAAGGAGGCGAGCATATGGAATATAACCTCTCAAAACGCAAAATGCAGATTTTGCGCGCGGTTGTTGAGGCGTATGTAAAGGGCGGCGAACCTGTTGGCTCTAAATACATTGCGCAGAATATGATGCCAAACTGCTCACCTGCAACAATCAGAAACGAAATGGCTTCTCTTGAAACTCTCGGTTTTCTCGAACAACCTCACACCTCGGCAGGCAGAGTGCCAAGCGAACTTGGATATAGATTTTATGTAGACTGTCTTGCAGGCGAATATAAAAAGACCAAAGCCGAAACTGACGTAATGGCAGAGCAGCTTCGCGGCAAGCAGCACGAGCTTGATAAAATTCTTGCCGAAGCATCACGACTTGCAGGCAGCATGACAAACTACACCGCAATCGCGGTGAAGCCCAGAAGCGACATGTCAAAGATAATCCGCTTTGAGGTAATGTATTTTGACAGCCGAAACCTTGTGCTCGTAATGCTCTCGGGCAGCGGCAATGCAAAGACGCGCAATATTCGCCTTGGGTTTGATGTGCTGCCGACAGATGCGGCGCACCTTGCAAGCACTCTTAATACATACATAGCAGGCAGAACTCTGGAGGAGATAACCCTCCCCGTGATGATGCAGGCAGAAACCGAAATGGGCAGCGAAGCGCGGCTTCTTTCCGCGGCTATGAAAGAGATTTACAGCGGCATGGAAGAGCAGAGCGGCGGCGACGTCAAATTTGACGGCGTTGACAGACTTCTTTCGTATCCTGAATTTTCGGACGTCGGCAAGCTTCGCGGACTGCTTGGAGCAATCGAGAGCAAAGAAAGCATACTTGATACCGTGTCGGGACTTGACGGCGACGAGGTCGGCGTTATTATAGGCAGTGAAAACCTTTCCGACAGCATGAGCGACTCGACGCTTGTAGTTAAAAAGATAAAAAAGAACGGCAAGGTGGTTGGTGCGATAGGCATTATCGGTCCCTGCCGCATGGATTATGCAAATGTTATGGCAACCGTTGATGCACTTGCGGAATCGGTTGGCAAAATGATAAATACAGAGCTGAAAATGCTTGAAAGTCCGAAGAAAGGGAATGAATAATGGCAGAAGAAACCAAGGATACTGTTGAAGAAACAGTTGAAAAAGCACCTGAAGAAAAGACTGCTAAAAAGTCAAAGAGCGATAAAAAGCTTGAGAACGAAATCGAGTCGCTTAAAAAGCAGCTTGAAGAAAAGGAAAACGCACTTGCAGAGCAGAAGGAGCAGTATCTCCGCATTGCGGCAGAGTATGAAAACTTCCGCCGCCGTTCAAAAGCAGAGCGTGAGGGTGTTTATTCAGATGCATGTACAGATATTGTAAACGAATTTCTCCCCGTGCTTGATAATATCGAGCGCGCGGCAGCGTTTGCAACCGATGAAAAGGTGGCAGAGGGCATTAGCATGATGGCAAAGGCATTCAGCGAGAGTCTTGCAAAGCTCGGCGTTGAGGAAATTGAGTGTAAAGTTTTTGACCCCAATGTTCACAATGCGGTAATGCATGTAGACGATGATGCATGCGGCGAGGGCGAAATCGTAGAAGTGTTCCAAAAGGGATACAAGCGCGGCGAAAAAGTCATCCGTTACGCGATGGTTAAAACCGCAAACTGAATCAGTTTATTAAAAAATTTATCTATAAATAAGGAGATTTTATTATGGGAAAAGTAATTGGTATTGACCTTGGTACAACCAACTCTTGTGTAGCAGTATTTGAGGGCGGCGAGCCTATCGTTATCCCCAACCCCGAAGGAGCAAGAACAACTCCTTCTGTAGTAGCTTTTGCAAAGAACGGTGAAAGACTTGTAGGTCAGGTTGCAAAGCGCCAGAGCGTAACCAATCCCGACGGTACCGTTATGAGTATCAAGCGCGAGATGGGTACAGCTTATAAGGTAAATATTGACGGCAAGCAGTATACTCCCCAGGAGATTTCTGCAATGATTCTTCAGAAGCTTAAGGCTGATGCTGAAGCATACCTCGGCACAACTGTTACCGAGGCGGTTATCACCGTTCCTGCATACTTCACCGACGCACAGCGTCAGGCAACCAAGGATGCAGGTAAGATTGCAGGTCTTGATGTAAAGAGAATTATCAACGAGCCCACCGCGGCAGCACTTGCATACGGCATGGATAAGGAAGCAGAGCAGAAGGTTATGATTTTTGACCTTGGCGGCGGTACCTTCGACGTATCCATCCTTGAGATTTCCGACGGTATCTTTGAAGTTCTTGCAACCGCAGGTAACAACCGTCTCGGCGGCGACGACTTTGATAACAGAGTTATGAACTGGATTGCAGACACCTTCAAGGCTGAAAACGGCATCGACCTTCGTTCGGATAAGATGGCAATGCAGCGCCTTAAGGAAGCAGCAGAAAAGGCAAAGATTGAGCTTTCCGGCGTAGCATCCACCAACATCAATCTCCCTTTCATTACCGCAGATGCAACCGGCCCCAAGCACTTTGACGGCACACTTACAAGAGCGAAGTTCAACGAAATCACAGCTGACCTTGTAAGCGCAACCATGCAGCCCGTTAAGCAGGCCCTCTCCGATGCAGGTCTTTCTCCCTCCGACATCTCAAAGGTACTTCTTGTCGGCGGTTCTACACGTATTCCTGCAGTTCAGGATGCAGTTAAGAGTTTCATGGGCAAGGAGCCTTTCAAGGGCATCAACCCCGATGAGTGCGTAGCACTCGGCGCAGCAATTCAGGGCGGCGTACTCGGCGGCGACGTTAAGGACATCGTTCTTCTTGACGTAACTCCTCTTTCTCTTGGTATTGAAACAATGGGCGGCGTATTTAACAGAATTATCGACCGCAACACCACAATTCCCGTAAAGAAGAGCCAGATTTACTCCACCGCGGCTGACAATCAGACCTCGGTTGAAATCCATGTGCTTCAGGGTGAGCGCGACATGGCAGCAGGCAATACCACTCTCGGTCGCTTCAACCTTGACGGCATCGTTCCCGCTCCCCGCGGAATCCCCCAGATTGAGGTTACATTTGATATTGACTCCAACGGTATCGTAAACGTTACCGCAACCGACAAGGGCACCGGTAAGGAGCAGCACATCACCATTACCTCCTCCACCAACATGTCCAAGGAGGACATTGACCGCGCGGTTGCAGATGCGGAGAAGTTTGCAGAAGAAGATAAGAGAATGAAGGAAGCGGTTGAAACCAAGAACCACGCCGAAAGCCTTATTTTCCAGAGCGAGAAAACACTCACAGAGCTTGGCGATAAGGTTACCGATGCAGAAAAGGCACCCGTTACCGCTGCTATCGAAAAGCTCAAGGCAACCGTTGCTACGGGCGACACTGCGGCTATAAAGGCAGATACCGAGGCGCTTGAAAAAGCGTTTGGCGAAATCGCGCAGAAGATTTACAGCCAGACTCAGGGGGCAAACGGCGGCGCAGGTTTTGACCCGAACGCAGGTGCACAGGGCGCTGACGGCAACACCTATTACAACGCAGATTTTGAAGACAAGACCAATCAGTAATAACTAACGGAAACTGAGCCGCTTTTGCGGCTCAGTATTTCGGCTTTATAGGATAAATTTTATGGCTGAAAAGAGAGATTATTATGAAGTGCTCGGCGTTGAAAAAAGCGCGAGTGCTTCTGAAATAAAAAAAGCGTACTACAAGCTTGCAAAAAAGTATCACCCCGACGTAAATCCCGGCGATGCAGAAGCGGAAAAGAAGTTTAAAGAGATAAACGAAGCGTACGCGATTTTGTCCGATGATGACAAAAAGGCAAAGTATGACCAATACGGCCACGCCGCGTTTGAAAACGGCGGTGCAGGCGGCGGATACGGCGCAGGTTTTGAGGGGTTTGATTTTGGAGATATCTTTTCATCGTTCTTCGGCGGTGGCGGCTTTGGCGGCGGCTCTTCAAGCCGTCGCAACGCACCTATACGCGGCGAGGATGTTTATGTTCGCCTCACCATTTCGTTTGAAGAAGCGGTGCGCGGCTGCAAAAAGGACGTAAGCTTTGGCAGAGTGCAAAAATGCTCCGATTGTTCAGGCTCCGGCGCGAAGAAAGGCACTACCGCCGAAACTTGTAAAAAGTGCGGCGGCAGCGGACAGATTCGCGTTCAGCAGAGAACAATGTTTGGCATGATGCAGTCGATGCAGACTTGTGACGAGTGTCGCGGCAGCGGTAAAATAATCAAAGACCCTTGCACGAATTGCCGCGGTACGGGATATGTTAAGATTTCAAAGAAGTTCTCTGTAACAATTCCTGCCGGTATTGACAACGGTCAGAATATTTCTATTTCCGGCATGGGTAACGAGGGCAGAAACGGTGGCCCTGCAGGTGACCTCATCATTGCGGTAAGCGTTAAGCCGCATGCTGTATTTGAACGTGACGGCAGCGATATCTACTGCGATGTGCCGATTGATTATTGGGAAGCGGTGCTCGGTGCCGAGATTGAAATTCCTACGCTTGACGGTAAGGAAAAATTTACGATTCCCGAGGGAACACAGACCAATACTACATTTACGCTTCGCGGCAAGGGTGTAACGAGAGTGAATTCATCCTATCGAGGCAATCTTTATATCACCGTTAACGTTGACGTTCCCAAAAATCCTAATGCAAAGCAGCGCGAGCTTTTAGAAGAGCTTGCAAAGTCCTACGGCGATAAGGTAAAGTCTAAAAAAGAAAGCTTTTTCAAGAAGTTTACAGATTTATTCAAATAAAGGAAACAACACACATGGATATGCAATGGATACAGATTAAAGTTACGGGTAAAACCAGTGACCTTGACAATATAAGCGCGGTAATGAGCATGGTTGAAAACTCACTTTTCATTGAGGATTTCAGCGATGTTACAACCGACGGAATGTACGGCGCACTGCTTGACGAGAGCCTGCTTAATGCTGACAAAACAAAGGCTTCCGTTTCGGTTTTTATCCCCGAAACCAAGAGTGTTGCAGAGGCAAAAGCTTTTATCGAAGGTCAGCTTGCTTCAAGCGGAATCGAGTACACTATTGAAACCGTGGGCTGCCGTGAGGAGGACTGGGCAGAGTCCTGGAAAAAGTATTATCATCCTATCAAGGTGGGAAAGATTGTTGTCGTTCCTGCATGGGAGGAGTACACTCCTGCCGAGGGAGAAATCACCGTTACAATGGACCCCGGTATGGCGTTTGGCACGGGCACTCACGAAACAACGCGTCTTGTTATTTCCATGCTCCAGAAGTATGTTAAAGAGGGCGACAGAATGCTTGATGTGGGCACAGGCAGCGGCATTCTTGCAATTTGTGCAAGAAAGCTCGGTGCTTCTAACTGTGCTGCATACGACATTGACCCCACCGCGGTTAAGGTTGCAAGAGAGAATATCGAGCAAAGCGGTGTTTCAAATGTAACATGCGATGTTTCCGACCTTCTTAAAGGCGTTGACCTTACTGGCGGCAAATACAATATCGTTGCGGCAAACATCGTTGCGGATATCATCATTCGCATGATGCCCGATATCTCAAAATACATGGCTGACGATGCGGTGCTTATTGCATCGGGTATCATCTGCCCGCGCCGCGAAGAGGTTGAAGCCTCTATCGCCGAAAACGGCTTTGAGGTATTTGACGAGCTTGTTGAAAACGATTGGTGCGCGCTTGCCGTAAGAAAGAAAAAGTAAAATTTAAGGATGCGATAACCGCATCCTTTTTTGCATGTGCAGGTAACCTTCTAATTTATACTACTTTCCTCTTGCTCAAAAATCATTTCTATGATAAACTAATATTAAATATAAATTTACAGTATCGAGGTTTGAAATGCTTAAAAAACTGATGCTTATAATAAACCCAGTTGCGGGCAAAAAGCGCATGAAAAACTATTTGCTTGATGTTATTAAAATATTTGGAAGCGGTGGCTTTGTAACCACCACTTTTGTTACCGCGCGCCGTGGCGAGGCGGTAGAAATGGCGCAGTTTGCAAAGGATTTTGACCTTGTGGTTTGCGCAGGTGGCGACGGCACATTAAACGAGGTTATCTGCGGCATGATGAAGTATAAGGTTAATGTTCCGCTCGGATACATTCCTTGTGGAAGCACCAACGATTTTGCTGCAAGCATGGGCATTTCGCTCGACATAAAAAAGTGCGCAGAGTCCATTGTTATGGGAGGACCGCTTCCACTTGACATAGGCAAATTCAATGAAAGATACTTTACCTATGTGGCATCTTTCGGCGCATTTACCGCGGCGTCCTATTCGGTACCGCAGGATGTAAAAAACTTTTGGGGACATGCTGCGTATATCTTTGAGGGGATTAAGGATTTGCAGAGTATAAAGCCTTACCATATGAGGATAGTTGCAGACGGTAAAACTTATGCAGACGACTATGTTTTCGGTGCTATTGCAAACTCAAAGTCGTTTGGCGGCATTGTAAAACTCAAAGAAGAGCTTGTTTCGCTCAATGACGGACTTTTTGAGGTTTTGCTTGTCAAAATGCCTAAAAACATTGTTGATTTAAATACCATAATCAACTCGCTGACAACCAGTAACTTTGATAACAAGTGCTTTGAGTTTTTCAAGGCTTCAAAGTTTAAAATTATTCCCGATACACCCATACCTTGGTCGCTTGACGGCGAATATATGCACCCAAGCGGTGATATCACCGTGACAAATATCCACGGCGCGATTGATTTTTGCAGATAAGGAAAAGATAATATGCCAAAGACTTTAGCTGAATATTTATATAAATACACTCCGTCTGCAGAGCGCTATGCCGAGATTTTGTCGGTTGGAGTTGTTGCGGGCGTGCGTGCGGATAAAGAAAATCGCATGCTTGAAATCAATGCGGATTTTCCAAAGCTTTTTGAAAAGGCTGACCTTTACGCCACAGAAAGAGAAATTGCTGCGGCGTATACGCTGAATTCTGTCAGAATACTGCCGCACTATCCTTCAGAGCTTTTTTCAAAGGCGTACATGACGGCGGTATTGCTTGAAACCGAGCGCGTGGGTACTGTTTCAAAAGGTTTTTTTAACTATGCGGATATTTCGATAAACGGCGACACAATAACCATTGAAATCCCATTTGGCATGGGCGGCATAGGCATTCTTGAAACCGCACAGACCGCCGCAGTTATTGCAGGAATAATCAAGAGCGAGTTTTCGCTCGACTTCAAAGTAGATATTAAAACAAACGGAAATGCAGAGTATGTTGAAAGTTTGCATCGTTCTGTTTTTGAAGAGGATTTTCGCCGTATGGATGCAAATATCGCGGCTGCACTTCAAAATGAAGCGGCAGGTGTAAAGCATCAGACTCCGATTGAAGAGCCGCAGGAAGAAAAACTGCCCATGGTTGATACGCTTTCCAGCGAGGAGCTTGATAGCGAGCAGATAAGCGAAACCGTTTTCAAAAGCGGAAATATGACTTTTGATACAAGCGAAAGCACAATTATCCTCGGTGACGAGTTTGAGTTTGTAACCCCAACTCCCATGCGCAAGCTGCAAAAGCAGACGGGTACAACCGTTATAATGGGCAAGGTGTTTTCTATAGAAACCAAGGACACTCGCAAGGGTGACAAAACCAATGTTACCATTGGCATTACCGACAATGATTCTTCGATTTCTCTGCGCGGCGTTTTCGCTATCGAGGATGCTGCGTTTGTAGGCAAAATGAAGGAGGGCAAGTGCTATGCCGTTTACGGCAGAATAAAGCATGACGACTACTTTCACGAAAACGTTATGCGTCCGCTTCATATTGCCGAGATTAAGCCGATACTTCGCAAGGACACCTGCGAGGAAAAGCGAGTTGAGCTGCATCTTCACAGCGTTATGTCGCAGATGGACGCGCTTATTGAGCCGTCAGAGCTTATTGCAACTGCAAAGCGCTTTGGACACAAGGCGGTTGCAATTACCGACCACGGCAATGTGCAGTCTTTCCCCGAAATGATGCTTGCCGCCGAAAAGCAGGGTGACATCAAGGTCATCTACGGCATGGAGGCATATTTTGTTGACGATACCGCCCGCGCCCTTTACGGCGAGAGCACAGAGCCGCTTAACGGCGAGTTTATAGTTTTTGATATTGAAACCACGGGTCTTTCGGTTGCAAACTGCGGCATTACCGAAATCGGCGCGGTAAAGATAAAGGGCGGCGAGATCTTAGACCGCTTTAACATCTTTGTCAATCCCGAAATGCCGATACCGCAAAACATTGTCGAGCTTACGGGCATCACCGACGATATGGTAAAGGATGCGCCGAAAATTGACGTGGCTATTCCGCAGTTTTTGGAGTTTTGCGGTGACAGAGTGCTTATTGCGCACAATGCAAATTTTGATACAAGCTTTATCCGTGCGGCTGCGGAAAAACTGAAAGTTCCGTTTAAAAACCCGTATCTTGATACGGTTGCGCTTTCGCGCTTTGCAAACCCCGAGCTTAAAAAGCATAAGCTTGATATTCTGGCAGAGTATTACGGACTCGGCGACTTTAACCATCACCGCGCCTGCGATGACGCAGAAATGCTTGCGCACATCTATTTTAAGATGTCCGAGAAGATAATGAACGAAGGACTCCTTGACCTTGGCGGCATTAACGCGGCGATGAGCGAGCATTCCGACCCGTTAAAGCTCCGTACATATCACCAGATTATTCTGGTTAAGAACCAGACGGGACTTAAAAATTTGTACCGCCTGATTTCGGACAGCTATCTTAAATACTACAAGCGAAATCCCCGTATACCTAAAACCGTGCTTGAGCAGTACCGTGACGGTCTTATCATCGGCTCGGCATGCGAGGCAGGCGAGCTTTTCCGCGCCGTGCTTGACGGTCAATCACAGGAAGAAATAGAGCGCATTGCAAGCTTTTATGACTATCTCGAAATTCAGCCGATATGTAACAACCGTTTCCTTATTGCAGAGGGCAAGGTGGCAGACGACGAGGGACTTCGCGAACTCAATCGCAAGATTGTTGCGCTCGGTAAAAAACTCGGCAAGCCCGTTGTTGCTACCTGCGACGCGCATTTTTTAAACAAAGAGGACGAGATTTACCGCAAGATTTTGCTTGCGGGTATGAAGTTTTCGGATGCTGACCGCGATATAGGTCTGTATTTCCGTACAACTGACGAAATGCTTGAGGAGTTCGCATATCTCGGTGAAGACGTTGCGTATGAAGTTGTTGTAAAGAACACAAATCTGATAAATGACATGTGCGAGGAGATACGCCCGATTCCTAAAGGTACATACACGCCTAACATGGAGGGCGCCGAGGAGGATTTGCAGCGCATTTGTTGGGAGCGCGCACGCTCGATTTACGGCGAGGATTTGCCAGAAATCGTGTCGCAGCGACTTGATAAAGAGCTTACTTCAATCATCAAGCACGGCTTTGCGGTGCTTTACATGATTGCGCAAAAGCTTGTTGCGTACAGCGAGAGCCAAGGCTATCTCGTAGGCTCGCGCGGCTCGGTTGGCTCGTCGTTTGTTGCTTCAATGGCAGGTATCTCCGAGGTTAATCCGCTCCCGCCGCACTACTATTGTCAAAACTGTAAATTCAGTGAGTTTTTCACCGACGGCTCGGTTGGCTCCGGCTTTGACCTACCCGACAAAACCTGCCCCAAGTGCGGCGCACCTCTCACAGGTGACGGACACGATATTCCTTTTGAAACCTTCCTTGGCTTTTACGGCGATAAATCTCCGGATATTGACCTTAACTTCTCCGGCGATGTTCAGGGTAAGGTGCATAAATACACCGAGGAACTTTTCGGCAGCGAAAACGTGTTCCGCGCAGGTACTATAGGTACAATGGCGTCGAAAACCGCGTTCGGCTTCGTTGCAAAATATCTTGATGGCAAGGGAATATCGCTTTGCCGCGCGGATATGGACAGACTTGTTGCGGGCTGCGTTGGCGTTAAACGTACCACCGGTCAGCACCCGGGCGGCATCATCGTTGTGCCCAAGGAGTACAGTGTATATGACTTTACACCCGTACAGCACCCTGCTGATGACCCAAATTCCAGTATAGTTACAACGCACTTCCAGTTTTCATATCTGCATGACACAATCCTTAAGCTTGACGAGCTTGGACACGATATGCCGACCAAGTACAAGATGCTTGAAAAGTATACAAATACAAGTGTTATGGACGTTAAGATGAACGACCGCTCGGTTTATGAGCTGCTTGAATCCACCGCGCCGCTCGGTATAACCGAGGAGGATATCGACTGTCCTATCGGCACGCTTGGACTCCCCGAACTTGGCACGCGCTTCGTTCAGCAGGTTCTTGTAGAAGCAAAGCCGCGTACCTTTGCCGACCTTTTGCAGGTTTCGGGACTTACTCACGGTACCGACGTTTGGCTTGGCAACGCGCAAGACCTTATCCGCGATGGTATATGTACCATTTCAGAGGTAGTGGGCACGCGTGACGGTATCATGCTTGACCTTATCCGCTACGGACTTGATAACGGTAATTCGTTTACCATCATGGAGGCGGTTCGTAAGGGTAAGGGACTCAAACCCGAGTGGGAGGAGGATATGCGCGCGCACAATGTACCCGAGTGGTATATTGATTCGTGTAAGAAGATTAAATACATGTTCCCAAAGGCCCACGCTGCGGCGTATGTTATGAGTGCAATCCGTCTTGCGTGGTATAAGATTTATTATCCCATGGAGTTCTACGCGGCGTTTTTCACGGTTGCTCCGGGCGGCTTTGACGGCGAGCTTATCATGCGCGGCAGAGGCGCGGTAACGGCGACTATAAACGAACTTTCCAAGAAAGAGGATGCAACGCAAAAGGACGCTGAAACAATTTCTTCAATGAGTCTTGCGCGTGAAGCACTGGCAAGAGGAGTGCAGTTCCTCGGCGTTGACCTTTACAAGTCGGATGCAACGGCATTTTTGCCCGAAAACGGCAAGATAAGACTCCCGTTTTCATCGCTTGGCGGTCTTGGAGAGGGCGCGGCGCAGAAGATTGTTGAAGCAAGAGCCGACGGCGAATTTTTCTCAATCGAAGAACTACGCGAACGCGCTAAACTCACCAAGAGCGTAATAGAGATACTTTCACGCAACGGCGTGCTTGACAATTTGAGCGAAACAAACCAGTATACCTTCTTTTGATGGAGTAAATGAAACCGTAAACTTGTAGGGCAGGGGCTTGCTCCTGCCGCCTGCACAACATTTAATCACGGCTTACGGCGGGAGACGAGCCCCCGCCCTACGATGTTTGTTCATCACCTTTTGTCTTCACATACTTTTATTTATCTAGCTGGATTTTTTAACACTTGGGCTTATATAGTGATAGGAAGTAACCTTATCGACTACAAAATAGAGGATGTCAAATGAAAAAATTCATATTATATTCAGTTGTTGCTATCGCTGCTCTTGCGACCATACTGATACTCGGTAATCCTGATCTTATGGAAGAGCTTCCTCAAAGGCTTGCATTATATCACAACACAGGCGATGTTACAGTAACGGTAAACGGTGAGCAAATCGACCTCAATGGAATATCAATTGAAGAAGGCGCGTTCTATGAGCTTTCATCACAAATTGAAAAAGTCGCAACAATAGATAATAATACTTTTAAGTTTAAAAAAGGCTCGTACGGAACAAATATGTTCAGATTCTCCGCTTTTGTCAATGAATACGGGAATGTCACAGTTGAATTCGGTCATTTTAATACAAATTGGTGGCATGAGGTTCACTATGACATAGAATTAAATCTTATTACCAATGCCGATGGCTCATTGACCGCTGACATTTTTCAAACTGTTTCATACGGTGGTGAAGAGCAGTTCTCGCATAACAGAACCGATATACTTGATAAAACAAACAGTTTAATATCCATTGCTGTTTGCCCGTAACGAAAACTAAAATAAAGTTTATATGACGGCACCTATGGGTGCCTACCCCTCATCCGTCGCCGTATGGCGACACCTTCCCCCGAGGGGGAAGGCTCATTAATAAAGGCTTCCCCTTGAGGGGAAGCTGTCAGCGGAGCTGACTGATGAGGTGTAGCCGCAGCAGCGGCGTTCTCCCATAAACATTAATTTATCAACTTATCCACATTTTTTCAAAAAACAGTTTACAAACCGACAATAATCGTATAAAATAGAGGAAGAAATATTATATAAAGGATAGGTATCCCTATGTCATCGGATAAACAGCCTAAATTCAAGCGCGTGTTGCTCAAGCTTTCGGGTGAGGCACTTGCGAGAGATTCAGAGGGCATTTACAATCACGGATTTATTGATGAAATTGCAAAGGTAGTTAAAAAGTGTATCAACTGCGGCGTTGAAATCGGCGTTGTAGTTGGTGCGGGCAACATCTGGCGTGGCCGTCAGGGTGTCAACATGGACAGAGTTCGTGCCGACCACATGGGCATGCTCGCTACCGTTATCAACTCGCTTGCACTTCAGGATGCTTTTGAGCGTGCAGGAGTAAGCACAAGAGTTATGACCGCTATTGAGATGAAAGCAATGGCAGAGCCTTATATTCGCAACCGCGCGGTTCGCCATCTCGAAAAGGGCAGAGTAACCATTTTCGGATGCGGTCTTGGTTCGCCCTATTTCTCAACCGATACGGCGGCAGTGCTTCGCGCGGCTGAAATTGACGCGGATGTAGTTCTTCTTGCAAAGAATATCGACGGTGTCTACACCGCTGACCCAAGGAAGGATGCAAGCGCAACCAAGATTGACGAGATTACATATCAGGAGATTCTTTCACGCGGTCTTGCCGCTATGGACTCCACGGCAACCTCTTTCTGTATGGATAACCACATTCCGATTTTGGTATTCGGTCTTGACGACCCCGACAACATTTACCGTGCTGTTATGGGTGAAGAGATCGGTACAATCGTTAAATAATTTTTGAAAGGAATTTTTGTTATGAGTTTTGATACTAAAGAATTAGAAGGCAAGATGTCGAAAACTATCGACTCTCTTCGTCAGAACCTCGGTACCGTTCGTGCAGGTAAGGCAAACCCCGAGGTGCTTTCCAGAGTAAATGTAGACTACTATGGCACTCCCACTCCCGTTGCACAGATGGCTGCAATTCAGGTGCCCGACCCCCGCACTCTCGTTATCGCCCCTTGGGATACCACTACCCTTAAGGATATTGAAAAGGCTATTCTTGCATCCGATGTAGGCATTACTCCCCAGAGCGACGGTAAGGTTATCCGCCTCGCATTCCCCCAGCCTACCGAGGAACGCAGAAAGGAACTTGCAAAGCAGGTTTCCAAGCTTTGTGAGGAAGCAAAGGTTGCTATCCGCAATCTTCGCCGCGATGCTAACGATAAAGTTAAAGAACTTAAGAAGAACGGCGACCTCACCGAGGACGACGTTAAAATCAGCGACAAGAAGATTCAGGATCTCACCGATAAATTTGTCAAAGACATTGATGCAATCGGCGCTGAAAAGAGCAAGGAAATCATGTCTATCTAAAGTAATACAATGAGCCGGGGCATCACTCCGGCTCAATTGTTGTATTTTGAGGTTGTTATGTTTTTTAAAAAGAAGCAAACAGTTGCAACTGTTGACGAGCGGCTTCGCCATATCGCGTTTATCATGGACGGCAACGGCAGATGGGCAAAAAAGCGCTCAATGCCGCGCGAGTTCGGACATGTCAACGGTGCAAAAAACTTTAAAAAGGTCATTCGCTATTGCGGCGACAAGGGCGTTAAGATTATTACGGTTTACGCTTTTTCTACCGAAAACTGGAAGCGCCCGAAAAACGAAGTTGATGCAATTATGAAGCTGCTTTCCGACTATATTGACGATGCGGTTGCCATGGTTGACGAAAATAATATTCAGCTTCATTTTCTTGGTGACATGAGCATTTTCCCGCCCGAAACGAGAGCGAAAATTGCAAATGCCGAAGAGGTTTCAAAGGACAAAACTCTTGTTTTAAACATTGCGCTCAACTATGGCGCACGCGCCGAAATCGCGCATGCTTGCGAGGTGCTGATTAACGAGGGTAAAACCTCCGTCAGCGAAGATGACGTTTCAAATGCGCTTTATACATCGCATTGTGCCGACCCCGATTTGATAGTTCGCACGGGCGGCGACCTTCGCCTTTCAAACTTTTTGCTTTGGCAGGCGGCATATGCAGAGTTTTATTTCACCGACACTCTCTGGCCCGACCTTGATGAGCGCGAAATAGACAAGATTATTGACGAGTTTTACTCGAGAAAACGCCGATATGGAGGACTTTAAATGTTAACGAGAATTCTTACCGGTGCAGTCATGCTTTTGGTTGCAATTCCCGTGCTGATTTTTTCAAATACCGTTGCACTTGAAATAGTGATAGCTTTGCTTTCAGGCATTGCGGTGTTTGAGATGATGAGCTGCCTTGGACTTCACAAAAACTTTTATCTTTCGGTTCCGTCGTACATAGTGGCACTTGTAATGCCTGCTACGGTACGCAGCCTTGACTCTTTAGAGTCACCTTGGCTGATAATCTTTGCCGTGGTTTATCTTTATGCGCTTTATGTGCTTGCATGCGCAATGTTTTCGCAGGGAAAGATAAGATTTAAGGATGCGGCAAAGGCATTTCTTTCAACGATGTATATAATCTGCGGCTTTAGCTGCCTTGTTGCGACGCGTGCGTTTGACCACGGTGCATTTTTGCTTATTATGGTTATAGTTGTTGCGTTTGCAACCGATATTTTTGCATACTTTTCGGGTATGCTCTTCGGCAGACACAAGCTTATTCCTGCGGTAAGCCCCAAAAAGACAGTAGAGGG
>JAZNOM010000125.1:0-33363 GCA_045580835.1 Eubacteriales bacterium
CGGCAACGATGACGCGTTTTTGCAATATCTTGATGAAGCAAAAGAGTATATCGGTGATTATCTTGGCGAGTACCTTGCAGACGGCATCCGTGCAGTGCATCACAGTGACGGATATCGCGCGGCAGAGTGTCCCGCATACCGCGTTGTGTCGATGCGTCTTGCAAGGCTTATTCCTATTTTGCAACGGATAAGCGGTGAAACGCGCGTTATTGCGTTTGACGGGCGAGCCGCATCGGGAAAATCTACTGCGGCAAAGGCACTTTGCGCAATACTTGACGCTTCGTCGGTGCATATGGACGATTTCTTTTTGCCATTGGAGCTTCGTACCAAAGAGAGGCTGGAGGAGGTTGGCGGCAACGTGCATTATGAGCGTTTTGCAAGCGAGGTTTTGCCGCATTTGCGTGGCGAAAACCGCTTTTCTTACAACGTTTTTGACTGCTCAAAAATGCAGCTTTGCGGTGTGCGGGAGGTTGCCGCGGCAAAAATCAAGGTGGTTGAGGGGGCGTATGCCCTGCACCCAAGCTTTGGCGACTATGCTGACATCAAGGTGTTTGTGGACGTTTCGTCCGATGAACAAATGCGCCGCATTTTGACGCGCAACGGCGAACAAATGGCGGCGATGTTCAAAGAAAAGTGGATTCCCATGGAAGAAGCGTATTACGAAAAGTTTAAAATAAAAGAAAAAGCTGATACAGTGATATAAAATAAAGCTTACGTGCTTTGCACGTAAGCTTTTTTATATAAACATTTTTCTTTCCATTGACTCTCTGGCAGGGCGGCAAACCGCAAAGAATATAAGCAGACCTCCGAGAAATACAAGTGCAATAAGCGGATAGTATGACCAGATAAGTCCGTGCTTGATTTCAAAGGTGTAATTCATCAAAAACTCCATAAGCGGAGTGAAAAGACCAAGCGCGATAAACGCACCGCCGAAAATGTAAAGCACGCCGCGTCGGATAAGCCACGTAAGCGTGACAACCGCGCTTATGATAGCGCCTACGGTGCCGACAACCGGAAAAGCAAAGCTCAAAAACCAATCGCCGTTTGTTGCGAGATTTATATACAAAAGATAAAGTCCCACTGCCGCAAATCCGCACGGTACAAATATAATCGGATTTGGCTTTTTGAACCACATCGGCAAAATGATAAGCTCATATGCAAGCATAATGGCGCCGATAACAAAGCCAGACCATGTAACAACGCCGTTTATACGCACATCGCATAGCAGCGTAATTATCATCGGCAAAAAGAAAATGCAACTTATTACGATAAGTGCGCCGAGCGGACTTACCATGGTTACGGGATGCTGATTTTTCGGATAAAGCTCGTCGGTGACGGCGCGGCTTATATCGGGATGATACGGCACCGTGCCGCAAAGCGGACATTTATGCTCGGTACTGCCAAGCTTTACCCCACAGTTTATGCAATACATATTTTAACTCCTTTACTGACCGTTGCTTTCAACCTCACAAACGATACCCATGTCGCGAAGCACCTCGTGGAAGCGTGCTTCAAGCAAAGGCTCTCGGATATCGCGGATAAAGTTGATATAAAGCGTTCCGTTAAACGAAATCACTCCGCAGTTGTACGGCGCGGTTGCCTGCGTGCCCAAAATAAAGTCCATGCGCTCGACGTACGGCATCATGGCTTCAGGAAGCGTCACCGCACCGAGATTTGAAATTGAAAGGCATGATTTGCGCTCGCCGACCGCGTCAAATACAAGGCGCATAACGATATTTTTAATCGCAAGCGGCGCAATTTTGATGATAAGTGCGCGCTCGGAATCAACATTGGTTGTTATTTTTTTGCGCATTTGCTTTGCGGTAACGTCAAGTCCCATGTGGTGGCTGACGATTTTGCAAATTTCCTCAAATGAGAATTCACCAAGGCGAGTTTCAATTTCGGGAGTGGTGTAAAAAGCAAAATTGCGAAGTGTTTTACTTGGGAAAATTTTGCGCAGATTTACGGGCAAAAGCACTTTGATAGACTTGCGCTTTTTGCGGTTTGGAACGCGCTCTGCCTGAAGTGATTGCAAAGCCTGCATTGTAACCGCACATAAAAACGCAGTAAGGCTTACCTTGTATTTGTGAGCTGCTTCAAGCACCTTTTCGGTAGGAATCTTAAAGCAGGTGAGATGCAAAAAGCCTGCAGGCTCTATTGTGCCGCCGACTCGCCAGGCATCGTTTTCCTGCCTTGATGCGCACACATCACCGGCGTATTTGAGGAAGCTGTCCTCCATTTCCTCCTCACTCGGCTCGTCAAGCCTTGCAAGCACGCCGTCGGTTGCAGGGATTTTTATACCGTGCTTTTCTTCGAGATACTCGGCAAGCAGGGTTTTTAAAAATATCATTGCGCCCGTGCCGTCGGTTAGAGAGTGGAAGTATTCAACCGCTATACGCTTTTTGTATACAAGTACTCGGAGTGCGCATTTTGAAGTTTCCTTGTTTGACATACGCACAAGCGGATAACTGCTTTCCTCTGAAATCTCGGGAGCTGCGGAAAGCTGTTCGAGATAGTACCAGAACATACCGCGGCGAAGTCTTGCGGCAATTGAGGGAAATCTCCGCACGGTAACGTCAAGTGCGGCACGGAGTACATCAACGTCGACATCCTCCTTAAGCGTTGCCGAAAGGCGGAAAACGTTGCTCCAGTTTTGTCTGCGCGCGGCAGGATAAATCTTTGCCGCATTGTCAAGGCGCATCCAGCGAAGCTTGCGCTCCTCGGACATATGTTTTGTCAAGAATTGATTAATTTCAGTAAAATCCTCGCGGTTTTCGCGAAGGTCGTATACCACATAAGCATGCCAACGCTCGGGAGCTATAAGAAGTTTGCTTTTTGCGCCCGATGCGAGAAGCTTTTCGTGCATCAGAGTTGCATCGCTTAGCATTATTTCGTCACCGCCTGCAAAAATAAGTGACGGAGGCATTTCGTCAAGGTCGCCGAAAAGCGGAGAAACATATGGGTCAAGGCGATTTATTGCATAGTTGTTTGCAAAATAGTCAAGTCTCTCAATAGTCATTGAGGGGTCTTTGTCTTTGTTTGTTTCGTAGGACTCGCCTTTTGCGGTAAAGTCTGTCCACGGCGAAATTGCGATAATGCCGCCGGGCATCTCTTCACCAAGCTCGCGAAGCTTTAAGCAAAGTGCATAGCAAAGTCCGCCGCCTGCACTTTCGCCGCAGAGCGTTATGCGCGACGGCGAAAAGCCTTTTTGCAAGAGATAGCGGTATGCTTCAAGCGAGTCGTCGAGTGCGGCAGGAAATTTATGCTCGGGTGCAAGACGGTACGCAGGGCAGAAAACGCGCACGCCGCAGTGTGCGGCAAGCGTTGTGCCAAAGCCCTTTGCATATTCAATGTCGCCGCAGGTATATCCGCCGCCGTGCAGGTAAAGAATAACACCCTGACGGCGTTCGTCGCGCGGCATAACCCATGCTCCGCAAAAATTATCAAATTTATGCTCTTTTGTGACAACTTGTTTTTTGTGTACGCTTGACATGAGGTTGCCGATTGTATTTTGCCCCTTGCGAAGCGTGACAAGCGAGCAGTTGTTAAGCAGTGGGCGAAGCCTCGCCATCTGTCGCTTAAGTGTCTTTGCAGAAAAAGCCATGCCGTGGTTCCTTTCGTTTGGAATATATATTATTATAACATAAGTTTAACGAGTTTTCCGTTTTTTTTTGCAAAAAAAACGATGGTGTTTAGCCATCGAGGAAAACTCACAAAGCGGCGGAACTAAAGTGACCATTTGCAGGCAGTCGGCGCCGCGATTATTATAACATAAGTTTAACGAGTTTTCCGTTTTTTTTGCAAAAAAAACGATGGTGTTTAGCCATCGAGGAAAACTCACAAAGCGGCGGAACCAAAGTGACGATTTGCAGGCAGTCGGCGCCGCGATTATTATAACATAAGTTTAACGAGTTTTCCGTATTTTTTGTAAAAAAACGATGGTGAAAACACTTTATATGTGCCGCGATTGCGATTGACAATAAAAAACGATATTGATATAATTATTTTAAAGGAGTTGGTTCTTATGTCAAAGATTTATACATCGGCGGAGCAACTCATCGGAAAAACACCGATGCTTCGCCTTACGCATATCGAAAAAAATCACGGAGCCGTTGCAAAAATAGTTGCAAAGCTTGAAATGTTCAATCCGGGCGGAAGCGCAAAAGACCGCGTTGCCGTTGCAATGCTTAACGATGCCGAGCGCCGCGGTATTATCAATAAGGACTCGGTAATTATCGAGCCGACAAGCGGAAACACGGGTATCGGACTTGCCTCGGTAGGTGCGGCTCGTGGCTACCGTACAATCATTGTTATGCCTGACTCAATGTCAAGAGAACGCCGCGTTTTGATGAGCGCGTTCGGCGCCGAGTTGGTTTTAACCGACGGGGCTAAAGGCATGGCAGGCGCCATAGAACGTGCAGAAGAGCTTGCAAAGAAAATCCCCTGCAGCTTTATCCCCGGTCAGTTTGAAAACCCTGCAAATGCGGCCGCGCATTTTGAAACAACCGGTCCGGAGATTTACGGGGATACCGACGGTGAGGTTGACGTTTTTGTTGCCGGAGTCGGTACCGGTGGCACTATCACCGGAGTTGGAGAATATTTAAAAAGCAGGAACAAGGATATAAAGATTGTGGCGGTTGAGCCGGCAACGAGTGCGGTGCTTTCCGGTAAGGAAAAGGGAGCGCACGGGCTTCAGGGCATTGGTGCAGGCTTTATACCGGCAGTTCTTAACACCGAAATATACGACGAGATTATTACTGTTACCGACAGCGAGGCTTTTGCAATGGGCAGAGAACTCGGCAAAACGGAGGGGATTCTTGCTGGAATTTCTGCGGGTGCGGCACTTCATGCGGCGATAGCAGTTGCAAAACGCGAGGAAAACGCAGGCAAAACCGTTGTTGTGCTTTTGCCCGACACCGGCGACAGATATCTCTCCACGCCTATGTTTGAATAATTTGCATAAAATTTAGCATCTCCGCCAACACTACTATAAAAGTGTTGGCGGAGGTGTTTTTTTGAAATTTACTGGTGACTACGCTGAAAATGTAAAGCTGCTTGACGAGTGTCTTATGCCTGACAAATCGTTTGACATTATCAAGAGGCGGCTTATGATAGGCGAAAACGAGCTTACATTATACTATATAGACGGCTTTGTCAAGGACGAGAGCATGCAAAAGCTGATGACGCATTTTCTTTCGGTAAAAGCATTGCCGAATGGTGACGGTGCGGCGCAGAGCTTTATTGACAGGCATGTGCCGTATGTTGAGGTGGAAACTGCGGCTGACACAGAGCGCGCGGTGATGCAGGTGATGAGCGGCGGAGTCTGCATGGTGGGCGACACCTTCGGCAGTGAGGTTGTGCTGATAGACGCGCGCACATATCCCGTGCGCGGAGTCGAGGAGCCTGAAAGCGACCGGGTCATGCGCGGTTCGCGCGACGGATTTGTTGAAACGCTGATTTTTAACACCGCACTTATCCGCCGCCGTATTCGCGATACGAATCTGCGCGTTGTGTACAAGAACATCGGCAAATCCTCGAAAACCGATATCGCAATAGTTTATCTTGAGGGAACTGCCGATGAAAAATATGTTAAATGGCTTGAAAAAAAGCTTGACGGTATCAAGGCGGACAGTCTGCCGATGGGACATGAGAGTCTTGCCGAGAGCCTTATTGGGCAAAAATGGTACAATCCTTTTCCGAAAATCCGTTACACCGAACGTCCCGATACCGCCACGGCGCAAATAATGGAGGGTAGTGTGTTGATTTTGTGCGACACATCCCCTGACGCTATGATACTGCCGACATCTATTTTTGACTTTTTGCAGGAAACGGGCGACTACTATTTTCCGCCGTTTACAGGCACCTATTTGCGCATAGTGCGCCACTGCATCTTCTGGCTGACGCTTTTTTTGGTGCCGCTTTGGTATTTGCTTGTCATGCATCCGCAGTATGTTCCGCATTGGCTATCGTTTATTGTACCGGAAGAACACGGTTCACTGCCGCTTATAGCACAGCTTTTCTTGGTGGAGTTTGTGATTGACGGACTGAAGCTTGCTTCAATGAATACGCCAAGTATGCTGACAAATTCGTTAAGTGTTGTCGGCGGTTTGATTTTGGGTGATTTTGCGGTGGATATAGGCTGGCTTATACCCGAGGTTATTTTATATATGGCGTTTGTTGCTATTGCAAACTTTACGCAGGCAAGCTATGAGCTTGGGTACGCGGTCAAGTTTATGCGTATGCTGCTGCTTGCGGTTACGGCTATTTTCGGTGTGTGGGGATTTGCATTCGGACTTGTCGGCATAATTGTGCTAATTGCAACCAACGCAAACGTAAACAGAAAACGCTCGTATCTTTATCCTCTTGTTCCGTTCAACGGTGCAGCACTTTGCAGACTGTTATTCAGATTAAAGAAAAAAAGCTGAACGAGAGTTCAGCTTTTTTTGAGTAGTTTTTTGATTTTTACTAAAATCGCAAGGATTTTGGGATTGCGGTGGCGATATGGAAATCTCGAAATCTGCTTTTTTGTGTATGCAAGATATTCGGCTTCATCAACGCTGTGATAAACCTCGTTCTTATAATAGCCAACCATTTTCGCCAAAACCTGTGACGGCTTTACACCATGTTCAAGCACTTGTTGATTGTCACCGCACATTGTGTAAGTGCCGCCGCGCTTTTCAATAAGTCTGTGAAGTACGAACATGCCGTTTTCGCGTTGGTAGAAAACTACATCGCCTGCCTTTACCGACTCTGCTGCTCCAAGTATAACCGCATCATCGCCTTGATGAATCAATGGTTCCATACTTGTGCCGCGCGGATAAAACTTGAACTCTCCACCGCTTTCAATTACTTCTTTGATAAGCGGATAAAGTTCATCAAGCTCCACAAAGTCACGCAAGCGCGCCTGCCTCCTTAAGCATGCCGATATATGCTTCGGTATCGCGGGTAGCAGTTTCAATATCTATTTCGTACTTGTCAGCAAGTGTCTTTGCAACTGCTTCAACGGTGGTATCTTCTTTGAGAAGCTCCCAGATAAACGCACCGGTTTCGTTGAGGGCAATCATTCCGCCGCCTTCGGCAGCGCGGGCAGCCGAAACTGCGTAATACTTTGTTCCGATTTTTCTAACAATATATCCGTCTTTGATTTTCATGGTGATCTCCCTTTTGCATACATATTCTTTATACTTAATCATTATAAATAATTTTTCATCTGATGTCAACTATATTTTTATAAAAATAGTCAAATGATTAATTCTTGTATTTTCTATTTACACCGATGTAATATTATGTTAGTATTAAAATAGAATTCTTTATGGGAGAAGTTTGATGAATTATCATAGTGAACCGGACGCACATTTGCTTGCAAAAAAGCGTCAGTATATAAAGCGCACCAAAAGGTTAAAAGCATTTGTTATTGCCTTTGTTTGCGTTACGATAGTTGCAATATGGGCATTAATCGGCTGGGCGGCGTATAAGCTTTCGCAGGACCACACGCCGGCCGAAACCACTGCCGCATCGGTTACAACGGCAGAAACTGTTGCCGTCACCGAAGAAGTTGTACCTGCGGTGCAAGGCTCGTTTTATGAGGGAGCGGAGCTTCAGCCGCTTGAAATTGCGAAAAATCAGATTTACAGCGGCAGTCTTATCATAGTTACCGAGGATGCTGACCGCGCATACCGTGCGACGGATGCGGACATTGTTACATTGCTTGGCGCAAAGTCGCGTAAATATAAAATCGTTGACAATTCAATTAAGCTTGAGCGCGCCGCGTTTGAAGCCGCCGAGGAGATGTTTGGTGCGTTTTATGATGAAACGGGAAGC
This sequence comes from Eubacteriales bacterium, assembly GCA_045580835.1. Lineage (GTDB taxonomy): Bacteria > Bacillota > Clostridia > Oscillospirales > CAG-272 > UMGS902. Next base: position 7,822 of record JAZNOM010000125.1, read on the forward strand.
GGAAACTACCATATTCGCATGGCGCACTTTGATGCTCCAAGTGAAAAATGTGTCAGCGAACACCTTACTGGTTATGCGTTTGACGTAAATATCTATGACGGTACTCCAACTGCACTTGCGGATGCAGGTGAGCCGTATAACTGGATTTACGAAAACTGTGCAAAGTACGGCTACGTTTTGCGTTACCCCGGCACGGACAGCGACCATTTCAGATACGTGGGACACGGACATTCTGCATACATTGACGAAAACGGGTTGACGCTTGATGAATATGTAGGTCTTTTGCAAAGACATATGTATGCCGAAAAGCACCTTGCTTTCTCGTATAACGGCGTTGATTACGAGTGCTTTTACGTTCTCTTTGAGGACGGTAGCGAGAGCGTTACGGTTGAAATTCCAGACGGAGTAAACTACATCCTTTCCGGCGATAACGTAAGCGGTGTAATAGTGACTCTTTATAAATAAGGAAACTTTCTGTTTTGGGGCAAAATAGGGCGTTTTTGTCCGAAAAAACGAGTTTGCAAACTTTTAAAACGGCTGAAATCTCTGATTTTCGCCGTTTTTCTTCGTTTTTCTCGTTTTTTCTCACCTTGACAGCAGTCATCGAAAGGGATATACTAATTATATATTTATCTAAAAGGAGTTGGTATTTCTAATGGACGCGGGAGCCGGGAGTATAAAAGTACTTTTCTGCATACTGCTTGTTGCTTTCAGTGCGTATTTTTCAAGCGCGGAGAGTGCATACGCCGGAGCAAACAAAATCAGACTTAAAAACTTTGCCGAGGACGGTAATAAGAAAGCAAAAAAGGCTTTGAACATTGTCAATCGGTTTGACAAAGCGCTTGTTACTATTCTTGTCGGTAACAATATCGTTAATACGGCTTGTTCTTCTATCGCAACCCTTGCTGTAATTGACTTTTTGGGAGAATCAAATCCGCTTGTTACGACGCTTGTAACAACTGTGGTTGTGCTTATTTTCGGCGAAGTATTGCCAAAAAGTTATGCAAACGCAAACAGTGAGAGCACCGCACTTGCTTACTCGGGCTCGCTTGGCGCACTGATGAAAATTCTGTCGCCGATTTCGTTTGTGTTCAGCAAGTTCAGCGACCTCATTTCAAAGCTGCTTGGCGGCGGTGAGGATACTCGCATGACAGAAGAAGAGCTTGAAACTATTATAGACAACGTGGAAGAGAGCGGTTCGCTTGACGAAGAGCAGACCGACCTTTTGCAGGGCGCGGTGGAGTTTACCAAGACACCCGTTGAGGATGTTATGACCATGCGCGAGGATATTTTCGGTATCGAGATACACGAAGACCCTGCAAAGATTCTGGAAACTGTAAAAACCACCTCTTTTTCTCGTTTGCTTGTTTACGACGGTGACGTTGACCATGTTGTCGGCGTGCTTTCCGTTCGTGAATATTTGCGTACATATCTGCGCCGTGGACACGTAAACATCCGCCGTGTGCTTTTTACGCCTAAATTTGCTGCACCCGACGCCGCTATTGATGACCTTTTTAAGGAAATGAGCGCGGGTAAGCAACAGTTCTTGGTCGTTCGCGAAGGCGATACCACTGTTGGCATTGCCACGATTGAGGACTTCCTTGAAGAAATCGTTGGCGAGATCTGGGACGAATACGACGAGTATGATGAGGACTTTATCAAGCTCGGCGGCAACTATTTCAGCATTTCTCCCAAAATGAAGGTGCGCGATGCGCTTGAGCGTATCGGCTACGAGGGAAATATTCCTGCCGATATTCAGAAAAAGACGCTTGAGGCTTGGCTTCGCGGAACACTTGCAGAAAGGGAAACCGAACTTGAAGAGGACGAAGGCTTCACCTTTGACAATCTTGCAATTATGGCAGGCGAAATGGAGGACGGAACTACACTTTCCGCCGTTAAGATTCGCCTTTGCGATAACGAAGAAGAAGCAAAGGAGGAGATTGAATAATGGAATATGTACTTATTGTAATTCTCATCCTCTTTTCAGCATTTTTCTCCGGCACCGAAATTGCCTATACTGCGGTTAATCGTATTCGACTCAAGCAGCTTGCCGAGGACGGCAACCGCATGGCAATTCTTGCTACGAAGATTTGTGATAAGTTTGAAAAGACGCTTATTACATTGCTTATAGGCAATAATATCGTTAACATCGCGATATCTTCTATAGCTACTACGATTGCTTTTAATCTTGCAGGAGGCAACGCTTCACTTGTCGCTGTTTCCACTGCGATTATTACTATACTTATCATTATTTTCGGCGAGATTATTCCCAAGGTGATAAGTAAACAGAATTCCGAAAAGTTCTCGCTCTTTGTGGCATATCCTATTATGGTATTCATTATTCTGTTTACACCCGTATCTTTCGTCGTTTCTAAAATTACACAGCTTTTCTCGCGTATTTGGGGTAAGTCTGACGATACCGTAACGGAGAGCGAGCTTGTTACTATTATCGAAACTGCGGAAGAAGACGGCGGCATTGACGAGGACAAGAGCGACCTTTTGCAGAGTGCTATCGAGTTTTCGGATATCACTCTTGCAGAGATAATCACTCACCGCAAGGATGTCGTTGCGCTTGATTCCGACGACAGTATTGCCGACAATCTCAAGGTTATAAACTCTTCGAGATACAGCCGACTCCCTGTTTATAAAGACAATATTGATAATGTCATCGGTATGCTCAATATCAATCACTACTATAAGCAGTACGCGATAAATCACGATACAACCGTTGTGGACGTAATGCGTGAGCCGCTCCTTATGCCGGGCACTGTTAAACTGCCAAGTGCGCTTGAAACTATGCGCGAGGAGAAGGTGCAGATTGTTGTTGTACTTGACGAGTACGGCGGCACTCTCGGTATCGTAACAATGGAAGACATACTCGAGCAGATAGTCGGTGACATCTGGGATGAAAGCGATGAAATCATCGTGAATATTACCGAAAACGATGACGGTACATATAAGGTGCTCGGCGACATGAACGTTTACGATATGTTTGACGAGCTTGATGTCGATGACCGCGACTTTGAGTCGGACTGCAACACTGTGGGCGGCTGGTGCGCCGAAGTGCTTGAGCAGACTCCCGAAGTCGGCATGGCGTTTGACTATAAGAATTTGCATGTCGAAGTAACCGTGGTGGATGACGTCCGCGTTGAAGAAGTGCAAGTAACCGTTAATGAAATTTCTGAAGAAGATGAAGAAGAATAATAAAGGGCTGTGCATAGCACAGCCCTTTATTATTCTTCATAGAAAAACGTTTCTGTTTCTGTTGAAATATAATCGGCGGGATTTACTCGCTCACCTGCGATGCACATTTCAAAGTGCAGGTGCGGTTCTTCGGCAATTTCGATAAGTGCGCTTTCACCAACCGCGCCGATAACCTCACCGCGCTTTACAACATCGCCTACTGCAACCGTGATTTCATCGGCAAGATTCTGGTATACGGTTTCGGCATCCGCATCGTGGGAGATAACAACGGTGTAGCCCATCATAGGGTGCTCGTAAACCTCTTTTACAACGCCGTCAGCGGCAGCACAAACCGCACTGCCCGTGCCGCAGGAGATGTCGATGCCGTTGTGTGTGCGGTAGTCCTCCATTGTGTTCGAGTAAACAAGTGTGTCAATCGAGAATTTTTTTGATACTGCGCCTAAAGTGGGCATAATAAATTCGGGGAGTGTAGGCTCCGTTGGCTCAACCACTGTGGGTTTTGCCTCGGTGGTAAGTGCAGGAGGAGTTACAGAGTGAGGCTTGTTTTCTGTAGTAACAGTGGGTGCCTTCGTTGTAACGGCGGTCGTTACCACGGGCGCCTTTGTGGTAACGGTGGGTGCGGAGGTTGTATTTTCTGTGGTAGCATCGGTTGTCACTGCGGGAGTTTTACCTCGGTTTGCCGCAGTTACAAGTCCTACCGTGAGAGCCATTATAAGCAAAACCATAATGATAGTAATGTATAAAATTTGTGCGGTTTTTTGCTCGTTGTTTTTCTGTTCCATGGTAAGAAATCCTTTCAATTGAAGTTTGTACGACAGTAGTTTTACCATGGAAAATGTTTTTTATACAAGGAAACGAGGGAGTTCTTTCTTAAAAAAGAAAGAACCAAAGAAAAACTGTAAAAAAATAAATCAGCAACCGCGGCTACTGATTATCTTTTTTTATAAAAAGGTTTGGAGAGCGCGAGAACCTTTCCTTAAAAGGTTCTCGCTAATATTCTTACACTTTACTTCCTTTCGCGCCGCCGAGGGAAATACCCGAAAGTACGTTGCTCTTGAATGAGAATGTGAGCGAAGCTCTTGCGCGCTGGCGCTTGAGCGCGAGATTTATCATGCGGTCGAGGAGTTCTTGATACTTCACGCCGAGCGGCTCCCAGAGATAGAAGGAAAGCGAGCCGGGGATTGTGTTGATTTCGTTTAAGTAAACCTTGTTTTCGTCGCCGTCAATCATAAAGTCGATACGCGAAACGCCCGAGCATCCGAGTGCCTTGAATGCTTTTACCGCCATCGTGCGTATCTCATCACGCATTTCATCGGAGATGGGCGCAGGAATCTTTCGCTTAACGCTTGCCATGCCCTTTGCACCGCCGCTCTTTGCACCCGAGATGTATTTGTCCTCAAAGGAGAGAATCTCGTCACCGCTTACGGGCTCTTCACACTCAGAAGCCTCAGCCGCAAAACGGTCGCCGAGTACCGAGCAGTTGATTTCGCGCAGATTTGTGATAGCGCGCTCAACCAAAACCACTTCTGCAAAAGAAAACGCAGTGTCAAGCGATTTTGTAAGTGCTTCGCGGTCAGCCGCAACCGAAATGCCGATTGAGGAGCCGAGGTTTACAGGCTTAACGATTACGGGATATTTGAATGTACCCTCAATTTTTTCAATAAGCGTGTCGAGCTGCTCGTAGTCTGTGGTGGTGTAAATCTTGGAGTCAAGCACGGGGATGCCGTATTCCTTGAAAATCGCCTTCATTGCGAATTTGTCCATGCCAAGCGCGCTTGATGCAACGTCGCAGCCGACATAGGGCAGTCCAAGCATTTCTATGTAGCCTGCAAGAACGCCATCCTCGGTGTTTGTACCGTGAACAATGGGAAATGCAACTTCAATCATGCCGATGCGCTTTTTGCCAAAGGAGGAGAGGGGAAGCTTATATATTGCCGCAACATCGTTTTCTTTTACAAGTGTAACCTCTGTGCAATTTTTGAGAAGTGCGGGGATATCACGGTAATTCTTGATTTCAAAAAGAGCATTGCCTGTGTAAAAACGGCTGTCCTTTGAAATGTAAAGGGGAATAACGTCGTACTTTTCGCGGTCAAGCGAGAGCATCGCCTGCACCGCGGAGATGATTGAGATTTCGTGCTCGGTGGAGTTGCCGCCGAACATAACTCCAAGCTGAATTTTCATAAGTTTTCTCCTTATCAGAAGTTGTCGGGTAGGTCGTTTTCAAGCAGAACGACTTTTTTCTTGCCCTCGGAATTGATTGAATTTACAAATGCCATTGCATCGTTAAAGGTTTTTGCAACATAGATTTTGCTTTCGTCAAAGCCTGCCGTCTTTGCGCCGCTTACGATAGGCTTTGCCTGACGCTCGCCAACTGCAACGATATAGTCGCAAACTGCCGCCGCGTTTTTGCCGAGATTGGAATTAAGCTCGTCGCTCTTTTCGCCAAGTTCAATCATACCCGGTGTAACGATGATTTTTACAGCATCGAAAAGTCCGACGGTACGGAGTGCCGCCGCAGCGCCTGCGGGATTTGAATTGAATGCATCGTCAATAATTATCATGCCGCCGCGGTCGATAAGCTCCATGCGGTGAGGCACACATTTGAGGTTTGCAACCGCGCTTTTGAGTTCGGAAAGCGGAATGTCATATGCATCGTTTGCCGCAGCAATCGCGCCGACGATGTTCACAACGTTAGCTTCGCCGATAAGGCGCGTGCGGTAGGTTTCGCACTCGCCGCCGTGGCAGAGTGTAAATGTTGTTCCTGCACCCGAAACGGCTATGTCCGTTGCAAAATAATCCGCATCAGGGGTAAGACCGTAAGTGACAGCGTTTCTTGCAGGTCGGTTTTTGTTTATAGTTTCGCTTGAGATGTTTATATAGAGCTTGCCATTTTCGGGGACGCCTGCCGCAAGCTCGTATTTTGTGTTGATAATGTTTTGCACCGAGCCAAAGCTTTCTAGGTGCTGCTCGCCTATTGAGGTTACAATGCCGCACTGCGGATGAACAATGTCACAAAGCTCCTTGATGTCGCCGACGTATTTTGCACCCATTTCGCAGACGAAGATCTCGTGGGTTCCGCGCAGAGAGCCGCGTATGGTTTTTACAACGCCCATTGGTGTGTTGTAGCTTTCCGGAGTCATAAGTACATTGTATTTTGCGCCGAGCAACGCGGTGAGGTAATATTTTACGCTGGTTTTGCCAAATGAACCTGTAATGCCGATGATTTTAAGCCGTGAGTGTGATTTGAGAAGCTTTTTTGCATCGTTAATATAGTATCTGCGCACCGCCGCTTCTATGGGAGCGTTGATGATATTTGCAATAATTACTAAAATGGGGGAGAGGAGTGCAAACGCCGCAAGGAGGTAAAACTCCGCCGCGCCGCCAAGCACTGCCGCTACTGCGCAAATAGCAATAACAACGATAGAGTATGTTGCAAGTAATCTCTTTACTCTTGCGGTGTATACAAGCGGCTTTTTAGCCTTTTTAGGTGTGTATGTGAGTGATAAAAGTAATGCCGCGATTGCAAAAATAAGGTGCGCGTATGCATAGCCTCGATAGCTCAAAAATGAGCAAGCAAACGCTGTGCCGCCAAGGATGATGCACGGCAGAACACGCATAAAGTTTTTGCCAAGCCATACAAACTGGACCTTTGCGGTGTATGAATTGAGCTGAAACATATGGGTGAAATAACGCGCCGATAGAATTATGAAAAATGCAAGGCTGACAAAAGCCAGAATTTGTGCAGAAAGTTCCATATCAGTTCTCCGTTAAAAAGAATGAGTCTGCAACGCGCAGGAAAAAGGGTGTGTTTTCAAGAAAAGAGAAGTGACTGCCGCCCTCAAGTACCACAAGGCCTGCATCCGGAATTCTTTTTTCCATGATTTTTGCATCCGAAAGCGGGGTTGCATCGTCTTTGTCGCCCCAAAAAAGCAGTGTGGGTGCAGTTATATTTTTTAAACAATTTGTAAGGTCTTCGTTAACTGCTAAAACAAGCGTTTTTTTCATAACCTCGCTTGCATTATTAAAATCCGCAGAGCCGCGCTTTTTGCGCCAGTTTTCAATAGCGTTTGGGAAAAGCTTTTTGAACGGAGGGAGCGACAAAACTTTTCTGCCGCCTTTGTAGCAAAGGAGCGAAAGCTTTTGACCAAGGCTTTTTTTAGGCTTTATTCCTGCCGCGTCAACAAGGCAGACGCGCTCGATTTCAAACGGTAGATTTGACAGTGAAAACATTTTTATGATAACTCTGCCGCCGTAGGAGTGCCCCATAAGCGAAACGGTTTTAAAACCTAAACTTTTTATAAAATCAACAATCAGGCGAGTGCAGTCCTCGACAGAGTAAGGCTCGCTCGGCTGTGCACTTTCGCCAAAGCCGGGCAGGTCGGGCACTACAACGGTGTAGCCGCTTGAAAGATGCTCGGCAATCGTCGAAAACATCTCCTTGCTGCAACCCCAGCCGTGGAGAATCAAAAGCAGTTTGCCGCCGCTGCCGTACTCGTTATATGCAATTTTGCCGTTATAGAACCTTGTCAAAGCACCATATCTCCCTGTTTGCATAAAATCTCATTTTACAGTATATCATGCTTTTTTGGTTTGTGCCACTGTTTTTTGCATATTTTATGATAATTTCCTTAAATTTGCGCTTGTATACCTCTAATCTATATGATATAATATAAAATACCTATATTATACGCGCGCGTGCGTTTGGATTTTTTGGCGGAGGTAGTTTTCGTGCAGGCAGTTTTAGAATTTTTGAAAAGCTTTTTTACAAAAATCGGTATCCAGTTTGTAAACATAGGCTGGGTGGACATCGCGGATATTATCATACTTGCAACTCTGCTTTTTTATGTATATCGCTTTGTGCGTGACCGCCGTGCTGGCAAGCTTGCGATAGGTCTTGCCTTTTTGGTGGGGGTTTATGCGATAACTTCTTTGCTTGGAATGCACGCAATGGAGTTTTTGCTTAAAAACATTTTCCAGGTTGGATTGCTTGCGCTTATTATACTGTTTCAGCCCGAGCTTCGCGATGCGCTTGAGAGAGTGGGTGCTGACCCTCTTCGCTCTATCAAGAGCATGACCGAATCAAAGGAGATAAAGGAGCGCACAGAGGTTATTGACAACATCTGTATTGCGGCAGGCGATATGTCGCGCGACCGCACGGGCGCGCTTATAGTAATTGAGCGCACTACAAAGCTTGGCGACATTATGAAAACCGGCGTTGTGATTGACGCGGTAGTGTCGCAGAGTCTTATCAAGAACATATTTTTCAACAAGGCTGCACTCCATGACGGTGCGGTGATAGTTTCTGACTACCGCATTGCGGCGGCGGGCTGCTTTTTACCTCTTACGCACAACGCGACAATCAGCAAGGATAAGGGTACGCGCCACCGTGCCGGCGTTGGTATGAGCGAAGTCAGCGATGCAATAGTCGTTATCGTTTCCGAGGAAACGGGTGAGATTTCACTTGCAATGGATGGATGTCTTTACGGCGGACAAAACTATACAACGCTTCGAAAGCAGCTTACCGACCTGCTTCTCGGCGACCTGCAGACTAAAAAGAAGCGTATTTTGAGAAGAAACAAGAAAGAGGAGGATGCGGAAAATGGCGGAAATTAAAAAGCAAGCCGAAAATGAAAAAGGCTTTGTCGCAGATATTCTGCCGCGAATAATCTGTGTCCTGCTTGCGCTTTTTATCTGGATGTACGTTGTGTTTAACAGCACCCCCGACTATGAAAAGAGCTTTGACGGTATTGCGGTTACTCCTATAAACGCAATGGTGCTTGATGACCACAATCTCACGGTTTACGGCGACGTTAAGTCAACCGTTGAGATAGTTATTTACGGTGCTCGCGGAGATATCACGGGGTATTCATCTGAAGATATCAAGGCGACCGTGGATTTTATCGGTATAACCGAGGCCGGAGAGCATAACTTGCCGATAACAATTGAGCTTCCCGAGGGGGCGACTGTTAAAAACTATTCGCCCAAAACGGTTACCGTAAACGTTCAGGAGGTTACAGAAAAGGAAGTGCCGCTTGTTGCGATGCCGCAGTACAGTACCCCTTATATCAAGGGTGACGCGGTGTGCACTAACACGCTTGGCAAAACCGTGGATAAGGTGACGGTATCAGGTCCTTTGTCCGAACTTAAGCTTATTGACCATGTTGAAGCGCGCCCGTCATATGACGGTATGCTTACCACGAGCACTACTGCGGTCGGCGTTCCGCTTGTTGCCTGCACCAAGGACGGCACCGAGATTACAAGTCCGTATATCGGTATAGTTCCGCAGACCGTTACGGTTGAGATTCCGATTTATGACGAAAAGGAAGTTGAAGTAAAGGTTGAAAGCGACAGCGCGGCGCTTAAAGGTGATATAAAGAGCATAACCGTATCGCCGTCTAAAATGACCGTGAGAAAAAAGATAGTCCGTGACGTAACGCTTGAAAACGTGACAAGCATAGTGGTTGCAACGTTCAACGAGGAAAATATCACGGGTATGGAAAAGAGCGAGGAACTAAAGTTGCCCGTAAAGCTTGAAACGGACTACGAAAACATGAGCGGCTTTGAAACGGTTACCGCTACCGTTACTTACCGCGAAAACAGTGATACCATTTCTTCCGTAATGTCGTTTGACTGCTCGAACATAAGCATTGATAATCCCGACGGAAAGGCGTTTGAGCTGCTGACCCGAAAGCTTGAGGTAAAGGTGCGCGTGCCGAAGCTTACCGCGATATCGCTTTCGAGTACATATAATGCGTTTTCGGACTTCTGGCTCGTCGGTTCGATTGATGCGTTGAAGGACGGCAAGATAAAACTTTCGCTTGATGCACCGAGCAAATACGGCGAAGGAATTGCTCTTGTCGGTGAATACTATGCTGAGGTAAAGTTGGTTCAATGACCGAATATATTATAAGCGGTATATCGCTGCCGCTTGATGCGCCACAGAGCGAGGCGACCTTTGCGGCGGCAAAAAAATTGCGCCGTGCAGGTGTGCGTGCCGAGCATCTTTCGCTCTACCGCCGCAGCGTTGACGCGCGAAATAAAAACGATATAAAGCTTGTGTATTCTGTGCGCTTTTCGGCAGGCGGTATGCTGAAAAAGGAGATTTGCGCAAAGCTTGGGCTTCAAATTGCCGCATCGGACAGGCTTGATATAAAAAAAGGCAGCGAAAGACTCAATGCGCGCCCATATGTTATCGGTATGGGGCCATGCGGACTTTTTGCGGCACTGTTGCTTGCGGAACACGGCTATCGCCCCGTGCTGCTTGAGCGCGGCGGCGATGTGCAAAGCCGAGTAAAAGCCGTTGATGATTTTTACAAAAGCGGCGTGCTTGACGAAAACTGCAATATCCAGTTTGGCGCAGGCGGCGCGGGTACGTTTTCAGACGGCAAGCTTGTTACACGCATAAGTGACTCGCGGTGCGCATATGTACTTTCAAAGCTGCACGAGCTTGGCGCGCCTAAAGAGATTTTAACAATGGCAAAGCCGCATATAGGCACAGATATTTTGCGCAAAGTGGTTGACAACGCCGCTGCGCGAATTGTCGAAATGGGCGGCGAAATAATGTACAACACCTCGTTTCTCGGATTTGGCGAGGTGAGGGACGGCGTGCGAAAGATTTTTACATCGCGCGGCGATATGGCGGCATCGGTTACGGTGCTTGCTATCGGTCACAGCGCGCGCGACACTTACGAAATGTTGCTTTCGCGCGGAACTTCCATCGAAGCAAAGGACTTTTCCGTGGGGTTCCGCATAGAGCATCTCAAAGAGGATATCGACGCGGCGCTTTACGGCTCCTTTGCAGGGCATAAGGCACTTCCGTATGCCGAATACAACCTTTCGTACAACACAAAAAGCCGCGGTGTGTACACGTTTTGCATGTGTCCCGGCGGCGAGGTGGTTGCCGGTGCGTCAGAACGTGGCGCGCTTTGCGTAAACGGCATGAGCCACTATGCAAGGAACGGCAGAAATTCAAACAGCGCAGTCTGCGTTTCGGTATTCAAGGGCGACTACGGCGGTACGGCAAGAGAAGCCATTGAGTTTCAGCGCACTTTGGAGCGTGCGGCGTTTGCCGCAGGCGGCGGTGACTACAGCGCGCCCGTTTCAAGTGTAGGCAGATTTTTAGGCACTTCAAATGAGTACGGCAGGGTAAAACCTACGTATATGGACGGCAAGGTTAAAGAGGCCGACCTAAAAACACTTTTGCCAAAGGAGCTTTGCGACACACTTTCGGCAGGGCTTTGCGATTTTGGCAGAAAAATCAAAGGATTTGACTCTCCTCATGCAATGCTTTCGGGGCTTGAAACGCGCACAAGTGCGCCGCTCCGCATTTTGCGAGGAGAAGAGCTCACCATAGTGGGTGAGAGCGACATTTACCCCGGCGGCGAGGGGGCAGGATACGCAGGCGGCATTACCTCCGCCGCGGTTGACGGCATAAAAATCGCCGAGAAGATTATTGGAAGATACAGACCTATGGAATAGGGACGCGGGAAAACCTTTTGTAAAAAGTTTTCCCTGCACCCTTTCAAAAACTTTTGAAACAGTTTATCATCTTTGCTTTCGTGACTGCGTCAGTGTCACTTAACTTTGTTTATTATTAAAAATTGGAGATATATTAAAATGCAAAAGAGATGGAATGTACTCGGCAAGCGCGACAGCGCTACCGAGGCTCTTGCGCGCGACCTTGGCATAGGTACGCTTGCTGCGGGACTGCTTTGCAACCGCGGCTATACCACAAGGGAAGCGGCAGAGCGATTTATTCACATGGAGGAGGAGCTTCTCCATTCACCCATGCTGCTTCGCGATATGGGAAAAGCGGTTGAGCGCATAAAAGAGGCACTCGCCAACAAAGAACGCATCGTTATTTACGGCGACTATGACGTTGACGGTGTTACCTCTGTGACGATCCTTTACCTTTATCTTGAGGATAAGGGTGCGGATGTCGGATATTACATACCCAACCGTATGGGAGAGGGTTACGGCATGAGCGAAGGCTCGCTCGACCACCTCATTGATGACGGCGCAAACCTTATTGTAACCGTTGACACGGGCATTACTGCAAACGCAGAGGTTGCACACGCCTCTTCCCGCGGCACTGATGTTGTTGTCACCGACCACCACGAGTGCCACGGCGACCTGCCAAACGCGGTTGCGGTTGTCAACCCTCGCCGTCCTGACTGTGACTATCCTTTCAAGGAGCTTGCAGGTGTTGGCGTTGTGTTCAAACTGCTTTGCGCGTTTGAAGCAAACTATGAAAATATCAGCGAGCAGGAGGCGGTGCGCCGCATTTGCGAGAAGTACGCTGATCTCGTTGCTATCGGTACAATTGCCGACGTTATGCCTATTAAGGACGAAAACCGACTTATCGTTGCATACGGACTTAACAAGATTGAAAAGGCAGAGCGTATGGGACTCACCGCGCTTTGCGAGGCGGTTTCGCGCAAGCCCGACGGCAAGGTTGCGCCGCGCGCTCCAAAAATCACGTCAAGCTTTGTCGGCTATACTCTTGCGCCCCGCATCAACGCGGCAGGCAGAATAAGCTCGGCAAGCCTTGCGGTAGAGCTGTTTCTCACCTCCTCGCGCGAAAAGGCTGACGAACTTGCGGCTCGTCTTTGCGACATCAACCGCGAGCGTCAAAGCGAGGAAAATCGCATTGCGCTTGAGGCGTATGCAAAAATTGAGGCGAGCCATGACTTTGAAAAGAACCCTGTTATCGTGCTTGAGGCGGATAGCTGGCATCACGGTGTTATCGGTATCGTGGCTTCGCGAATTACCGAAAAATACGGACTGCCTTCAATTCTCATTTCGTTTGACGGCGCGCAGAGCGACGGAAACGTGGATATCGGCAAGGGCAGCGGCAGAAGCGTAAAGGGACTCAACCTTGTTGATGCGCTTGTGCATTGCGGCGACCTGCTTGAAAAATACGGCGGTCACGAGCTTGCCGCCGGACTCAGCGTGCGCCGCGAAAATATTGATGCTTTCCGTGAGAAAATCAACGCGTATGCGCGTGAGAATTTCTCACATGAGGACCTTGTTCCAACCCTCGACGCCGATTTTGAAATCGGCGCTCACGAGGTTAATATTCAAAATGCTGACGAGCTTCGCATTCTTGAGCCTTACGGAGTTTCAAACCCCGTGCCTTCGTTTGTGCTTCGCAATATGCGTGTCGGCGATGTGCAGTCAATAAGCTTTGGCAAGCACACCAAGATTTTGCTTGAGAGAAGCGGCATGCCGTCGCTCACTGCAATGTATTTTTCTCGCGCCCCCAAGGATGCTGAGGTTTACATCGGTGACACCGTTGACGTTTTTGCAACGATGGATATAAACGAGTTTGGCGGTCAGCGAACTGCACAGCTTATCGTGCGTGACATCCGCATCTCGGAGAGCGAGGCTGAAAAATACAGCGCGCTTAAGGCACGCTATGATGAAATCTGGGCAGGCGGTGCAATCGCGGCCAACGAGGATGTAATTCCCGCGCGTGACGATTTTGCAATCGTTTACAACTTCATTCGCCGCCGTTTGCGCTTTGGTGAGGAAGTGTTCACCGTGCGCGAAATGTTGCTTCGCGAGGAGCCGCTCTCCTCTCTCGGATATATCAAGCTTCGCTTCATCATCAATGTTTTGCTTGAAATGAACATTGTGGGCGTTGAGGAAGTCGGCGATGAAAAATATCTGTTCAAGCTACACTATCAAAGCAAGCACGCCGACCTTGAAAAATCCGCGCTTCTCCGCCGCCTTCGCGTGCAGCAGAGAAAAGCGTAAGAAACGAGAGGCGTACTTTCTTAAGAAGAAAGTACCAAAGAATAACTGAAGAAGTTTTAATAAGTAGCCGTGGCTACTGATAATTATTTTTCACCAAAAAGGTTTGGAGAGTATGAGAACCTTTCCTTAAAAGGTTCTCATGGTATATATTTACCTATGGAAATTGAACTTTACAATCAACTTTGTTTAGCGCTCGATATGAGCGGCAAAAACTACAACCGCGAAAAGATAACCGATGCATTCAACTATGCCGACGAACTTCACGCGGGGCAAAAAAGGCAGAGCGGCGAGCCGTATATTTCACACCCTGTTGCCGTCGCCGAAAATGTAATAACCCTCGGTCTTGATACCGACTCGGTATGCGCGGCACTGCTCCACGATACCGTTGAGGACTGTGCCGACAAGACAAATCTCGACATAATCAAAGAGCGTTTTGGCGCTGACGTTGCCATGCTTGTCGACGGTCTTACAAAGCTTGTACTCATTGACGTTGAGGATAAGCAGGAGCAGAATATTGAGAATATCCGCAAGATGCTGCTTGCAATGTCAAAGGATATCCGTGTTATCTTTGTGAAACTTTGCGACCGCTTGCACAATATGCGTACCCTTGCGGCAAAGCGTGAGGACCGTCAGCGTGCAATTGCACTTGAAACTATGTATATTTACGCGCCGCTTGCTCACCGCCTTGGTATCAGCCTTATCAAGCATGAGCTTGAGGAGTTAAGCCTTTCCTATCTCGACCCGATTGGCTACGAGGAGGTAAGAAGCAAGGTTGAGGAGCGCTTTGGGCTTTCGCGCACTCTCATTAAAGAAGCCAAAGAGGAGATTGCCGCAAAGCTAACCGAAAACGGCATCAATTTTGAGCTTAAAGGCCGTGTAAAGTCTATTTATTCGCTTTACAACAAGATGTACAATCAGCAAAAGGCGTTTGACGATATCTATGACTTTTACGCGCTTCGCATAATCGTTGATACCGAGCTTGAGTGCTATACCGCGCTCGGACTTATCCATGAAATGTTCCACTCTATCCCCGGACGCTTCAAGGACTATATCTCAACTCCTAAGCCAAATCTCTACCGTTCGCTTCATACAAGCGTTATGAGCTCGTCGGGTATTCCTTTTGAGGTGCAGATTCGTACGCACGAGATGCATCAGCTTGCCGAGTTTGGTGTGGCAGCGCATTGGAAGTACAAGTCGGGCGAGAGCGCAAGCGAGAGCATAGACGAAAAACTCAAATGGGTATCGCAGCTTCTCGCCATTGAGGACGATACTCGCGACCCTGATGAGTTCCTTGACGCGTTCAAAATTGACATTTTCCGTCACGAAACATATGTGTTCACTCCCAAGGGTGACGTTATCGTGCTTGCACAAGGCTCAACCTGCATCGACTTTGCCTACGCTATTCACTCGGCTGTCGGCAATAAGATGGTGGGTGCGAAAATTAACGGAACTATAGTTCCTATTGACCGCGCGCCCGAAACCGGCGACATCATCGAAATTCTCACCTCGTCATCCTCGAAAGGCCCTTCGCGTGACTGGCTTAACATCGTTAAGACAGGTGACGCGCGTGCAAAGATTCGCCAGTGGTTTAAAAAGGAAAAGCGCGACGAAAATATTGCCCTCGGTAAGGCAGACGTTGAAAAAGAGCTTCGCCGTTCGGGCAAGCAGTTTACGTCAGAGCAGCGCAACGAGATAGTTTCAAACGTAGCGTCGAGGGTGGGTATGAGTTCATCCGATGACCTTTACAATATGCTTGGTTACGGCGGTTTGCCTATAACCAAAATTGCTACAAAGCTGCGTGACGAGCTTGACCGTTTAGTAAAGGACCAGACCACCGAAGCTCCGCTTGCTGCCGAGGATGTAAAACTTGCGTCCAAGCGCCGTGTCAAGTCTGCGGGCGGCGTTGTGGTTGACGGCGAGGAGGGTTGCGCCACAAAGTTTGCGCATTGTTGCAACCCGCTTCCGGGCGACCAGATTATCGGTTTCATCACTCGCGGATACGGTGTGTCTATTCACAAAATTGACTGTCCCAACGTTCTCCGCGGTCAGGAAAATGAGGAGTCGCGCGACCGCTTTATCAATGCGCATTGGGAGCATGGTGCCGTAGAGGAAAGCGGAGCGGACATTTACGAAGCGCTTGTTATACTCTATGCCGAAAACTCGATTACTCTGCTTGCCGAGGTTACAACCGCGCTTGCGGATATGAAGGTTTCTCTGCTTCAGATTAATACGCAGAAAAAAGGCGAGGACAATATGCTTATCAACCTCACGGTTGGCTGTAAAAACATCGCGCACTACAACTCGATTGTTTCAAGACTTAAGAGAGTGCCGAGTGTTATTTCTGTTACAAGAGGATTTGGAAAATGATAGCAGTAATTCAAAGAGCCGCGTCTGCCTCCGTCATTGCTGACGGTGTGCAGGCAGGCAGATGTGATAAGGGACTTTTCGTGCTTCTCGGCGTTGTAGACGGTGACACGGAAAAGGATGCCGAAATTCTTGCGGCAAAGGTGTCGAAGCTTCGTATTTTCACCGATGAAAACGATAAGATGAATTTGTCGGTTAAGGATGTTTCGGGCAGCGTGCTTGTGGTGTCAAACTTTACGCTTGGCGCTGATGTTTCGCATGGAAATCGCCCGTCGTTCACACCTGCGGCGCATCCCACCGTTGCAGAGCCGCTTTATGAGTATTTCACAAACTGCCTTGAAAATGAGGGCGTACCCGTTGAAAAGGGTGTTTTCGGTGCGGATATGCAGATATCGCTTCACGCCGACGGACCCGTCACCATTTTGATGGATTCTAAAATTTGGGTGAAGTAAAACGAAGGCGTTCTTTCTTAAAAAAAAGTATAGGATAGCTACGGCTGCACATATATCTTTTTTACAAAAAGGTTTGGAGAGCGCGAGACCCTTTCCTTAAAAGGGTCTCGCATACAATAATCATGATTTTAAACATAGAGGGAAATTTAAACAGATACTACGCGCAAACGCTTTGCCTTATCTACTTTCCGGGTGCAAAGTTTGCCGAGGATGAGGTTGAAAGCGCGGATGTGCCGGTAGTTGATTTTGTCGTTGTCGATAAAGAGGACGGCATTTTTTCGCGCGCAACAATTCGCCTTGGCGATAAAAAATGCGAGGCAGAGTGCTTTGTGCCTTTCTCCGAAATTTTCCCTAAAGAGCGCGTGCGCAAAATGGCGTCGGGCCATGCAATGACGCTTGCCGCAAAGGACTTTTTCGGATATATTTCGCCGTGGGGACTGCTCACGGGTGTGCGTCCTGCAAAGGTTGCCGCACAGTATCTTGAGGACGGCTTTGGCGTTATGAAAACGCGCAAGCTGCTTGCAACCGAATACTTTTTAAACCCAAAAAAGGCGTTTCTTGCTACGCAGGTTGCGCAAACCGAGCTAAAGCTTACCAAAAATATGGATAAAGACGGTTGCAGTGTGTATATTTCAATCCCGTTTTGCCCCACAAGATGCGCGTACTGCTCGTTTGTATCGGCATCGCAAAAGATGCTTTCAATGCTTGACGATTATCTTAATCTGCTTGTCAAGGACATCAAAAATGTCTTTGCTACAGTGAAGGCTCTCGGCAAAAAGGTTGTCACCGTCTATATCGGCGGCGGCACTCCCACAACTTTAAATGCGCGTCAGCTCAAAAAATTGCTTTCCACTGTTGCGGCATGCATCGACGTTGCTTCTCTTGATGAGTTTACGCTTGAAGCTGGCAGACCTGACACGATTACGTCTGAAAAAATGCGCATAGCCAGGGAGTACGGCGTTACTCGCGTCAGCGTAAATCCGCAGACTCTTGCCGACAATGTGCTTGAAAACATTGGCAGACGTCATACGGCAGAGGACTTTTTTGCGGCGTACGAGATAGCAAGAGAGTCGGGCATCCGCGACATCAATACCGACCTTATTGTCGGACTCCCCGGAGACAATTTTAAAAAGTTTTCAAGCTCGCTTGAAAAAATCATGTCGCTTGAGCCTTCAAACATAACAGTACATACCTTCTGCTTTAAACGTGCGGCGGCACTTTCAAAGGCGGACGGCGAGCAGTTTGTGCCAGATGTTCCGTCTGCGGCAAAGTGCATTCAGTATTCGCAGCTAATGCTTGCAAACGCAGGCTACAAGCCATACTATATGTACCGCCAGAAAAACGCGGTTGGCAATCTTGAAAATGTTGGATTTGCCAAGGTTGGCAGCGAGTGTATGTACAACATCTACATGATGGAGGAGCTTCATTCTATTTTCGGTGCGGGAGCGGGTGCCGTAACAAAGCTCGTTGAGTTTGATGAAAATGGCGAGCGCCGTATGAAACGCATATTTGCGCCGAAATATCCATACGAATATTTAAGGGACTTTGACAAAATCGTAAAGGGTGATGAAGAAAACCCCTCTTATAAGCAAAAAGTCTTTGAGTTTTTCGGGAAATGAAACGAAGGCGGTCTTTCTTTAGAAGAAAGAACCAAAGAACAATTGAAAAATATTTATTCGTAGCCATGGCTGCAAATAATAAATTTTTTACAAAAAGGTTCTGACGCTTTTTATAAGTTTTAATCTATCTCAGTAAAGGAGAAAAAGTGAATATAGAGAAACTTATTTTTTCTTCCGATGAAGAAACACGTGCTTTTGTAAACGAATGTGAAAGCCGCTATCTTGCCGACGTAAAGGCGGCGTGCGATTTGTCGATTGAAGGCGGCAGAATTATCACTCTTTGCGGTCCGACCTGTTCGGGCAAGACCACAACTGCGCGGATTTTAGACGATGAGTTTAAAAAGGCAGGTAAAGAGCTTCACTCAATTTCGATTGATGACTTTTATTTTGACAAAGAAGTACTTGAAAAGCGAAGCTTTGAAAAAGGCGAGCAGCTTGACTACGATTCGCCGACAACTATAGACCTTGAACTTTTTGAGCGAGTTATCGAGGATATTGAGGACGGCGGAAAGGTTACGCTGCCAAGGTTTGATTTTTCACTTGGCAAACGCGTGGGCATGGAGGAGATTTATGTCCGCGATGAAGACGTCTTTTTGTTTGAGGGAATACAAGCGGTGTACCCCGAACTTACAAGGCTTCTTAACGGACACGATTACACCTCGCTTTTTATTTCGGTTGAAGACGGTTTAAACTACTGCGGCACCGGGTTTTCTCCAAGGGAACTTCGCTTTATGCGCAGGCTCGTGCGCGATGCGCGTACCAGAGGCGCAAGTGCGCAGTTTACATTTTCACTGTGGAAAGGCGTTGTCGCAAACGAGGATAAAAACATCTATCCAAATCTTGAAGGAATAGATTTCAGTATAAATTCGACCATGGCATACGAGGCTTCGGTTATAAAGCCTTTTGTTATGCCGCTGCTACTTGGCATTTCCACTGACAGCAAGTATAAAAAAGACGCAAATGACATTATTGCAAAGCTTGAAAACATACCCATGATTGACTCAAAATTCGTTCCCGACGAGTCTGTTTTCAGAGAATTCATTGGAGAAAGGAAGTAAATGCTTTGACTTCTAAACAGAAAACAAGCACGAAAATGTTTGTAAACGGCGTGCTTATCCTTACGATATCCAATCTTATCGTAAAGGCGATAGGTTTGCTTTTCAAAATACCGCTTCATGATATCCTCGGCGATGACGGCATGGGATATTTCAATGCGGCGTATACGATTTATACCACGTTCTTTATGATATCCACGGCAGGACTTCCTGTTGCAATATCATATATGGTTTCGCGCAGTCGCGCGGCAGGTAACTTCAATCAGGTAAAGAAGATAATGCGCATTGCGTTTATCGTATTCTTTATCATTGGCACGGTAGGTACTTGCGCGCTCTTCTTCGGCGCGGGCTTCTTCTCCGAAAACGTTGCAAAAATTCCCGAGTCGAGATACTGTATCATGGCGATTGCGCCCACGCTCTTCTTCGTTTGCCTTACAAGTGCGTTCCGCGGATATTTCCAAGGGCATCAGGTAATGTGGCCGACGGCAATCTCTCAGCTTCTTGAGTCGCTTGGCAAGCTGCTTATCGGTATTCTGCTTGCGCATTGGTCGATAGCGAGAGGTGACGAGCTTCACGTTACCGCGGCGTGGACTATCTTCGGTCTTACAATCGGCGTGCTATGCGGCATGGGTTTTATCTGGATAACAAAGCTGCTTTACAACACGCAGAAAATCAACGAGGAATACGCTCTGCCAAACAGCGACACAATGGCAACGGACAGCACAAAGTCGCTACTCAAAGAACTTGTTGTTATTGCAATTCCCGTAACGCTTTCGTCATCGGTAATGTCGCTTGCAAACCTCATTGACCTAACCGTTATTTCGCGCCAGCTTCAGTCGATTGGCTTTACTTCAAAGGGAGCGGCGGCACTCTACGGCAATTACACAACGCTTGATGTGCCTATGTTCAATCTTATTCCGGTGCTTGTTTATCCAATCGGATATTCGCTTGTGCCGATGATAAGCGCGTTGCTCGTGAAAAAAGACAACAAAGAGGCAGACAGAGTTATGACATCGTCGCTGAAAACCGCGGCGATACTTTCGATGCCTTGCACGGTTGGTATGGCGGTGCTTGCAACTCCGATTTTAGAGCTTATTTACGGTACGGCGAGTCTGCTTGAAAAGTATATTGCGGAGGATAGCGAGCTTTTAAATGACGTTATGTATATGGCGTATATCGGCGCGGAAACTTCATCTGCATCTCTTGCAGGTCCTCGTCTCTCAATGCTTGCTGTGTCGTCATTCCTTGTGTGCATGCTTGCTGTAACAAACTCGATTTTGCAGGCTAACAAACGCCCCTATCTGCCGCTTGTTTCGATGCTTATCGGCGCGGTTGCAAAAATCGCGGCAAGCTTTATACTTATCGGCAATCCTGAAATCGGCATCAACGGTGCGCCGATTTCCACGGATATCTGTTATATCATCGTTGTTGTGTGCAACTTCTATTTCTGTGCAAAATATGCAAACTTCCGTCCGAGCATCCGCCGTGTATTTTTAAAGCCGCTTATCTCTGCGGCACTTTGCGGCGCAGGCGCGCTCGGAAGCTATGTTTTGTTTACAAATATTCTCGGCGAGTCGCGCATCAATACGATTTTAGCAATCGGCGTTGCGGCAATAGTTTACTTTGCGGCAATACTCCTGCTTGGCGCACTTGAACGCGATGATTTTGAGTTTATTCCCATGGGCAGAAAACTCTTAAAAGTGCTTGATAGATTACATTTGATAAGAAGATAATTATTTTTATAAAAAGGTTTGGAGGTGTCGGAACCTTTCCTGAAAAGGTTCTGACATACAGAATAATGAACGAGAAAATAAAAGCATTATTAAATAAGGAACATTACGATTTTTACGATTTGTGCGATGTAATGGAGATTTTGCGCGCACCCGGCGGCTGCCCCTGGGACATGGAGCAGACACACGAGAGCATCCGACAGAACTTTATTGACGAAACCTACGAGGCGGTTGAAGGCATTGACCTTTGCGACCGCGAGCTTCTCTGCGAGGAGCTTGGCGACGTTATGATGCAGGTGGTTTTTCACGCGCAGATAGACAAGGAGGAGGGCGGCTTTGATATAAACGACGTCACCGACGGCGTTGTTAAAAAGCTTATCTACCGCCACCCCCATGTGTTTGCAGACACCGTTGCCGAAACATCGGACGCAGTGCTTGTTAACTGGGAAAAACTCAAGGCAAAGGAAAAACATCGCGATACCGTTACTTCCACACTTGAAAGCGTGCCAAAGCCATTGCCTGCGCTTATGCGTGCTGAAAAGGTTGGCAAAAAAGCCGCTAAAGTCGGCTTTGATTTTGAAACTGCCGAAGAGGCCGCTAAAAAGATAACCGAGGAAACCGAGGAGTTTTTGTCGGCACCTGAGGACATGCGTGAGGAGGAGCTTGGCGACCTGCTTTTTGCAGTTGTAAACACTGCGCGTAAGTACGGAATTTCGTCCGAGCTTGCGCTCACAAAAGCAACTAATAAGTTTATCGCGCGTTTTGCAAAGGTTGAAAGTGGCGTGCTTGCAGACGGAAAAAACATGGAAGAGCTGTCCCTTGAAGAACTCGATAAGTACTGGGATAAGGCGAAATTGCAAGAAAAATAGTGAAAATAACCAAAAAATGCGTATTTTTTGCGTTATTTTTGAAAAAAATACTTGAAAAGTATACTGATAAGTGATAGAATATTTTTGAACAAAGGCAATTTGTGCCAATAGCGTACTTAATTTTGAAAGGATAAAAGGATTATGAACAAGACAGAACTTATCGAAGCTATCGTTAAGGAAACAGGCCTTAAGAAGAAGGATGCAGAGGCAGCTCTCGGCGCTACTATCTGCGCAATTGAAACCGCACTTGCAAAGGGCGAAAAGGTTCAGCTCGTAGGCTTTGGTACTTTCGAGACCAAGACCCGTGCAGCTCGTGAGGGCAGAAACCCCAAGACCGGCGAAACCATCAAGATTGCAGCTTCCAAGTATCCTGCATTCTCCGCTGGTAAGGCATTCAAGGACAAGGTTAACTAATTAATTTAGTTTTTAAAAAGTCGGCTCTTTGAGCCGACTTTTTAAACGGAGATATTATGAGAATAGACAAATTTTTAAAGGTGTCGCGCCTCATCAAGCGCCGCACCGTTGCAAACGATGCTTGCGATGCCGCGCACATCAGCGTAAACGGCAAGGTTGTAAAGGCATCGTATGATGTTAAGGTCGGCGATATTATCGAAATCGCATTTGGCGAGAGAGTGCTTAAGGTAAAGGTTACCGATGTAAAGGACAGCACAAAGAAAGCCGATGCGGCAGAAATGTACACCGTTATAGATTAAGCGCAGGGAGAATTTTTTATAAAAAGTTCTCCCTGCCTTTTTTTTCGCATACCATTGTAAAAAAGGAGGTATGCGTATGGGCGGAAGTATTCATATAAAGGATCGCGAAACGCTTACAATGAGCGATGTGCGCGAGGTTTTAAGCTTTGACACCGACTACATTTGTGTTATGACCGATGCAGGCAAGCTTGAGATAGAGGGGGATTCCATGCGGATTCTGAGCATGTCGTCCGAGAGCGGTGACATGCTTGTCGCAGGCAGGATAGACGGTGTCTTTTACTCCAAAACGCCAAAGAAAAAGCAGCTTTTTAAGCAGAAATAATGGAAGTATCAATGAATGCCGCCGCCATAAGTGCGGCACTTTCGGTTATTTTAGGTATTGCAATGGGTATCGTCTACGATGTGATACGCTTTGCAAGACTGGTTTTTGGCTTTGACGTGCGCTCGCCCTTTAAAAAAGGGCGGCGCGGCAAAATCCTTGGCTATATCTTTGTCGTTGTTACCGACCTTTTATTTTTCGCGGTTTTGACCGTTTGCATGTGCGTTTTCTTTTTCCTCACGGGTGACGGGCGTATGCGCTCGTACGGTCTTGTCGGTGCGCTGCTTGGCTTTGTGCTTTACTATAACACGATAGGCAGGCTTTTTATCACGGTTTCGTCATTTCTCGTTTCGCTTTTTAAGCGCGCGGTGCGATATGTTTTGCGGCTTTTTGCGGCTCCGTTTATTTATCTTTTTTTCGCTACGAAAAAAACTGTTTTGCAATTTTTGAAATTACCTATTGTAATGGAGTGTGCGGCGCGGTATAATAATTATATAAATAAATGTAAGAAAAATGCGGCAGTCCGTGCCCGAAGGCGAAAAATGCAAAAGGGCGGATGTGTTGTAAACGGAGGTACGCATGGAGAAAAAATCAAATAATATTCCTGCATCCGTGCGTATTGCATTTGTGGTGTTCCTTGCGCTTGGAATTATCATTATCGGTGCGCTTTGGATGAAAGGTAACGAGATGCGCGAGCAAAACGATTTGATTGCCGCTGCGGTCACCTCGCAATCCGAGGAGAACGCCCGTAAAGAGGATTTGGTTAACGCGCCGATGGACGAGGACTATGTGCGCGATATCGCTCACGAATACGGATATATTACTCCGGGCGAGCAGTTTTATCCCATTAATGTCGAGGAATAAAAGTGGAAAAGGTTTTATACAACGGTAAAGAGATTCGCATAGTCGAGCCGTGCCTTATAAGCGACGCGGTGTGCGAGCTTTTTACAAAGGCAAATTACACGCTTACGGCGGACGTAACAAATTGCATAGAGTGTGCGCGTGTGCGCGAGAGAAATCCGCTTGCAAAGGCGGTGCTTTCCAGACTTATCGACAATGTTGTGGCAGCAAAAGAAATTGACGTGCCTGTTTGTCAGGACACGGGCATGGCGGTTGTATTTGTCTATGTCGGCGACGAGGTTTACATAAACGGTAATATTATTGACGCGGTAAACGAGGGCGTGCGTGCGGCATATGTAGGTGCGTCGCTTCGTCTTTCGGTGGTGCGCGACCCACTTTATGACCGCACAAATACAAACGATAATACACCTGCCATTGTGCATATCCGAGCAGTGCGCGGCGACAAGGTTCGTATCGTGGCACTGCCTAAAGGCTTTGGCAGTGAAAACATGAGCGCGCTTAAAATGTTTACTCCCTCGGCAAGCGAGGATGACATTGTAAAATTTGTGGTTGACACCGTTATAAAGGCAGGCTCAAATCCTTGTCCGCCGATATGTGTAGGCGTTGGCATCGGCGGCGATTTTGAGCAGTGCGCCGCTCTTGCAAAAGAGTGCTTTTGCCGTCCGCTTGACGATGTAAATAAAAACGAAAAGTATGCGGCACTTGAAGCGCGCATGCTTGATGAAATAAACAAAACCGATATCGGTCCGCAGGGCTTTTCGGGAGATACAACCGCGCTTGCTGTAAAGATTGCCGCGGCTCCCACGCATATTGCAGGATTGCCGGTTGCGGTTAATATCAACTGCCATGTGATAAGACATGCAGAGAAAGAGATTTAAAAACGCCGCTTTAAAGCGGCGTTTTTTGCAAGGTAAAGATGATAAAACTATATAAAAGTGAAATCCTTGACGGCGAACGTGACAGTGATGCGTCGCGCCGATTGATAAATCTTTGCGCGGCGGAGCTTTGCGGTGCCAAGAACCCTACCGTTTTGTGTACCGAAAGCGGCAAGCCGTATTTTGCAGAGCTTTCGGTAAAGTTCAGTGTAAGTCATAGCGGCGGCAGAGTGATTTTAGCCGTGTCGGATAAAGAAATCGGCGCGGATATTCAAAAGATAAATCCAAGAGCCATGCGAGTGGCAGAACGCTTTTTTACAGAGAGCGAGTGTGAGTATGTCGGTGGTGAAGTGCAAAGATTTTTTGAAATCTGGACAAAAAAAGAAGCCTACGGAAAGTGGCTTGGCGGCGGTTTTATCGCCGCAAAGGATGTAGACGTGACCGCGCTTGATTTCTACACCGAAACCGACGGTGAATACGTGATTGCGGTATATGAGAATGATTAGATAAATTAAAGTTTACGCGAGTAAAATTCCGTAAAAAAGGCGGACATGCGCCGGCTTTTTTACGGAATTTTAATTGCATAAACATTAATTTACAGTAGAAATATGCGATGAATGAACGAAAGTAACGATGGCTCCGCCGTATTTTGTCAAAATCGAATGCGTTTAGCATTCAAGGCGGAGTCGGGCGCGCGACAGAACCGAATTCAACATTTAGATG
>JAZNOM010000126.1:0-3809 GCA_045580835.1 Eubacteriales bacterium
ATGCTTGAATAATTACTTTATTGATTATATAATATATCCAAACAACTTTCAAGTATGCTAAGGGTAAAAAATGTTAAATGCAATAATTTGCGAATTCAACCCGTTTCATAACGGGCATAAATACCTGATTGAAACTGCAAAAAATAAGACAAGTGCAGACGCTACCGTTTGTATTATGAGCGGAAACTTTATGCAAAGAGGCGAGCCGTCGCTTTGGAATAAGCATATAAGAGCCGCCGCGGCGGTACGTGGCGGGGCTGATCTTGTTTTGCAGCTTCCGACTGCGCACTCGCTTGCCGGTGCTAACGTGTTTGCAAAAGCGGGTGTGTATATTGCGTCGGCGCTCGGCGTGGAAACGGCGCTTTGCTTTGGCAGTGAGTCGGAGGATATTTCTGCACTTTATTCGCTTGCTGATATACCTCGGGAAAAGCTTGCGCTCGCTTTTGAAACGGCAATAAAATCGGGCAAAAGTTATGCCGCCGCGGCAACAGAGGCGTATTCCGCTTTTAGTGATAATGTCGAGATACTCAAAACGCCTAATAACCTGCTTGCTTTTGAATATATCAAGGCGGCAAAGCAGCTGGGCGGAGTTGAGACTGTTAATATTGAGCGTGTCGGTGCAGACCATGACGGTCAAGAGATTAAAGACGGGTTTGCAAGCGCTTCGTATATCCGAAAAAATATAGACCGTGATATGACCGCTTTTGCACCGCTTATTACTGCGCCCATGCTGGATATTGAAAAATTCGAACAGCATTTGCTTTTTTCTGTTTATACAAAAACCCCAAGCCAACTGTCTGAATTTGCGGATATGAGCGAGGGGCTTGAAAATAAATTCTATGAATCGGCACGCAGTGCGAGAAGTTTTGCAGAACTTTGTGCAGGCGTAAAGAGTAAACGTTATACCGCAGCGCGTATAAGACGAACGGCGCTGTCTGTTCTTTTGCAAAACCCAAAAGGCCTGTACAAGCAGATGCCGCCCTGTCTTAAAGTTCTTGCTTTTAATGAGCGGGGCAGAACGCTTTTGAAAACTCTTTCAAAGACTGCGGCTTTGCCTATTGTAACCAAGCCTGCCGACTATAAAAAAATCGACTCGCAGCACTGCCTTTTGGAAGAGCGCGCGTCGGATGTTTACGATTTTTGCTGTACAGACCGCAGAGGCGGCGGCAGTGAGTATAAAATTTCACCAATTTATATCAAGTGAGGAAAAGACTATGAAATGTGCTTTTTACGAAAAGGAAGTAACACCGCCGATTGGCGACGATATTCCCGGTTACTACGCTAACAGAATAACTGTGGACGTTGAGGATAAGCTGTATACCAAGGCGGTTGTGTTTGAAGATGAGGGCAATTACTGCGCTATTCTTACTATCGACTGTGTTTGTGTCCATGAATGGCTTTGTGAAAAGATCCGTGACAGAGTATGTAGGTACACAGATATCCCAAGAGATGCAATCGCGGTTATATCCAATCATTCACACTACGGAATACCGATAGGTGACACGGTTTCGCCGCGTGATGACGAGTATATGGCGATATTTGATAAGCTCGCCGCTGATACTATCATTCTTGCTTATAAGAGACTTGTACCTTGTACGCTTGAATATAAACTGGGTGAAAAAGAAAATGTTGCGTTTGTGCGCGACTGTATTATGGAAAACGGACAGGTACTGACCAACCCTTCCGGCAAACTTGATATCAAGCCTGTAAAAACTTACAGAAAGTCTGATGACGATCTGCCTGTGCTTGTTGCAAAAGATGAAAACGGAAAACTGCTCGGCACAGTGTTTACTTTTGCACTGCATCAGGATACTACGGGTTCTACACTTAAAGGCAACCATGCCTTTTCGGGTGACTATTCTTCTGAAATATCATACAGACTCAAAGCTGAGTACGGCAGTGATTTCGTGTCCGTATATCTGCCCGGATTCTGCGGTGATATTAACCATATTGATTTTATCGGCGGTAAAAAGCAGAATCACCGCACGGTAGGTGCAGAACTTGCCAAAGCGATTACTGAAATAATTCCCGGTTGCGAAAAGATAACCGAGGGCGGCGTATCATTTAAGGCAGCAAAGGTGAATCTTACCCGCCGCAGACCGACTCCTGAGCAGATAGAACGCGCAAAATATGTTGTGGTTGACAGGAAAAACAGAAAATCTCCGACAGACCCATGCGGAGGCTCGCTTTATAATGAACTTCTCAAATACGACGAGGCAACAAAGGATCTGCCCGATACGGTAGACGTTCCGATACAGGTATTTACCGTTGGCGATGTGAAAATGTTTATATCACCCTTTGAGATGTACAGCGCATTTGCACTCCCGCTTAAAGAAATGGCAAAGAGCGGAAAATGGCTTATCTCGGAGCTTGCAAACTATGAATCGAGTTATGTTATAACGCCTGAGCTTATGGGCGGCGAGGTTTATCCTGCACAGCTTTGTTACGGAAGCTGGTTGGAAGCTGCCGCAGGCGATAAAATAGTAGAAGGATTTAAAAAAATATCAGACTAAAAAGAAAAGCCTTGGAAACAAAATGGACAGTAACCTAAAAAACGGACATTGAAATAAAAATCCCCCTATTGTAGAATAAAAACTACAATAGGGGGATTTGTCATGCCAAGAAAATATATAAAAATGGAAGTAATAGCAGAAGAAGTATTCAAAAGGAAAGCAAAAGGTGAGACGAATAGAGAAATAGGAGAACATTTCGGACTTACAAAAGATCAAATCAAACAATTGGTAACACGTCAAAATCGTAAAAAGAGAAAAATAATCCAAGAAGGATATATACCACGTGCAAAAGGACGCCCAAGAATCAGCGGAATGAACGACGAAGAGAGCAAAGAAAGAGAGATAAAAGAATTGCAAATGCAGGTTGAATTACTTCGAAATTTTCTATCAGAAGTTGGAAGGAGGTGAAATTGAAGTATCGTGTAATTGAAAGATTTAGGGGTAAATACAATATTGAAGCTATGTGTAAAGTATTGGAAGTGTCAAAAAGCGGATATTATGCTTGGAGAAACAGACAAAACAAACCTTCAAAAGATAAGTGGCTTGTAGATCTGATAACCGAAATACAAAGAGAGTGTCGCCAAACTTATGGACATAGGCGAGTTAAACTGCAGTTGAATAAAAAATATCATAAACAAGTAAACTTAAAGGCTGTGTTGCGGATAATGAGAAAATATGATCTGTTATCTCAAGTCAGGAGAGTAAGACCGTATATGCGTTATCAAAAAGCGTTGTATAAATATCCCAATTTGCTTAACCGTCAGTTCGAACAAGTGCATCCAAATCAGTTTTGGGTGACAGATATTACATATATACCTACAGCTAAAGGTATGAAATATATGTGTGCAGTTATGGATTTGTGTGGAAAAATGGTATTATCTTATCGGATTGGTAATGATATGAGTTCATCTTTGGTGATTGATACCATAAGAGATGCAAAACAAAAAGAAAAGGTCACTAATGGACTAGCACTCCACAGTGACCAAGGGTCTCAATATACATCCCAAGCATATTTTGACTTAACAGAAGAATATCATATTCAGCCCTCAATGTCAAATCCGGGTTGTCCTTATGATAATGCTGCTATGGAAAACTTTTTTGGAACTCTTAAAAGTGAATGTTTGAATCGGATGCATTTTAATAGCAAAACCGATCTTGAACAAGCGGTTGCTGAATATGTGCAATTCTATAATTTTGAACGCATCAATCTTAAAAACGGCCTTACTCCGTTTGAAATTCGGAGCAAAGCCGCTTAATTTAAAGATATTCTACGATAGGGTTTTTATTTTTGTGTCT
>JAZNOM010000127.1:0-7222 GCA_045580835.1 Eubacteriales bacterium
GGCTTTTTAAGCCCTTGCCGTTACTTGCTTTTTCGGATTTTTGTCTCTACCGTACACATGTACGCCGACGAAACAAAAATCCAAAAATCTGCCTGCGTTTCTCATCCTCCACTCAGCCTGATGACTTTGTCATCAGGCTGAAAAAATGAGCCATAAGGCTCATTTTTTATTTTTCACTTTTTCAAGCAGTTTGTTATACGGTGCAAGCATGCCCTCATTCATGGCGTTGCCCATTTTTGCTTTTATTTTTTTGTTTGAAATCAGCGCACCGACAAGGTACATTTTAAGTACAGTTCCCTTTTTCTTTTGCGGGAAATCATACTGCCCGTGCTTTTTATAAAACTTATGGTCGGCTTTCATCATACCGCGCATGATATATATAAGGTCACGGAATATCTTCATACCGCCCACACCGTAAAACGTCTGCGGCGGCACATAGCCGTTTTCAAGCGCGAAGCAAAGTTTTTTCGCCATGGCATCAATGCCCTCTTCATCGGTAGCGGTGCCGCATAAAAAGTTTGCCCCTACATCGGCACGCGCGGTTAAAATTGTTTGCAAATTAGGCTCGTTTTCAAGGTCGCCGCAAACAAGATATCCCATTGGCATACCCATAGTAACCGTGCGGTGCCCGTTGCAAAACTGACGGTCATCGTACATTTTAAAAAGCGCACCCATGGAGTGGTCTCTTACCGTAAATGCGTAAATTATAGCCTCGGCAGTTTGAATTTTGCCGCGTAAAAACTCATCAAAGCCATCTTTGTAGATACACTTACCGTCGGAAGCACAGTTGAAACAACCAAGGCAACCTCCGCTAAACGGATACTCGCGCAGATTTACAACGCGGGTTGCACGCGGAAGTACCGCGCGAAAACGGTCTATCATGCTTTGCAGCGCCTCGTTATCGCAGTCGGTTACAATAACAACATCGCCGTCCTTTATTTCTGTGCTTTCAGGCATAGAAACAATATCCGCCGAACAAGGCTTGCGCTTTTCGGGTATTGACTCGTAAAGATCGTTTTGCATCGAAAAAATAATGTACTCAAAAAAGTCTTTTGCTTCTTTTTGACCTTTTTCAGTCAGTAAATCATCCATATCCGCCGAAAGTCCGCGTATATACTTCATGTCAAGATCTTTGCAGTTATCCTCGATATAGCGGTGTGCCGTAACATCGTAAAAATGCTTTGATGTGGTTATCTGCGTTACAAATTTACCTTTTAAGTCTATGCCCGACGCCTTCAAGAGTTCAATAAACCTGTGAAGCTGGCTTGGTGCGATAAAGGTATACACGGGGTATGAAAAAATTACAAGGTCTGCACTCTCAAATGCAGCGGCATTCAAAAACTCTTTTTCAAGCGTCTTTATCTTCTGCCCTGCATGCACAACTTTAAACGTGTGCATGGGATACAGTGCCTCAAGATAGTTTAACGTTTGAAGTGTTACACTGTATTTTCCCTTTGGGCTACCATTAATTACTAAAATATTCATTACGGTCTGAGTCCCATGCCGCCCTCAAGTGTAAGGGTTTCGCCGTTCATATACTTAAAATCGGGGTTTGCAAGCTGAACGCAAACTCTGCCGATTTCGGTTTCGGCATCGCCGTAATGTCCTGCCGGCGGCATTTTCACATTTGCCTTAAACGCATCGGGATACGCCTTTTCAAACTGCTCAAGCTGCACTGTCCATGCAAGCGGACATACAACGTTTGCATTTATGCCGTCCTTCGCCCACTCTGTTGCCGCAACTCTTGTAAGTCCTCTGATGCCCTCCTTTGCAGCAGCATACGAGCACTGCCCATAGTTACCGAAAAGTCCCGCGCCTGAAGCAAAATTGATAACACTTCCCTTGGTTTCTTTAAGATAGGGATAGCAAGCTTTCATATAATAAAACGTTGCGTAAAGTCCCGAATACATTGCAAGGTCAAACTGCTCGGTGGTGTGGTCCTGAATGGTCACGCCCGATGCCGATGCCTGTGCGTTGTTGATAAGCACGTCAATTCTGCCAAATGCCTTCATCGCAGCTTCGGCAACACCCTTTGCAGTCGCTTCGTTATCCGTACCTGCCGCGATATCGGCAGCAAGTGCAAGCACTCTTATACCGTACAATCTCTCAAGCTCTTCTTTTGCCTTTTCAAGCTTTGCAACATTTCTGCCGGTAATAACAAGATTTGCCCCCTCTTTAGCATACGCGGTTGCGATGCCGTAACCGATAGAACCGCATCTTCCGTCTGAAAGAACTGCATAGCCTGCGCCGGTAATTATCGCCGTTTTACCTGTCAAAAATCCCATATATAATACCTTCTTTCATAATAGCTGTATATATATTATAACCTATATTGTTGTATTTTTCAAGATAAAAAGGCTTCCTTGAGGAAGCCTTTTTGGAAGTTTATTTTACAAGAATTGCAGTGGAAGTAGCCGCGTCCCATTTAATGTTTGCATTGTCAACGCCGAGAGCGTTTGCAATTGCACGAACGGGGAGATATGTGCGGTTATTTTCGATGATTGCAGGAGAGTCAAGCGCAACGGTCTTGCCGTTAACGGTCATAGAAGGAGCATCAATCTTAACTACGATTGTAACGTCCTTATTGGAGAGAGTAGCAGTTCTTGTAGCTGCATCCCACTTGATACCGTCGTTTGTTACACCGAATGCATTCGCAAGGAATCTTACGGGAAGCATTGTGCGGTTATTGCGGTTGATAGGAGCTGCGTCAAGAGTTTGCGCCGCACCGTTGATGTAAGCGGTGGTAGAGCCGATTGTAAGCTTAACTTCGGTCTTTGCCGCGGGTTCATCATCTGCCTCGTAAGTAAGGAGAGTACCCTTATTTTCAATAGTAAATACCTTTTGCGCTTCCTCGGAGAGGATAGCAGTTGCAGACTCATCAACAACAAGCTTATAGTGATACTCATTGCCGGGCTTAGTCAAGAACTGCGTCTTATCGGTAACGATAAGAGTTGCGCCGTCAAGCACATGAATTGTATTCTGTGCATTTTCCTGGAAGAGGATAATATCATCAAAGATCACGTCGCCTGCAAGTCGGAGAACAGTGCCGCTACCCATTTTAAATGCGCATGCAGGGTTGTTTGCAGGTTCGGGATTCTTGTAATCGTTACCCTCCCAAACGGAGGTAAACGTAAGAGGATTTGCAAGCGAAGGAAGTGTGAACGCGTTTTCATCGGAAGTACCTGCAATGTATGACTTGCCGCATACAACAACCGTACCGCCGGTGGTGAGAACGTCAAGCACACCGCCCTTGTAAGACTTTACTGCATTTGCCGCAGAAGAGCCGTCCTTGTCGTTGTTGCCTGCATAGTTAAGGAAACAAACTGCCCTTGCACCGTCAGCGGGTTCGTCGGTAGAAGCGTTATCACCCAAAAGAACCTTTGCGCCGCTGCCGATAACAATTTCACCTGCACCGGAAACGCTTGAGAACGTACCGCCGTTGATTGTTGCCTTACCGCCTGCTTCTACAACAATATTGAAGTAGTATGCCTGCTTGGACATGGTAATAACATTTTCGTTAATTGTAAGTGAAGCGCCGCTCTTGACTACAAGTGTATTCTGTCCGTTTTCCTGGAAAAGAATAATGTTGTCAAACACTACATCGCCGAGCATGTTAAGAGTTGTACCACTACCAAGTTTAAACGCACATGCAGGGTTGGTTGCGGGTTCGGGATTTTTGTAGTCGATACCACCGTAAACAGAGGTGAATACAAGCGGATTTGCAAATGCGGGAAGGTCGAACGAATTTGTGCCTTCAACGCCGGCAATATAGGATTTACCGCTTACAATAACAGTACCGCCCTTGGGAAGAACTTTGAAAACGCCTTCGCCATAACCCTTTACAGGTGTTGCAGAAGTCTTACCGTCGTTTGTATTGCTGCCATTATAGTCAAGGAAGCAAGCATTGTCACCAGATTCTACTGTGCCGACAACAATTTCCTCCTTTTCAGTAGAAAGAACATTTGCGCCCTTGCCGATAGTAATATCACCGTCGCCTGAAACATTTGAGAACGTGCCGCCGTTGATGATTGCAGTACCGCCCTCTTCAACCAAGACCTTCATATAATAAGACTGCTTGGTCATGGTAACAACCTTTTCGGTAACGGTAAGAGTTGCACCGTCTTTAACGATAATGGTGTTCTGCGCGCCCTCCTGGAAAAGAATAATGTCATCAATTACAAGGTCGCTTTCAAGAGTGAGCGTCTTGCCACCGGCAATCTTCATAGAACCTGCTGCGGGGTTTGATGCGGGCTCGCGGTTCTTGTAGTCAACGCCGCCGTAGTTTGCAGTAATAGTTACTTCACCGCGGGTCTTCCACGTGTAGTCAGCGCCAACATAAAGCTTTTCGCTGGCAACGAGTATGCCGCCGCCCTGAAGAAGCGACATGACACCGCTGCCGCTTGCAGTACCAAGAGACTTTTTGGCAGTAGAAGCGCTGTAACCGTCATTATTGTCATTTCCTTTACTGTAGGAAATGTATACTGCATTGTCGGATGCAAATGCAGTAAGCGAAAGTGATGCGACAACAAGTAACGTTGCCAAAATCAAAGAGATAATTCTGCGCATAGTGTTTACCTTCCTTTATATTTATTTTTTAAGTGTTGCCGTATTTGTAGATGCGTCCCACGCAATATTTTCATTGCTTACACCGAGAGCATTTGCTATAGCACGCACGGGCAAATATGTGCGATTGCTTTCAATAATCGCAGGAGAGTCAAGCGCTACCGTTTCGCCGTTAACCGTCATCAAAGGCGCATCAATTGTTACAACAATTGTTACTTCACTGTTTGTAAGAGTTGCCGTTCTTGTTGCCGCATCCCACTTGATACCGTCATTTTCTACGCCAAATGCGTTTGCAAGAAATCTTACGGGAAGCATTGTGCGGTTATTGCGGTTGATTGGGGCTGCGTCAAGCATCTGTGCCTCACCGTTGATATACGCCGTAGTCGAGCCGATAGTGAGTTTAACCGTAGTTCCAACGGATGCATTAACAGTGGTGAACAAAGCGAGTGCCGCCTCTGTAGGAGTTACACCTGCGTAATTGAGAGTGTATGTTGCATCCTTATATCCGTTTGCAAGCGCAAGCTGTTCTTCATTTACCTTACCGCCGTATTCGCAGTTATTGCAAACGAATTCATCAACCGTTCCGCCCGTCCAATTGACAACAGTGGTTCTGAGTACATTTCTCATATCAAGCTGCTTTATATAGCCGCTCTTGATATTTACAACCGCGTTGTTTGAATGGTTGGACTGGTCACCGCCGAGTTGAATAAACTCGCTTATATTTGCGCCGTCTATATTAATTACAACATTGTCGGAAACGTTTGCCTGAACTACGCCTCCGTAAACGCGCTTGATATTGCCGCCAAGAAGGTTTAAGGTCTGCGTTCCTTTAAAGGTATATGTTCCGTTTGCGCCTCTTGTATAACCGAGGACGCAGTAGAAATCACCGCTCTTAACAGTGAGTGTGCTGCCAACCTCTTCGTTTACAACATCCTCCGTAGGCATCTGATGTCCTGCAAGTGCATAAAGGCTGCCGCTGCCGACAGTTTCAACACCGCTGCCAAACGTCACATCGTTAAACCTGCAAACATAGAGTGCTGTGCTTTCAAAGTTGATTTTGGTGTTTTCAATAGTGGTATTGCCGCTAAAGAAGACACGCTTTGATTTGCCGGTATTTATGCCGCCATCAAAGTAACGCTCACCGTCATATGAAGTAATAACAATTTTGTTTTCATGATCAGGCTCATAGAAATTTTCCTTAGAAAGGTCGATTTCATTGATAAGAACAACCGTTCCGTCAATGCCGTTAAGCATCTGGTACGCCGTTTTTATGTCTACGGGACTGTCGGGAGAATAACCGTTTCCCTGCGCTTCGTTTGCAACGTAAACCTTGGCTTCATATGCGGTTGACTCGGCAGGAACCTTATCAAGTACCGTATACTGTGCAACCGCAACGTTCCCTGCCGCGGAGGCAGGAGTACCGTCCTCGTTTTTCGCAGTATCAAAAAGCTCAATAAAATCGCCGATGTTTACATTTTTGCTTACGACAAGGTCTGCTTTGCCGTCAGTAACAAACTGCGCCACATTTTCAGCAACGCTCTTGGTAATAGAATCAACAGTTCCGCCAAGGAAATGCACATCTGTATGTCCCATGACGTTATTGATAACAAAGTTCGTTATGCTGCCGCCGTTTACGGTAACCTTTGCGCTTCCGTTAAGACGTCTTGTGTGGTCACCTGCGGTGTAAAGATTTGAAACCGTGCCGCCGTTTACGGTGATTTCAGTGCTTCCACTGTACGAGCCGTTGAAAGAAGCTCCGTAAAGATTTTTAACGGTGCCGCCGTCAACTGTAATATAGGACGTGCCTGTATACTCGGTAGTACTGTTGCCGCGGCAAAAACCGATAACGTATTCATACGTGCCGCTCTTAATTGTAATTTTCGAATCGCGGTCGGTGATATACTCACCCTCGTTTACAACCTGCGCGCCGCCATTTTCATACTGATACCCGCCGAGGACATACAAAAGAAGATTGCTGACAGAAACTTTTTCGCCAAAAGTAACGGGGTTAAAACGGGCAACAACCATGCCTGTTTTTGAAGTGTTGCTGTCTCCCTTTTTCAATGTGATTTTTTCAAATTTAGTGGGACCGTTAAGATAATAACGGCTCTTTCCGCCTGCGTCATCAAACAACATTGTGCCGCCGGTTATGGTAATCTCACCCTCATGCTCGGGTTCAAGAATGGGACCAAGCAAGGAGTATGTGTCAGTAATTACAATAGTGCCGCCGTCCTTAACCTTTTCAAGTGCCAAAGTAAGACTACCCATCGGAGTATCAGCACTTGTTCCGTCGCCGTAACCGTTGTCATTAAGATAAACGGTTTCAGCCGCGGCGATGCCCAAAGTGAGCATCGCTACGGTGAGTATTATTAAAATCGGTAATAAAATACGATGTTTCATAACTAACCTTCTTTATCAGCCAAGAACAACCTTGGGCCAAAGCTTTGTTGAGAATACGGACGCGCCGTGGAACGTATCGGAAATGGAGCCGGTGCCGTCCTGATTGTTAAGCTCGAGTCTTACGGGGTACTCGGTCTTGCCGGTCATGCCAACTGCCGCCTTGGGAACTGCAAGCTCGATTACTGCGCCCTCGTCCTTATCTTCATTATTATTAAGTGTGCCCAAAATCTTTACAACCGCTTTATTAAGTGTGGTTGTG
>JAZNOM010000128.1:0-43930 GCA_045580835.1 Eubacteriales bacterium
TTAACCAGTTTTTTTACGATAGGCAATAATTCTTGTACTTTTTCATATTTTCTAGACATAACAAAACCTCCTATGGTAGTACTTTAATTCTACCATAGGAGGTCCTTTTTTTCTATTGTCCGTTTTTAACGGACTTGTTCAAAAGCAGCGACCTTTTTAAATTTTCCTCTTGACAAAATGGTTTACATGGTGTAAACTGAATATAGTCTACAACATGTAAACCAAAGGAGTGACAACTATGAGTGATATTCAACTTGGCGTAATTGAAGCAAAATTTGCAGATATAATTTGGCAAAACGAGCCTATTCAATCGTCGGAGCTTGTAAAGCGCAGCGAAAATGAGCTTGGGTGGAAAAAGTCAACCACATTTACAGTGCTTCGCCGATTGTCCGAAAAAGGGATTTTTCAAAATAACGGCGGCAGTGTAACCTCGCTGATTTCGCGCGATGAGTTTTATTCGATGCAGAGCGAAAGATTTGTTGATGATACCTTCGGTGGCTCACTTCCTGCGTTTTTGGCGGCTTTTACAAAGCGCAAAGCTTTGACAAAAGAGGAACTCACAGAACTTCGCCGAATGGTAGAGGAGTATGAAGAATGATGGACAATTTCTTTTTAACACTTATAAACATGAGCATCACCGCTTCGTGGCTTGCGCTTGCGGTAATGTTGCTTCGTCTTGTGCTTAAACGCGCGCCAAAGGCGATTATCTGTGTGCTTTGGGCGCTCGTTGCAGTGCGCCTTGTATGCCCCGTCTTTTTTGAAAGCGGCATCAGCTTGATACCGAGTGCCGAAACCGTGCCGCACGATATTGTTTTTGCAAGAGAGCCGAAAATCCACACGGGCGTGCAGTTTCTAAATTCTGCGGTAAATCCTGCTATTACCGCAAGCTTTGCGCCGAAAAACGAGCTGACAAGCATAAATCCCATACAGGTATGGTTGTTTTTAGTTGAGCAGATATGGGCTATAGGCATTGTTGCAATGCTTGTTTACACCGCGGTAAGCTATATCAAAATCCGCATGCGTGTACGTGAGGCGGTAAAGGATGGCGATGCATGGATTTGTGACCGCATAGACACGCCGTTTATTCTCGGCATTTTCCGCCCGCGGATTTATGTGCCGTCAGCTACAAGTGCAAGCGACCTTGAATATATCATAGCGCATGAAAAGGCGCATATCCGTCGCCGCGACTATATATGGAAACCGCTCGGCTTTGCGCTTCTTACAATTTATTGGTTCAATCCGGTTTTGTGGATAGCATACATTTTGCTTTGCCGCGATATTGAGAGCGCATGTGATGAAAAAGTACTGAAAGAAAAGGGAACAGAGATTAAAAAAGCGTATTCCGAAGCGCTTATAAACGCAAGCGCTCCTCGCAAGCTTATTTCCGCCTGCCCGCTTGCCTTTGGCGAAACCTCGGTTAAGTCAAGAGTAAAGGGTGTGCTGAACTACAAAAAGCCTGCGTTTTGGATAATTGTTGTGGCAATTACTTTGTGTGTTGTCACCGCAGTGTGCTTTTTGACAAATCCGAAAGATGAGGAAAAGGTTATCTTCAACGGCGCACCGCTTACCTTTGATGCGCAGGATTGCTATATGTTTTATCCTAAAGAACTTGTATACGACTGTGAAATGTTTTCATATGTTATGACTGCTGATGCCGCACCTGATTACAGACTTCGCGGCGACCTCACCTTTGAGGAAATGACGGGAGATACGATAAGTCCGCTCGGCACTATGCAAGAAATTACACTTACCAAGGATTTTGACGGTTTGTTTGATTTATCCGGCAAGAAGATTTCTGCTGAACTTCGTGAAAACAACCGAAGAGCGTGGGAGTTGTATACTCCTACAATAGCTTCGTTAAGAAGCAGCGATATTTACATGCTTCTTGAACAAAAAGACGGCACATATTATATATGTCTTGGATATGCATATGAAAATAGCCAAAGTAACCTTATACGCTGGGTTTACAAAGTAAACAAAGAGCGACAGTCTTACATAGGTCAGGTCACCGAACTTGGCGGATACGATATTTATAAATATTTTGAATCTATAGACCCCATAAAGCCGTCATTGCTTCTTTACGATAATCCAAAGACATTTACTTTCTCTTGGTCCGGATTCAGCAGCTATATTGCCGTAGGCAAGTATGAGCTTGACGAGAATACATTAACCCTAAAAACCGATGACGGAATGTACACTTATGTGTTCGATGTCGTCGACGACACCTATGTGTTTGATGCGTCGCGTTCTTCGACAATTCCAAGCTACAAGTATTCCGCAGATGCACCAAAGGCAGAGTGCCCCGTACCTGACGGCGCGGTGTTCAAGCTTGACAGTCGCATGGATCCGTTCAGTATGATTTATGACACTGCGACCTTTGATATTGACCGCGATGGCGAAGATGAAACCGTGATAATGAGCATGGGTCCGACATCGGGACGGTTTACGATTACGTTTTCTGTAATTAAGAATAACAGCGAGCATTTTGAAAGCATACTTGACGGCGGCAATTGGAGCGATTTTTATTTCCACGAGGATGAAAACGGCGAGGTTACACTTTGCGGAGTTGATAACGATACAGGCGAAAAAACATATTATAATCTTTCATTCAAAGACGGATATGTGTATATAGACGGACTTTGGGATTAAAAAAGAGGTTGCATAGCAACCTCTTTTTTATATCTTTTGATACTCACTGTATTCTTCTTTAAATTCGCTTGGGGTGCAGCCGACTTCCTTTTTAAACATTCGGCTGAAATAATAGAGATTTGCAAAGCCGACCTCTGCGGCGATATCCGAAAAGGACTCGTTTGTATAACGGATAAGCTCTTTTGCGCGCTCAATGCGCATGAGGTTGATGTATTTTATCGGCGACAGACGGTATGCGCTTTTGAAAAGTCTGCGGAAGTGGGATTCACTCATCCCTGCGGCTTTTGCCGCACTTTCAACGGTGAGTTTTTCATCGGCAAAATTCTCCGAAATGTATTGCACTGCGCTTTCAAGTCGCACACGCTTTGACGGGGGCAGATATGCCGCGCTTTCGTCGCGGATGATCTCGGCATAAATCGAGTAGAGAATTGCAAGGCAGTCTTCTTTTGCGGCGGTGCGCCTTTGACGCCATTTTTCAAGCATGCGGCGAAACATGCTTTCAACCGCTCGCGCGCTTTGCATTTCAAAAACCTCATACTTACATGGCGCGGTTTCGGTAAAATCAAAGTCTGCAAAAATAAAGCGGTACTCTTCGCTTTTTACATCCATTGAATATATACCGCCTTTTGCTAAAAACAAAATGTCGCCCGCTTTAACTGTGACCGTATCGTTACCAAATCGGTAAACGGTTTCTCCCTTTAATACGTATATAAATGCGTCGCTTCCTCTGCCGTGCGGCTTTTCGGGTAAAAAGCGTTTGTGAATTACGCCCTCTACCGCTTTATAAAACTCGCCGATATGAGGTCTTTTTTTGCACAGTTCTGACATGTTCTCACCGCCTTACAATACTATTTAATCAAAAAATATAAACGAAATCAATGTTTTTCTGCAAAAATGCAAATTTAATGAGCGAAAAGTATAAATTTGAATGAAAGTTACATTTACAAAATGCGCCCTTTGGTATAATCTAAAATCAAGAAAACTTTTTGGAGGGGCTCTTATGATCTGGAATCGCTTTGAAAATGACAAAAAAGAAATTGAATCGATTTATAACGGACAGACTTGGAATCCGAAGAGCGGACTTTCGCCGAAGGAACTGCATGACGGTTGTCACGCCATTGCAAAAGAGTGCGAGGGGCTTC
Source organism: Eubacteriales bacterium (assembly GCA_045580835.1). Lineage (GTDB taxonomy): Bacteria > Bacillota > Clostridia > Oscillospirales > CAG-272 > UMGS902. The sequence continues at coordinate 3,792 of JAZNOM010000128.1, forward strand.
CTCGTATCATAGCAAAAACACGCATGTATAAGTTTGTGCTTGAAAATGCACAGCTTGACGTGCGCGAAGCTGACTTCTTTCCCGAAAGACTCCGTCACGACTATATGATTTCGCGCATCCGCGAAAGTTGGATAAAAGACCTTCGCGCAAACGAAATGCGCGATGTGCTTGCTTTACATGAGAACGAGCAGGAGGGACTTTGCTACACGGGCAATATTGACCTTGGACATGTTGCGCCCGACTGGCAGTCGCTTTTAGACTACGGTTTTGTGGGACTGCTTGAAAGAGCTAAAACCGCTCACCAAAAGGACGGTCTTACCGAAGAACAAAATACATTCTACGCATGTGTTGAAAGTGTGCTTGAGTCAACAATTGCGCTTGTGGGCCGACTTGCCGATGAAATGGCAAAGCATGGCACCGACCGTGCTGCACTTGTAAGCGAGAGCCTTAAAAACCTCACCGTGCGCGCGCCACAAACCATGCTTGAAGCAATGCAGCTTTGCATGATTTACTACAATCTTCAGACGCATGTTGAGCGTGAACCTATCCGTTCCGTTGGCGGACTTGACCGTCTTTTCTATCCTTATTTCAAACGCGATATTGAGAGCGGCAGATTTACAGAAAGCCAGCTTCGCGAGTTGCTTCGTTATTATTTCTATAAATTCTACTCGATGAAGGTTGTTGCAAACGTGCCTTTCTATCTCGGCGGCAGACTCGCCGACGGAAGCACTGCTATAAATCCGCTTTCATACATCATCGTAGAGGAATATTCCTCACTCAATGTCAACGACCCGAAGATTCATGTGCGCTGGCACGATGAGATTCCCGAGGACTTTGTAAAGCTGGTCCTTGCATCCATCCGCGACGGTAAAAACAGTTTTGTTTTTGTCAATGACAATGTAGTTGAAAAGGCACTTGTCGGCATCGGTGAAGATGTTGCTGACGCACGCAATTATATTGTTATAGGTTGCTACGAGCCATGCGCTATGGGTAAAGAAATTCCTTGCACCTGCGCAGGCAGAGCAAACATGACAAAAGCACTTTTAACCGTAATGAACGGCGGTCTTGACGCATATACCGGAAGCTATGTCGGCACCGTGCGAAATAATCCCGATGACTATAAAACCTTTGACGAGTTTTACAGCGCGGTGAAAGAGCAGATTGCCGCATTCCTTGACGGCGCAATGGACCTTGTCCGTGCTTATGAGGAGCATTATCCCGCATTCAGTCAGGCACCGCTGCTTTCGGCTACTTATGAATCGTGTATTGAGAGCGGCAGAGATGCATATGACCACGGTGCAAAATACTGTAATTCCTCTATTGTTGCATTCAGCGTAGCAAGCACCGCCGATGCGCTTGTTGCTGTAAAGAAGCTTGTATATGAGGAAAAGGCGCTCACACTTTCGGAATTTGCAACGATTCTTGCAAACAACTGGGAGGGACACGAGGCGCTCCGCCGCAGAGTGCTTCGCAAAATGCCGAAATACGGCAACGGTCTTGCAGAACCCGACACTCTTGCAAAAGAAATCGTTGATTTTGCCGCATCTTATGTAAACGGTAAGCCCAATAAGCGCGGCGGTGTGTTCCGTCTTGGACTTTTCTCTATAGATTATCGAATTGCATTTGGCGAGCGCATGGGCGCAACTCCCGATGGTAGAGTTGCGGGTGAAATGCTTTCAAAAAATATGGGCGCAGTGACCGCAATGGACAAAGAGGGCGTAACCGCGCTTATCAAATCCGTAACCGAAATCGACTACACGGGCGTGCCCGACGGCACGGTGCTTGACGTAATGCTTCACCGCACCGCAACCGAGGGCGATGAGGGCATTGTGGCGATGTACGCGCTTCTCACCACCTATATGAAAAAGGGCGGTTTTGCTTTCCAGATGAACGTGCTTTCCCCCGATGTGCTTCGCCGTGCGCAGGCAGAGCCAGAAAAGTATGCAACGCTTCAGGTTCGACTTTGCGGTTGGAACGTATACTTCGTAGAGCTTTCAAAGGTTGAGCAGGATGACCTCATCCGTCAGTGTGAGAACGCAGCAGGTTAATATGAACGGAAGAATTTTAAACATCAAACGCTTTGAGATACATGACGGCGACGGACTTCGTACCACACTTTTTCTCAAAGGCTGTCCGCTTCGCTGCAAGTGGTGCCATAATCCCGAAAGTCTTTCGCCAAAGGCTGAACTTGGATTTTACAAGGATAAATGTGCTTCTTGTGGCGACTGTGTAAGCGTTTGCGGGGTAGGTGCGCACAAGATTTCGGATGGCGTACATACCTTTGACCGCACAAGGTGCATTGCATGCGGAAAATGTGAGAGTGAGTGTACATTTGGCGCACTTATCTTCTACGGAGAGAGCGTGTCGCCCGCCGACATTTTGCCAAAACTGCTTGAGGACAAAGAGTTTTACGATAATTCCGGCGGCGGCGTAACTCTTTCGGGCGGCGAGCCGCTCATGCAGGCAGATTTTACGGCAGAGCTTTTGAAGTTGTTAAAAGAAAGCTGTGTGAATACCGCCGTTGATACGTGCCTTTTCGCTTCACGCGAAAGCCTTGAAAAGGTTGTGCCTTACACTGATACTTTTTTGGTTGATATAAAGGCAATTGACCGTGACGTTCATAAATCACTTACAGGACAGTACAATGACATTATCCTCGATAATATCCGCTATCTCGATTCTATCGGTAAGCCTATGGAAATCCGTATTCCGTATGTACCAAATCAAAACGCGGACGAAATTGAAAAAATTGCCGAGTTTATCGCTTCGCTTCACTCTGTAAAGGGCGTGCGTGTGCTGCCGTATCACAGTCTTTCAAGCACAAAATACGCATCGCTTGAAATTGGATATACGCTTGACAAAGAAAACGCGCCGATACCCACATCGGATGAAGCCGAAAACGCGCGAAAAGCACTTGAAGCGCACGGCATAAATGTGTTAAGATAAAAATTAGAATAATATTTAGGAGAACATTATGAAAAAGTTTTTGCACTTTTTAATGCTCATCACCATTATTTGTACGTTTACCGCGGCAATGCTTGTTTGTGCAAGTGCCGAGGGAGAGCTTACCGTCGTTTATCTTGAAACGGGTGCTGACGGCGACGGAACAAGCGACAATTCTCCCGTTGGCTCGCTCGGTAAGGCTGTTGAACTGCTTGACAAAACCAAGGACTGCACTATTGTAGTTTGCGGCAAATTTGTGCAGACCTCAAACTTTGCTTCTGCCCCTGAGTTCGACGGCTCAATAAAGATTACCTCCGTATATGACGGCATGGACTACCGCAAATACGGCGCGGTTTATGAATGCGTAGGTGCAAGATTTATATGTAACGGTGAGTTTATTTTTGACAACATCGACATTCTGATTTCGGGCAAATACATGTTTGTCATTGCAAATCACTATCCCTTTACTTTGGGAGAGGGCGTTAAAATGACATCGACAAACGCAGGTTTTGACGGTAAGACTTTCGGTACGTCCTTCTCAATTCTGGGCGGTTATCAGTCGGGACAACCGGTGGTTCGCGGCTCAAAGGATATGCCCGAGGCTGAAAACTCACTTGATACAAACATTACCGTTTTGTCAGGCATAAATGTCAATATCGGTGCATATTCGCGTCTTATTGACGGTGCATCCTACCTTGGCACTGCAAACATCACCATTGGCGGAAACGCTCACGTTTCGCGCCTTTACCTCACTCCTTGCAACAAGCCTTTCACATCCGGTAAAACCATTGTCAACATTGACGGTAACGCCAAGGTTGACGAAATCTACGGTGCGACTGCAAGCGGCTTCGCTGAAAGCTTTACCGTAAACTGGCTTGGCGGTACTATCGGAAAGTATGCAGACGTACTCAGCGCAAGCAGCGATTTGTTCCTTACCTACGGCAAAACTCTTGTTTATTCCGATAAAACCAAAGCAGAGGTAAATTTTGAAACTCTTTCCTCCTCGTTTGATACCGTCACAACCGAGGGCGGCGTCACCGAAGAGCCTAAAATAACCGAGGTGAAGCTTACCATCGGTCAAAAGGTTGGCTATGTAAACGGCGAGGCAAAGGAGCTTGACGCGGCACCCATTATCAGAAACGGCAGAACAATGCTTCCTGTGCGCTTTGTTGCAGACAGTTTTGGTGCGGTTGTTTTGTGGAACGGCGCGACAAGCACCGCGACGGTTAAAACCGATGACGTTGAAATTAAAATCGTAATTAATTCGCCCGTTGCGTTTGTAAACGGCGAGGATATTTTGCTTGACTCCCCCGCGTTCATTGAAAACGGCAGAACCTATCTCCCCGTGCGCTTTGTTGCTGACAAACTCGGTGCGACGGTTGCCTGGGACGGCGCGACAAGCACCGCAACTCTCACAAAGGCAGTTGGCGCGGTCGCAGATATGCCATTGATAGTTCCCACTGCGGGTGACATGAAGATTAACACCATTGCTATGCTCAATGGAGAAAAGCCCTCTGCGGATTCGCATGGGGGCTTTTCCTCACACAGCGGTGTAGAGCTTAATTTCCGTGAGTATACCGAGGTGCAGCCCGACGTGCTTTTTACCACGGGCGCAATGTATCCGCGCGTAAAAATCATGAGTGACGGCAGATACATTATGTTTTACCAAAACGCGCAAATTGGCTCAAATATCTACTATACAACAAGTGACGATACTCTTACATGGTCGCGCGGTGAGTTGCTTTTTAAGCTTCGCGCGGCAGAAGGTCTTGACGGCGCGGCAGATTCTATCCGTTTTTCTACTTGTGACGCGGTAGTGCTTGAAAACGGCGATATTTTAGCGGTTGCATCCTATCGCTACAATCTTGGCTACGGCAAAGACGCTTCGATGGGCGGTCTTATGATGCGCCGCTCAAGCGACAACGGCAAGACTTGGAGTGAGGAAACTGAGATTTACAAGGGCATTAACTGGGAGCCTTATCTTACGCAGACGAAAGACGGCGAGGTGCAGATCTTCTTCACTCACAATGCACCTAAATTCTACCTTGACGGTAAGCTTGACAAGGACTATCTTTCAAGCGGTGTCGGCATGCTCCGCTCGTCGGATAACGGCAAAACATGGACTCCCGATGTAAAAGGCGCACCGTACAGCGCGGCGGTAGTAATGCAGCAGAAACGCGATGTTGACAGCGCAAAGACTCTTTACACCGACCAGATGCCATCTGTTGCTCATCTCAACAACGGCACGTCGGTTATGGCGGTTGAGTCGCGCCCTGATGCGGGTGAGCTTTACATTTCGCTCGGCTATTCAAGCGACAACTGGACTACTACGCTTGATACAGAGGAAGAAGGTCCCGCAAAGCGTGCGGACAATATTTTCCTCGGCGCGGCACCCTACATTTTGCAGTTCGATTCGGGCGAAACTCTGCTTACATACAATGTAAATAACCGTATGCAACTTCGTGTTGGCGATGAAAACGGCGAAAACTTCGGCAGTGCATATGTACCTTTCTTAAACGGCGGCTATTGGGGTACGCTCCAAAAGCGCACTTCGCACTCCGCCATTGCAGCTATTGCAAACACCGGCGACACAAATACGATTATGGTAGGCACTGTATATCTCAACCATGCGATAAGTGCTGAAAAAACCGCAATTGCGGTTGACGGCAACAATAAGGAATGGCAGGGAAGTGAAGCACTTTTCGTTGGCTCGTCCTCGCAGGCACAGCTCGCAATTCGTGCGGCGGCAAACGGTGATAAACTGCACTTGCTGCTTGAGAGAAGTGACTATTCGCTCACAAGCGGTGACAGTGTAACTCTTTATTTCGCCGAGGAGGGCAAGGCAGGCTTTTACAGAATAAAGGTCGGCTTAAACGGTATTGGCGAGGTTGTGTACTCGGGCGAAACGCTTGAAAAGCATGATGTAAAAGAAGTTGCATTTGCTTCCACCGCGGTTGACAAGCTCGGTGCAGTGACCGAGATATCTATCCCGATGAGCTATTTTGCATCAAAGAATATTCTCTTTACCGCAGTCCTGTATAATAAGGATGACGGAACAAATACAATTTCCGATGCAATGGGCAATAATGTCCTTTCCTCCACCGCAAACTGGCCTATTATAATAGTTGAATAACAAAAATCCCACCGTGAGGTGGGATTTTTTATTGCGAATAATGTCAGAACCTTTTAAGGAAAGGTTCCGACACCTCTAAACCTTTTTTAAAATGATTATGAGAAGCTGTTGCTACTTATAAAATATTTTGCAGTTTTCTTTGATTCTTTCTTTTTAAGAAAGAACGCCTTCGTTCTTTTACTGCCCGGCGTCGCCGAAGGCTTTTACATATTCGGTGGGAGTATAGCCGGTCACTTTTTTAAACGTGCGTGAAAAGTGGTAAACGCTTGCAAAACCTGACATCTCGGCTATTGACGAAACCGAAAGATACTCGTTGCGAAGCAGGTTTTCTGCGGTGCGGATACGCAGATTTTGAATATATTGTTTGGGCGATGTGCCGTATTGCTTTTTAAACACGCGGCGGAAGTACACTTCGCTGACTGCTGCCTTTTCGGCTAGCGTTTGATTTGAGAGGTTGGGGTCTGTGAAATTGTCCTCAAGATACTTAACTGCACCACGGATTATATCAAAGTTTTTATCGCGCTCCTGCGCAAGCTCGTTTTTATAGATTCGGTTGAGTATTTCGTAAATCGTGCGAAGTGCGCTCAAGTGTCCGTTTGGCGGCTTTAATAGCCAGAGTTTTTCAAGTTTGCGGTATTCACCGATGTAGTTTTCAACATCACCGATTTCAATGCTTATAAATTCATCCGGCGATGTGCCGTCGAGCGCTTGATACTGTATAAGCAGAAACTCGCCCTCCTCCACGCAGGATTGGGTATATGTTGCGCCTTTGGGCAAAAGCAAAACATGGTTTTTGTCCGAAATATATTCTTTGCCGTCATGGTAGTAAATCATTTTTCCCGACTTTGCAAAGCAGATGCCGTATGACTTGCGGTTAATCTGCTCGCGCATTTTAAAAACGGGATTTTTAATTGTAAGCGCGCCCACAAAAAGAATAGGGGTAATTTTAGCAATACTTTCCATACAGCTCTCCTTTAAAAGTTTTGTTTTCACGAGTATATCATTTTTGTTAAATAAAATCAACAAAAATACCAAAAAAAGCATAATGTGTATCATTTTACACAAAGATGTATCAGTTTTTGCATTGCTAATAAAAACCGTAAATGGTATTATTAAAATGTAAATCAATACTTAAATCTCAAAGAGGTGTTAGTAATGGAAAAGAAACTTTCATTTTTAGGTCACGAAAGACCGCTTCTTGTTGACATGGTTATTGTTGAAACGCCCACACAGGCAGTTAACAACATCCGCAACGCAATTTATGACGGCGCTGAAGCTTTCGGTATGCAGATGGAAAGACTTCGCCCCGAGTTCAGAACCGAGGATATCCTTAAAAAGCTTACCGCTTATATGGGCAATAAGCCTCTCTATATTACAAACTATCGCGGCGCTTATAATAAGGAAATGACCGAAGAGGCGCGCATGGATGAGCTTATGCTTGCAATCAAATGCGGTGCTACACTCGTTGACCTCACCGGCGACACCTTTGACCCCACTCCCGGTGAAATGACAAAGAACAAAATAGCTATTGAAAAGCAGAAAGCGCAGATTGAAAAGTTCCACGAGGCAGGCGCAGAGGTGCTTATGTCCTCGCACATATTCAAGTATATGGAGCCCGAGCAGGTGCTTGAGCTTGCGCTTGAGCAGCAGAGCCGTGGTGTTGATATTGCAAAGTTCGTTACCGGTACTGACAACGAGGAGCAACTTTGGAACAACCTCAATACCATCAAGCTTCTCAAAAAGGAACTTAAGATTCCGTTCCTCTTCCTTTCGAACGGTCCATGGTGTAAGATGCACCGCGTTCTTGGCCCTTATTTCGGTGTTTGCATGTGGCTTTGCGTTCAGCAGTATGACGCACTTTCCTCGCGCGACCAACCTTTGCTTCGCTCAATGAAGGCGATCGTTGACAACTTTGACTGCGTTCCCAATATCTCTTTCAACCTTGAAAACTAATCTTGAAAGGAATAAAAACATGACGAGAAAATCTTTTTCCCGTAAACTGTTCGTTTTTATCGCTCTTGTGCTTGCGCTTTGTGCGGTATTTGCATTTTCCGCATTTGCGGCTGATAAAACAGTTTATCTTGATGCGGCAAACGGCGACGATACATATGCCGGCACAGATGCATCCTCAGCGTTCAAAACGCTTGACAAGGCGATAAACGCCGTAAAGGACGGCGGTACAATTGTACTTGTATCAAACTATACAATCACCTCGAACTATGTTCAGCCCGAGCATAGCGGTGAAATCGTTATCACCGCAAAGGATAGCACAAAGGATTATAAGGCTGCGCTTGATTTTCAGGTTAATGTTAGTTCGGGCACGTTCCACCGCTTATCAGGCCCTACCACATTCCGCGACCTTACAATCTCAATGACAAACTTTGTCATTTTTACCGCTAACTTTCATCCGCTCACATTTGACACGGGTCTTACCGTTAAAAACGGCGGCAAATGGGCGTTTGTCGTAGGCGGTTATCATACTCCTGAGAGTGCCGACCTTGACGCTTCTCTTGATTCGCACATTACTGTAAATAGCGGTACCTTCTATAAAATGTGTGGCTTCTCCCGTAATAAGGGCGTTGCGACCATGACATATACGGGCACCTCTTACATCACCGTAAACGGCGGCAGCGTTACCGAGATTTACGGCGGCTCGCTTGTAAACCATTATGCAGGCAACACCGATATTACCGTGAATGGCGGTACCGCTTCCATAATTTACACCGGCGGTGATGCTACCCGTCAGCTTCTCGGCAATGCCAAGGTTACTGTAAATGGCGGCGTTGTGGGTACGATCAATGTCAACAACACGATCGGCAATGCAAACGTTTATCTTTACGGCGGCAGAGTGGGCACTGCAAGCGTAACCTACGCAAACGATAATATTTTAAAGAGTGCAGAAAAGTCACTTTCTAAAAAGAACGTTTATTGCGATGCAAGTCTTTTTGGCGAAACGCAGGTTGAACGCTTTAAGGAAGTGTTTGACAACTACGAAAACCTTGCAAAGGTTTATGTAAAGGCAGGCGCAACCGGTGACGGTTCCACTAAAGAAAATCCCATCGGCTCACTTAGTGCAGGATTTGAAATTATCCGTCAGAACGGCGGTACTCTTTATGTAATCGGCTCCGTACCGTTTGGTCTTGCATCCGACTACGGCAAGGCAACAGAAAGTGTTACCTTCGCCGGTGTTGAAATGGGACAGATTGAGTTTAACGCAGGTACTTATACCTTTGACGGCAATGTTACGTTTAAGGATGTAAGACTTGCAACGGCAGGCGCACTCACCTTCGTTGCGAAGGACGGCGTGCTTACGATTGACAGCGGTACGGTAACTCCTTACAGTGGCTTCTCGCTTGCAGGCGCAGGTGCAAAAAGCAGCATTACCGTTAAAGCGGGCAGTATCGAAAAGCTTTCCGCAGGTATCAGCGGCAGCGGAACACACAATGTTACCGTTATCGGCGGCGCAATCGGCACTGTCAGTGCACTTTCGGGCACTGGCTCGGTTGCAAATGCAGAAATAATCGTTTCCGGCGGTAACATTAACGCGCTTAATGTTGCGGCAAATACAGTAAGCAAGAATCTCACGCTTCGTCTTCGCGGCGGCAATATCGCATCCGTAAATCTCGGCACACTTACCGCTGACGTGCTTTGCGATATCGAAAGTGCGAGAATTGATAAATTCAATATTGACGGCAAACTCGCAAACGGCGCACTTATGTATGGCGACGGTGCGGATATGAACCTTATCGGTCATATTTCATCAAAGTTTGGCGAACAGATTGATGCAAACCTCGTTTATCTTGCGGATAACGGAACCGGCGACGGTGCAAGTGCGTCGGCTGCAATAGGCGACCTCAACGCGGCAATTGCCGCACTTGGTGGCGAAGACGGAACAATCGTTATCTCGGGTAAGTACACTGTTGACAGTGCATATACCGTAAAGACTCATGCAAACAAAATTACTATCAGCTCGTTTGACTATATCAATGACTACTCCGAAAGCGGCGCGGCGCTCGTACTTGCGGCAAATATCAACCTCGGCGGAGAAACCGAGTTTGACGATGTAGTTATAAATTCCCCCGCAACCGCGGTTATCTATGCAAAGGGTAACCCCCTTACTATCGGCGAAAATGTTAAGTGCGTGCTTACCAACAGCAACACTACATATCCCGGTATTGTAGGCGGTCACAATAATCTCCTTGCATCGCAGACAACCTACGTAACCGTTAAGAGCGGTGAGTGGAGCAGTCTCCGCGGCGGCTACAACTCTACAAAGCTGCTTGCAAGTGACCTTGTTCACAATGTTGATATTTCCGGCGGTACGTTCCACAGTTACGTTTCCTTTGCTTCAAGAGGTAATACCTCGGGCAAGGTAGTTGCAAACATTTCAGGCGGTACTTTTCTTGCAGGCGTTTATGCAATCTACGAGGAGGACAGTGCAGAGTACGCGCTCAACTACGATATTACTCTTAATATTACGGGCGGCGATTTTCAGGCGGCTATCGCTCCTGCAAAGAGTCTTAACACCACTCTTCACGGCACGTATACCGTAAATCTTGACGGCGGCGAGTTTATGCACCTCACCGACCTTCGCGGTGCCGAGGACTTTGAGGGTGATATGAAGAGCACTCTTAATATCGGCGATAATATTAATATAAATGAAGAGGAAACCGGAACGACCTCGTTCCAGAACCCAATTCGTTATAATAACGCCGACCCCAACCTCCTCTATAATGAAAAGGACGGCTTCTATTATTACACGTGTACTGGCTCGACCACAATCGGTATCATCAAGGCGGCAAACATCGCGGACATCAAGACAACCGCGGCGTACACCATTCTTGAAGAAACCGGCGGTATGAACCTCTGGTCTCCCGAAATCTGGTACTTCACTGCAGAAGATGTCGGCAAGGAAAACGAAGGCTGGTATATGTTCATCTCGTTTGACGACGGTACAACAGCTAACCAGCGTATGCACGTTGTAAAGTGCCTTGATGGCGACAATCTGCTTGGCACATGGGGCGACCCCGTTACGGGTGAGCCTAACAAGCCTCGTAAAATCGTTTTCCCCGATGCTCCCGAAATCAACGTGGAAAGCCTTTGCGGCGGTATGTCGGTAAGTAAGATTAACGGCAAAACCTACATTACTTATATAGGAGAGGCTGACCGCGGAACATCAAACTTCCATCAGACAGTAAACATCTGCGACTTTGAAAATCCCTGGACAATGATTGGCGTTCCTACCACAATCTGTGTTCCTACCGAGGAGTGGGAAATGGGCGGCTACGGTCAGGATAAAAACGGCAACTGGTATCCTAAGGTTGTAGAGGGTGCTGCGGCGGTATACGGCGATAACGGCGAGTACTATCTCATGTACACCGGTAGCGGTTATTGGACTGTATACTATCAGCTCAGTTATCTCAAGTTCAAGGGCGGCGATCCGCTTGTAGCAAGCAACTGGGAAAAGTACGGCAAGCCCATCTTTGCCCGTTCTCCCGAGGTTAACGGCTGCGGACACGCATCCTACATCACAGACCCGTTTGGCACAAAGTGGGCATCCTACCACGGCTATCTCGGTCCCGACGCGTCCGACCGCCGTTGGTCACACTTTGAACCGATGACGGTTACCGCAGACGGTGTTACTATCGGTAACGGCAGCGGTATGCCCAACGACCTTGACACAGTTTACACAGTAAAGGCAAATCCCATGCCGCTTGCAAAGAAGATAAGCGGCTTTGAAAACGAGGGTAGCGGTGCTGCTTTCAAACCCACCCGTACATATACGGACAGCTTTACCGATGTAACAAAGGATAAGTGGTTCTACGAATATGTAAAGATGGCGTATGAATATGCACTTGCCAACGGCACATCGACTACCAAGTTCTCGCCCGATAACAAGTTTACGGTAGCGCAGGCACTTACCGCGGCGGCAAATATCCACACTGCATATAACGGAACCTCGGTACGCAAGGCGGCGGCAGGCGAAAGCTGGTTTACCCCCTACGTTGAATACTGTGTACAAAATAATATTATTGCAAACGGACAGTTTAAGGATTATAATAAGAATATAACAAGAGGAGAAATGGCAGTTGTATTTGCCAATATTCTCCCAAGCACCGAGTATGCTGCTACTCGCACGGGCGCACCGAGTGATGTAGCAGAGGGAAGCGCGGTTTATTCTTCGGTAAAGAAGCTTTATGAGGCGGGAATCGTCGGCGGCGATGCAGGTACCGGCAAGTACCGTCCGAATGACGAAATTGTCCGCAGCGAGGCATGCGTAATCTTTACAAGAATTGCTGCACCCGCAAAGAGAATCAAGTAGGAGAAAAGAAAAAGATGAAGAAGTTTTTATCGTTAGCACTTTTTGTTTCCTTGCTCACCCTTTGCTTTTGCGTAACTGCATTTGCTTCCGATGTGGTGGTTATTAACACCGCCGAGGAGCTTTCGGCAGTTATGCGCGAGTCGGATAAGTGGTCGGGCAACTATAAACTCGGAGCCGACATTAAAATGCAGGGACATACTCAAAGAGCAATGGGCAACTATGATGTGCCTTTTTCGGGTACGTTTGACGGCGACGGTCACTCTGTAGAGGTTAATATTCATGCAGACGGCACCGCAGGTCTTTTCGGTGTTGTAAGCGGTACGGTTAAAAACCTCACCGTTTGCGGCGAAATTGTGAATACATTTGAAGCTTCCAGTGCCGAAACAAAAATCAGCGGTAAGTATCCCGGTACCGGTGCGGTTGCAGGCGTGGCACTTTCGGGTGCAACTATTGAAAACTGCATTGGCAAAGCACAGGTTGAAGGCCCCGGAAACACAGGCGGCGTAATCGGCGTCGTTTACAACTTCAGCTACGAGCCGATTAACATTATCGGTTGCGAAAACGAGGGTACTATTTACGCGACTGCCGGCAATTGCGGCGGCGTAATCGGCAGAATTTACGTTTCAAGTGCGGCTTATCCCGCAGTAACGGTTAAAGATTGTATAAACCACACAATTCAGAAATTGACGGTTAACAACCGTAACCGTCTCGGCGGTATCGTTGGCTATGTAAGAACTGAAGCGGGCGTTGTAGTTATTGAAAACTGCACAAACAAGAGTGATATCGCCGCTGAAAATGTAGGAGAAGCGGCTTCAAACGACTATCCTTATGCAGGTGGTATTGTCGGCAGAGCCGAGGTAGTAAGCGATTACTCATCTGCGGTTCGCATTCTTAAATGCTCCAACACTGCAAGAATTACAAGCGGCAAGTATGCAGGCGGTATCGTTACATATATTCAGCGCGCGGCAACCTGCGGCGAAAATGTTACCGAGGTTTCCGAGTGCATCAATACGGGCGCGGTCGTTGCTCCCCGTTTTGCAGGCGGCATCGTAGGCTACACTGAAAACAAGTGCGCAGAGATGACCTATTCCGGTATTTATAACTGTGCAAACTACGGTTACGTTGGTTCCGGCGACTTCGTAGGCGGTATCTGCGGACGCCAGTACGGTTTCTTCATTAAGGAATGCTACAACGGCGGAAAAATTGAGGGTACTACTACAGGCGCAATTACGGGTGTTGCCGAAGGTCAGATTTACTCTGAAATTGACAAGTGCTATTATCTTGATACAAGTAATGCGCTTGCAATAGGCAACAACAAGTCCACCCTCACCATTGAACTTTCCAAGGATGCAGTAACAGCTGACGCGGCAAAGGTTGAGGGTACATTTAAAAACCTTGATTTTGTAAACGTATGGACGATGGGTGAGAGCGGTCCCACTCTCAAAATGCTTACAGGCGAAAGCACTTCCGGAGATGGTGACGGTGAAGTAAGCTATTCTCCTTTTAAGGCAACAAGAACCTACGAAGGTCAGTTTACCGATGTTACCGAGGACAAGTGGTTCCACAAGTATGTAAAGACTGCTTTTGAATATTCACTTGCAAACGGTACTTCTGCCGCTAAATTCTCTCCCGATAATAAGTTTACAGTAGCGCAGGCGCTTACTGCAGCAGCAAATATCCACAGCGTGTACTACGGCAAGAGCGTGCGCGCCGCATATCAGGGTGAGACTTGGTATGACCCCTATGTTGCTTACTGTATTGACAATGGCATCATCCGTTTCGGTATGTTTAGTGATTACAATAAGAACATCACAAGAGGAGAAATGGCAATAGTATTTGCAAGCATTCTCCCTGAAAGCGAGTATGCTGCAACACGCAGCGGCTCAAACCCTGATGTAACCGTTGATATGGCTTGCTACAGCGCAGTTGCAAAACTCTATGCGGCAGGTATCGTAGGCGGTGACGCAGGCAGCGGAAACTTCCGCCCTAATGACGAAATAGTTCGCAGCGAGGCATGCGTAATCTTCACGAGAATTGCGCTTGCCGACGAGCGAATTAAATAAAGGGCACTTTTAAAAACTCACGCGATACGGACAGCGAGAAATAATTTTCGTTCAGGCTAAACAAAAAATTCGCACGTTTAGTTGCCCCTAAACGAAGAATTTTTTGTGACGAATGACGGAAATTTTTCCGTTGTTTCCGTGCGTGGTGTGCTTTTTAAATGTGATCCCAAATTTTTTCAAATCTTTGGAGGGTCCACACATGAAAAAACAATTACTCACAGCCCTTGCAGTTGTTATCCTTGCGGTAACACTTTGCATCGGCACCTTTGCCGCTGATATTACAGTAGGCACAGCAGAAGAACTTGAGGCTATCATGCTCAACAGTGCAAGATGGTCTGACAACATCACACTTACCGCTGATATTGACCTCACCGGTAAGGTACAGTCCCCTATCGGTACATATTCCAACCCCTTTACCGGCACTTTTGACGGTGCAGGCTTTACTGTAAAGGGACTCGACATTGCAAATGCAGCTACCGTTTCCGAGGGCGACGGCACTATTGCAACACCCGATGACATTACAGTAGGTCTTTTCGGCGTTATCAAGGGCGCAACCGTTAAAAACCTCACCGTTGAAGGAAAGGTTACAAACAACTTTGTACCCAAGAATGCAGAAACCAAGATCGAAGGCAACCACTCCGCAACCGGCGGTATCGTTGCAGTAGCTCTTCTCGGCTCGCGTCTTGAGAACCTCACCAATAAGGCAGAGGTTGTAGGTCCTTGCCACGTTGGCGGCGTTGCAGGCTATCTCCGCAACTTTGACGAAGACGGCGCAAACGGCACAATCGTTGCAGTTTCCTGCGTAAACTACGGTACTCTTACTCCTTCGCTCGGTAACTGCGGCGGTGTGTTTGCAAGAATCTATGCAAAGAGCACCTATGACGGAGTTGCAGTAAGCGTTGACGGTTGTACCAACTTTGCAGACATCTTCT
The DNA here is from genome assembly GCA_045580835.1 of Eubacteriales bacterium. GTDB lineage: Bacteria > Bacillota > Clostridia > Oscillospirales > CAG-272 > UMGS902. Next base: position 19,185 of record JAZNOM010000128.1, read on the forward strand.
CTGCATCTCCCGACCGTAACCGTCTTGCAGGTATTGCAGGTTATGTAAGAACCGAAGAGGGTATCGTTGAAATCAAGAACTGCCGCAACGAGGGTAAGCTTACCGGCGACGGCACAAATGCAGAAGGCTCCAACCGTCCTTTTGTAGCTTCCGTAATCGGCAGAGCCGAGGTTCACGGCGTAGCGGCTAACCCTGAAAAGGGAACCGAGCTTTCCGGCACCACCTCCGCACTTCAGATTACAAACTGCGTAAACATCGGTGAAATCAGCAGCACATACTGCGGCGCAGGTATCGTTTCTCTTCTCAGCACCGCGGCTGTATGCACCGAAAACCCCACATTTATTACCAACTGCCTTAACACTGCAAAGGTAAGCGGTCCTTCTTATGCAGGCGGTATCGTTTCTTACACCAACTGCACAACTCCTGCTGCGGATGTAGACGGAAATGCAATTGTTATCCCCTACATTACCAACTGCCTTAACACCGGCGCAGTAGAAATGGGCAGCTACTCCGGCGGTATCATCGGTCAGGTAAAGAACGTTACCGTTACCAATAACGTTACCACCGAAAACATGGTATTTAAGGTAGCAGCAGTTGACGCAGGTACTTACTCCGTTGTAACTGATAACTACTATGTAAAGGGCAACATGGTTGAAATGGCTCCCGTCGGCACCAACACCTCTCTCGAGTTCGAGCAGCTTACCGACGCATCCGTTTTCACCGCTCTTGACTTTGAAAACACATGGGTAATGGGCGACAAGTGCCCCATGCTCAAGACTGCTGAAAATGAAATTGTAGAAGTTTCTGCTCCTATAGATATTTCTACTCTCGTTCCCCAGATTCCCACAGAAACTACCGCAGCAGAGACCACTGCTGCTCCCGCAGAAACCACCGCTGCCACCACTGACGGTGCAGAGGGCGGATTCCCCGTAGCAATTGTTGTAATCGCGGCAGTTGTTGTAATTGCAGTTGTGGCTGTAGTTGTGGTTGTTTCCAAAAAGAAAAAATAAACCAATTTAATTCCCAAAGGAGATACAAAAATGGAATTTCAAAAGATGATGTTTGATTTTTCAGGAAAAACTGCAATCATTACCGGCGCAGGCAGCGGCATGGGCAAACTTCAGAGTGAATGCTTTGCCGAAATGGGCGCAAACGTTGTGCTCTGCGATGTAAATCTCGAAGCGGCTGAGGCTGCTGCAGAAGCTATCCGCCAGAATGGCGGTAAGGCTATCGCAGTTCAGGTTGACGTTCGCGATTTTGCACAGATTGAAGCGGCAAAGAATAAGACTTTGGAAACTTTCGGCTCCATCGACATTCTTGTTAACTTTGCAGGCGGAGCATCCTGCCGTATCAAGCAGGTTAAGGAGCAGTTCAAGGACTACCCCGTAGACGTGCTTGACTGGGGTATTGATGTAAACCTCAAAGGTCCGCTTTACTTCACCAGAAGCGTCATTGGTCAGATGATTGAGCAGAAGAGCGGTGTAATCATTTACCTCGGCTCTATCGTTGGTGCGGAAGGCGGCGGAGGAATGTCCCTTGACTACAGTGTTTCCAAGAGCGGCCTTATGACCGGTATGGTTAAGTCTATCGCACAGTATGGCGCACAACACGGTATCCGCGCAGTTTGCGTATCTCCCGGACCTGTTCTCACCAGAGAAGCAATGGCAAAGATGAAGACTCTTATCGGCAGAGCCGCAGAGCCTATCGAGGTTGTAAATCTCATTTCTTACCTTGCTTCTGATGCGGCGTCTTCCATCACGGGTGTAAACATCCCGATTGACGGCGGCCGCAGCGCAATGAAGGTATAAAACAAAAAGGACTCGAAAGAGTCCTTTTTTGTTTTATAACGGGGGGTGTTCTTTCTTAAGAAGAAAGAACCCAAGAATAACTGTAAAACATTTGTACAGTAGCCATGGCTACCGATAATTATTTTTTTACAAAAAGGTTTGGAGAGTGTGAGAACCTTTCCTTAAAAGGTTCTCGCATATTATTTAAACTTGACATGAGCATATCCACAGCGGCGGCAAAGGGGTTCAACTCCGAAGCCGTGATTAAATCCGTCAAGGATTTTTACCGCGCGCTCGGATGAAAGGATCTCATCCAAATTTTGCTCAAACAGATTTCCAAGTGTAATGTCGCCGTCGTGGTCAAGGCAGCAGGGAACAACTCTTCCGTCAGCGAGAACGCCTATCTGGTCGCGCAAACCGTAGCAAAACATCTTTTCGCCAAGGTCGGGCGCGGTAAGAGAAGGCCAGTCAAACTTGTCGCCATACTCAAGATAGACCTTGTCGCCAATTTTTTTGCCGCTTCGGTTATCCACCCAAGGTGCGGTAAAGTATTCCTTTAAAGCACTCGTGATTTCTTCGTTCTTTTTATCGGCGCCGCCGCTGTTCCATAGACGGTAGACAATGAGCTTTTTGCCTTCGGCGGCTTTGCCGAACTCAAAGCAATCCGAAAGGTATTTTTTAAATGGAACGCTTATGTCATTCGCCTCAAAAGCGTGCAGTGAAATATTGATTTTGTGTAAAGCCGGCGCGCTTAACAGTATTTTCTTCTGTTTTGCAAGCAGAGTGCCGTTTGTGGTGAGTATAACCTTAAAGCCATGCTCGTGAGCAATCGCCAAAAACTTTTCAAGACACGGATGGCATAGCGGCTCGCCCATGAGGTGAAAGTACAGAAAATCCGTATACTCTTTAAGGTGCGGCAAAAGAAATGCAAACTCATTTTCGCTCATTATCCTTGGCTTTCGTGATGTTCCGGGGCAAAAGGCACAAGAGAGGTTGCATACATTTGATATTTCAAGATAAATTTTATAAAAACGTTTCATATACATATTCTAAACTAATTTTTCCAACATGTCAATCTTGATATTTTGCACATTCATGTTTGTTTTATTCATCATGGCACCATTGACAAAGCTTTCATTTTTAGGTATAATATTACTATTGTATATGTGAAAGGAGTTTTATAATGAAACTTAAATTCAATGTTACAGGCAAAACACAGCCCGATCCGTTTATTTTTGAGGATGGCGGCAAGTTCTACATATATGTTACTGCAAATGATGGCGTTGAGGCTTATTCTGCCGACGATATTTTCGGCGAGTGGAAGCATGAGGGTGTAATCTGCTCCGTTGACGGATGGAAGCAGTATTGGGCGCCCTGCATTGCAAAGCTCGGCGGCAAATACTACCTCTATTTTTCCTGTCAGACCAAGGAGTGCTTCCAGTATCTCCATGTTGCTGAGGGTGAGAGCCCGCTCGGCCCTTTCACAAAGAAAAAGATGCTTTACGACCGCTTTACCATTGATGCGCACGTCGTTGAGACCAAGGCAGGTCTTTTCCTTTGGTACGCAGAAAATAATACCGAGGACAGCCGTGTCGGTACAAGAGTATTCGTTGACAAACTCATCGACCCAATGACACCTGCAAATATTTGCAAAGAGGTTATCCGACCTTCTTTTGATGAGGAAATCTTTAAGCGCAACCGTTATGGCGACGGTAAGGATTGGCACACTCTTGAGGGAGCGTTCTATTTCCGTGAAGGCGATTGGCAGTATGTAATGTTCAGCGGTGCATGCTACGAGAATGAAACATATCATATCGGTTATGCGGCTGCAAAGACCGATGAAGAAGACCTCACCAAGATTGATTTTGTAAAGCATACCGATAACGGCAAGTGGGTACCCACTATGTTTAAAAACGATGTCGAAGAGGGCGTTGGCCATCACAGCGTCATCAAGCTTGACGGTCAGTATTACGCGATTTACCATGGCAGAGATGTTGTTATTGATCCCAATGACGCAAGTTCCGAGCGCCGTACCGCGCGCATCTGCAAGCTTAATGTAAAAGACGGTATCATTACCGCTGATAGATAAAAATTCAAAGGCGCCTGCATATCGGGCGCTTTTTTATTCATTTTCGGCAATAGTATTGTATAAATATTAATTTTAATGTTAATTTTCGGCTAAATAACTATTGACATTGTAAATTTGTGGGTGTATAATCAAACGCGATATAATATTAAATCTTCAGAAAGAGGAAATTATCATGAAAAAGTTTTTATCTCTTGTTCTTGCAACCATGATGCTTGCTTGCTGCTTCGTAGCATGCGGCGACGTTGCAGAAACCACTGCTGACACTACTGTAGCAGACACCACCGTTGCTGACACCACTGCAGCAGAAACCGAAGAAAACGTTAAGACCATTATTATGGCTACCAACGCATACTTCCAGCCCTACGAGTACTACGAAGGCGACAAGATCGTAGGTATCGACGCTGAAATTGCAGCTGCAATTGCTGAAAAGCTCGGCATGGAACTCGTAATCTCCGATATGGCATTCGATTCCATCATCACCGCAGTTATGGAAGGTAAGGCTGATTTCGGTATGGCAGGTATGACCGTTACCGAAGAGCGTCTTAAGAGCATCAACTTCTCCTCCAGCTATGCAAACGGTGTTCAGTCCATCATCGTTAAGGAAGACTCTGCCATCAAGAGCGTAGATGATCTCTATGCAGACGGCGCAAGCTACAAGGTAGGCGTTCAGCTCGCTACTACCGGTGATATCTACTCCTCCGATGATTTCGGCGAAGAAAATGTTAAGCGTTTCTCCAACGGTAACGAGGCAGTTCTTGCTCTTACCAAGGGTGACGTTGATTGCGTAATCATTGACAACGAGCCTGCAAAGGCACTTGTTGCTGAAAATGCAGGTCTTATCATTCTTGACACCGCTTATGCTGACGAAGACTATGCTATCTGCGTTTCCAAGGAAAACACCGAACTTCTCGAAAACATCAACGCTGCTATTGATGCTCTCACCGCTGACGGTACCATCGATGCAATCGTTGCTAAGTACATTAAGTAATCAACTTACAAATCTTTACATAGCAAACGGGAATGCTTGACATTCCCGTTTGTAATTTGGAGAAATAATGAAAAAGAAAAACAAGTTTAAAGGTCTATTCCTGACACTTGCATGTATAGCCCTTGCGGTAGTGATTGTGTTCGGTATCTACGCTGTTCAGAAGATGAACAACAAGATTGGAACAGAGATTTCCATTGCAGACGCGCAGAAGTTTGTGGATGATACCGTTGCAAATCTGCCGACTACCGTTTCTCCCGGTGCAAAATACGTAGCCGAGAATACGAAGGTAACCGTCAATAACCTTACTTATGGCATGGATAAGGACATTATTCTTGAGTGTTCATATGAGACCGTTAATATCGGCGAGGTTGTAAAAGCAAACGTTGACAAGTACCTTGAGAGCGTTTATGCCCATTACATGAATAATTCCGCAATGGGTGTCAAGACTAACGCAACGAAAATCAAACTCTTTGTTGCAGACATGATAGAGAGCGACATTGCGGCGGCGAGTGTTGTATCGGGCGATGTCACCTTTTACATCTATGAGACCGAGCCTGACGTATTTACGCCTTATCTCAGCGACGAGCTTGTAAATACTGTTTTTGGCGGAATTCTTGATGCAAGAGCGGCAATCACTTCTGTTACAGAGGTTAATTACAACGGCGAGGTAGTTGATATTTCAAATCTCAATACGCTCCGTTCGGGTGTAAATGACTATATTGCGCTTAAGAATTACGACAGCATGCTCCCCGACACATCTGTTCCGATTGAGAGGATGTGGAACTCATTTAAGTATGATTTCCACCGCAACTTTATTGAGGGCGACAGATATATGTACCTCGTAAACGGTCTTCTCACCACACTAAAGATTTCCGCGCTTGCCGCGCTTTTCGGCATTGCGCTCGGATTTATTATTGCGGTTATTCGTTGCATAAATCAGAGAACGGGCAAGATTAAATTGCTTTCTGCTATATGCAAGTGCTACATTTCCGTGATGCGTGGTACTCCGCTTATGGTACAGCTTCTCATTATCTACTTCGTAATACTTGCTCCGCTTGACCTTGATGCGTTTACCACTGCGGTAATCTGTTTTGGACTTAATTCGGGTGCGTATGTTTCGGAAATCGTGCGTGGCGGTATTATGTCCATTGATGAGGGGCAGACCGAAGCGGGCAGAAGCCTTGGCTTTAACTATATTCATACCATGTGGTACATCATTATTCCGCAGGCGTTTAAGGCAGTGCTTCCGTCGCTTGCAAACGAGTTTATCACTCTTCTAAAGGAAACGTCGATTGCGTTTTATATCGGTGTTGCCGACCTTACTCTCGGCGGCAACCGAATCCGTTCACAGACTTTCAGCAATTTTATGCCGCTTATCGCGGTTGCGCTTATCTACCTTGTAGTAGTTCTTGGACTTTCCAAACTTGTAGAACTTCTCGAAAGGAGGCTGGCTAAGAGTGATAGACGTTAAAAATCTGTATAAAAACTTCGGCGAAAATGACGAAATCAAGGTTTTAAAAGGTGTGGACTATCACATTTCAAAAGGTGAAAAGATAGTAGTTATCGGCCCTTCCGGCAGTGGTAAATCTACTTTTCTTCGTTGCCTTAACCGCCTTGAGGAGCCTACTTCGGGTGAAATATATTTTGCAGGCAAGCTTATTACCGATAAAAAATGTAATATTGACAAGCTTCGTATGAAGATGGGTATGGTGTTTCAGCACTTCAATCTTTTCCCCCACCTTTCGATACTTGAAAACATTACACTTGCACCGATAAAATTGCTCAAAATGCCAAAGGAAAAGGCTGTTGCGCGTGCAAAAGAGCTTCTTGAGCGCGTAGGACTTCCCGATAAGGCTAACGCATATCCGGCTCAGCTTCCCGGCGGACAAAAGCAGCGTATCGCCATTGCACGTGCGCTTGCCATGAATCCTGAGGTTATGCTTTTTGATGAACCGACAAGCGCGCTTGACCCCGAAATGGTTGGTGAAGTGCTTGACCTTATGAAGTCACTTGCCGACGATGGAATGACCATGGTAATTGTTACCCATGAAATGGGATTTGCCCGTGAGGTTGCGACCAGAGTTGTATTTATGGACGAGGGCAAAATTTTAGAGGAGGCGGCTCCTGAAGAGTTTTTTGCACATCCTAAAAATCCGCGTCTTAAAGACTTTTTGTCCAAAGTATTATAATAAAAAATCCGCTCTTATGAGCGGATTTTTATTATATGTATGTCAGAACTTTTTAAGGAAAAGTTCCGACACCTCAAAACCTTTTTGTAAAAATTATTATCTGTAGCCATGGCTTTATTTTATAGGTTCTTGCAAATTATACTTCACTTTTACGCTTTCCCTTCGCATCTCATTTATTGCGGCTTTGCCTATGGGTGCAGAAACTGCAAATGCAATGACATCGGCTATCGGCTGTGCAAGTTCAATTCCTAAGAGTCCCGAAAAGCCGAGAGCCTCGGTCAAAAGCGGCAAAAGCAACACTGTTGGAATAAATGCAATGCCGTTGCGGAGCATGGCAACAAGCGTTGCAGATGCGGTTTTGCCTATGTTCTGAAGCATCATGTTGCTCATGGTTACCCATGCCATAAGCGGAAAAACAACAAGCTGAAAGCGGAATACCAGTGCGGCGATTTCTGCAGATTCGCGGCTGCTGCCGGCTATTGCATCGGTGATAGGGGCTGCAAATATAAAACCGAGCGTTGAAAGGCAAAGCAACACTACAAACGCAACCTTGATGCAGAAGTAGTATGCTTTAATAACACGGTCATACTTTTTTGCGCCGTAGTTGAAGCCGCAAACCGGCTGAAAGCCCTGACCAAAGCCGATTATTGCAGAGTAGAGGAACATCATAATTCGCGAAACACCGGTCATTGCTGCTTGTGCCGCGTCAATCATTGCAGGCAAAACGAAGTAGCCGATGGAGTTGTTAAGGCAGGAGGTGGCTATACTGCCAAGGCCTTGTCGAGCAAGAGAGGGAAGTCCGCCCTGCACGATACCGCCGATGTAGTATTTTGTGGGGGTAAAGTTTTTAAGGCGTATTTTTACGTTGTCGCTCTTCCACATGCCTGCGGCAAGCAGAACAAAGCTGACAGTCTGGCTTAAGGCGGTTGCTACTGCTGCACCTGCAACGCCCATGCCTAAACCGAAAGGTATGGTAATAGTGCCACCGAAAACCTTTGCACCTTTTTCAAAAATCAGAACAGGGTCAAGCACAAGATTTAAAATCGCGCCGGAGGTAAGACCAATCATTGCGAAAAAGGCATTGCCCTGCATGCGTAGCTGATTGTTTATAACGATAGCGCCCATCATAAACGGTGTTGCAAGCAGAATATATGTCATGTAGTTTATGCTTTCGCGAACGGTGTCAGCAGTTTTTGCACCAAGGAGAGTAACAAGCGGAGTGCGAAAGATAAGACCGAAAACGCTTATTATGATTCCGATTAAAAATGCAAATCCAAAACCGGTTGCAGCCATTTTTTCGGCACTGCTCATGTCCTGCCTGCCAAAAGCGCGTGAGATATAGTTTGCCGAGCCGTGACCGCAGAAAAAGCCAAATGCCTGAATAATTGACATCAGCGGCATAATAACTCCAACCGCCGCAACCATACTGTCATTTTCAAGCTGGCGCACAAAAAGCGTGTCTGCAAGATTGTAAAACGAGGTTACAAGCATGCTTATTATGGTTGGAACCGCAAGAGAAGTGATAAGCTTTTCTACAGGCTCTGTGGTCATTTTAATAAATTTTGCATTTTGTTCCAAAGGTATCACCTCAAAGAGTATTGTAGCATTTCAATGCTTTAATTGGCTTTGTACCACTGTTCCTTTAAAACGAGCTCACCGTCTTCGTTAAGGATAAAACGCGAGTGGCTTCCACCAATGCCGTCGCCGTTAAAGAGGTTACGTTCGTTGGTTTTAAATATGATATCATAAAAGCCGTCAGCATTTTTCTCATAGCCTATGTATCCGGTACCGTTTTCCCAAATCTCGGTTCCGGTACGCTGCTCGTTAGGGTAGCTTATCACGGCTTCAAAAGGCGTTTCGGATGGGTGAAGCACACCTTTAATTGTGCCGGAGGAAACAAACGAGCCTTCAACCCAGATTTCTACATCGCGCCGTTCGCCGTCAAGTGTTAAAATCTTTGTGAAAACGCCGTCGATAACTTTATATACATAGGAATACGCTCCGCCGCGAGTACCGACGCAATAGAGGTTCAGAACGTAAGTGTATTCACCGTCACCCATGTCAAAACCCGTAAAATCACCGAATACAACGCAATCTTTTTCTATAACATACGGCTCTTTGCAAAACTCATGCACTATTTTAAAGGTCGATGTTCCGCCGTACATGTCGTTGTAGCTATCAATAGTAATTTCGGGTACATTCATCGGATGCGGACACTCAACCTGCGGCTTTACTTCGATATTTAATTTGCCGTTAGGATAGCTGCTGGCAGTATCTGTAAGCAATGGCAGCTTGTAGAATACATATTCAGGCGGAATTTCCATGCGTGTACATTCAAGAGAGTCGTCATGAATGTTTTTAAACGTGGGAGAGAGGAATAGCAGGTCATCGTAGTATTCCGAGGTGGACAAAAGGCTTAAATAAAGCGCCTCTTTATATCCACCGCTCGGTACGGATGCCTTTCCGAGTACAACAAGTTTTTCGTGGGCGTGCAGAGATGCGCAGAGCATACACTGTGCGGCAAGACGTACATCGCTCAACCACTTTTCTGTAACATTGTCATGGTCGGCAAGAGTTGCTGCGTTATTCTTGTACGCTGTCTTTGTCACGGATGAAATGTGCAAAAGATTAAGGCAGTCAAACGCGTTTTCACCGTTTTCAAAGGCTTTTGAAATCGCAGGAATAAGCTTTAGTCCGTCGATTACAAGATTGTATGCGCCTACCGCCACGCTAGCGTAGCAGAGCGGCCACGCCACCTTTTCGATACCGCCCGAAAAGTTTGCAACGCCGGTTACAAGTCCGGTAACGGTGTCAAGATTTACATTTTTTGCAAAAGCTTCTGAAACCGTCGTGTAGTGCTGTTTGTATGTTTCTTTTGCCGCTTTTTCAAGGTCGATATAAAAGTTGTCTAAATCCTTGCGGCTCTTTGCTAAATCTTCGATAAAATCAAGGCGCTCTTTGAAGTTTTCGGGCATATCGCCTGTGGCTTCAAGCGTTTTTGTAACGCTGACGAGATAGGAAAGCGTTGTCGCTAAAAGTCCTGTTGCACCCGAAACTTTGGAGAGCTGCGCTGCGGTTGCATCGTCAAAAGGCTCAACTTTTGCAAAGTTATAAATAATCTTGTTTGCCAATGGCAGGCGCGCCGCATCGTCTGCGGTCTGAACGTCCATAACCGTTGCAACATTACCTGCAAGCTTAAATATTGCATCGTCTATCGCAGGCACATCGTCACTGTCCGCAGGCACGTCGCTTATAAGAGTGAGCAGTGCAGAGCAGAGGTTTTCTATCTCGTAGCTCATGGCCGCTTTATCATAAAATGATGTAACGGCAGAGTCATAGATAAAAGTAAAGTTTATCTCATCAAGCGCGGCGGAAATACCGTATTTAAATGAGTTGCCGTAGTAGTCAAGACCGTCACCGAGCAGGTCATTGGTGTCGACAGTAGAGTTCAGCATATCGCGCGAGTCGCAGATGATGTCAAAAAGAGTGTAAGGGCGAAATGGGTAAATAGTACCGTTATAGCATTGCCACTCCATACAGCAAATGTACATCATTTCCTCAAGCGGAAGATAGAAGTCGCCGTTTTTGGCTTCTATTATTTCGGTCAGATAATACTCCTTGCTGAAAAGTGCGTTATCCTCTTCAATCGCATATTCAAACGAAAGAGTGGCAGAAACTTTTTTTGCATCGGTGTCAACCTTGATATTCCAGTTGCCGATGAGGTATTTAAACTTTGTTCCGCTATCGTCAAAAAAGATTTTGCCGTTTGCAAGGCGTGCAAACTCGTTGGCTTCAATATATACCACGTCATCCTTGTCGCGCGCGGCAAGAAACCATCCAAGCTTATCGGAGTCAATACCGAGCGCTTCTACATAGCCGTAGAAAATGTCGCCTTCATTCTTTTTTGCTGATGCAAAAATTGTGGCAGAGTTAAATAAAAACAGAGCGCAAAGCGTTATGCAAATGAGTTTTTTAATTTGTCGTTTCATTTGTCATTTCCTCCGCGATAAGTTCTGAAAGAATGTCGTTAAGACCGCCTGTCAAGGCGTTTGCAAGGCTTTTAGTCATTGTAATCTGAGGTTTGCCGCCAACGGCTGATAAAACCACCTCTGCATCAAAGGTTTTGCGTGCCGCGTTTGGCAATAGCTCCTTCATCTTTTCGCGAGCCTCTTCTTTTGAGGATATGCCTTCTGGCAGCGAGAGAAGAAGTGCCTTCAGGTCGGTGTTTTCTATCTTCAGTTTGAGAATTACACTTCCGTCGTCAAGCGCTTCTTTTTCTTCGATGTTATATGTTACAGACGCGAACATACTGCTCATAATTCCGCTTGAAAACAGTGGGTTTTCTTCGCCGCCGTACAAAACAGTACCCATAGGCACCATCGTGTTTACGGAGTCGATGTCGCCGTCAAGCAGTGCCGCAAAGAAATCTTCGCATGCGGCTTCGGCTTTTTTTACAGAAAGTCCGCTTTTTTTATCATTATCTTTTGCTTCGTCGCTTGTATCGTCGTCGCGGTCATCGTCTATAAGCGACATTTCACAACCGAACATTGAAAACAGCATTGCTGCCAAGAGCAACAATGCAAGACATTTAATAAAACCTATATTCTTCTTCAATGAAATCACCTCGAAAGTATTGTAGCACTTTTTCCAATAATGTGCAAGAATATATATTAATGTTTATAAGCCTTTTGGCAGATAAACGGTGGTAGGGGACGGCGCCTTCGACGTCCCGTTTTAACAAAGATTAGGCGGGCTGTCGTGGGCGCCAGCCCCTACCCGTTTAGAAGTGCTTTGCACTTTTAAACTTTAATTTACCTTGATCTTGAAAAATTCAATATTAAGTTATATAATATAGGCAAAACCTAACATAAAAGGAAAAGACTATGAAAGTTGTACTTGAAAATCTGACAAAAAAATTTCCGTCAAGAAATAAAAAAAGCGGCGGAGAGGTTGTAGCGGTTAATAACTTCAATTTTGAATTTCCTGATGGCAAGCTTATTGGTCTGCTTGGCCCATCGGGCTGCGGAAAGAGTACCGCGCTTAACCTTATCTCGGGACTTCAAAAGCCGACAAGCGGCAGAATTTATTTTGGTGAGGACGATGTGACTTCCCTTGAGCCCGAAAAGCGCGGTGTTGGACTTGTGTTCCAGAATTACGCGCTTTATCCGCATCTCACCGTGCGCCAGAATATCATTTTTCCGCTTCAGAATTTCAAAGGTAAGGACAAGCTTACAAAGGCCGAGATGAACGAAAAGGCGCTTGAGGTTGCAAAGCTTGTGCAGATAGACACGCTCATGGACCGTAAGCCGAGCGAGCTTTCGGGCGGTCAGCAGCAGCGAGTTGCCATTGCACGCGCTCTTGTAAAAATGCCGCGAGTTTTGCTTCTCGACGAGCCGCTTTCAAACCTTGATGCGCGCCTACGCCTCGCAACGCGCGAGGAGATTAAGCGCATTCAGCTTGAAACGGGCATAACAACCGTTTTTGTAACTCATGACCAAGAGGAAGCCATGAGCATCTCCGACCTTATTGTCGTTATGCGTGATGGCGTTATTCAGCAGATTGGCAAGCCGCAGGAGGTTTACGATGACCCAAAGAACCTCTTTGTTGCAAAATTCCTCGGCACTCCGCCAATCAATGTGTTTAACGGCTATGTCAAAGGTGAAAAGCTTTATATTGGAAGTGATTGCGTAATGGATACCCCCTCCGTTTCGGACGGCGAGGTTTATGTCGGCATCCGCCCCGAGGGATTTGTGCTTGATGAAAACGGTACTCTCGGCTGCGCACTTGAACGTGTTGAGGTAATGGGGCGCGATATCAGCGTAGTGGCAAAAAATGAAAACGCACATGCAACCGTGCGCGCTATTGTCGATTCTGATTCCAATATCAATGTCAGTGCGGCGACTGTTCGTTTTTCGGTAAAGCCCGGCAAAATCGACATCTACGATAAAGTCACCGAGGAGCGCATAGCGTTAGGAGATAAAAATGGATAATAAAAACTACAAAGCATGGCTGTACCTCTTGCCTGCGATACTCTTTTTGGGAGTTTTCCTTGTTTATCCGCTTATTGACGTGTTTATTTACTCGATAGAAGAGGGGTACAACTTCGCATCGCAAACTCATTTTGGTATAGGTACATACAATTATTCATATGTGTTGCACGACCCGTACTTTTTACAGGCGCTTCAAAACACCTTTATCCTGGTTGTTATTACCGTGCCGCTTTCAACCGCACTTTCACTGCTTGTTTCCATGGGACTTGCTTCGATAAAGCCTCTTCGCGAGCTTTATCAAACGGTTTACTTTTTGCCATATGTTACAAATACCCTCGCCGTAGGACTTGTGTTTATGATTCTGTTTAAGAAAACGCCGTATACCGACGGATTTGTAAACGGTATCATAACTATGCTTGGCGGCACAGCGGTTGACTTTATTGACGGGCCATACTGGGCGAAAATGCTCGTGCTTTGCCTTTACACCGTATGGGTGGTAATGCCGTTTAAGATTTTAGTGCTTACAAGCGCGCTTGCCTCTGTTAATCAGGACTACTACAACGCGGCAAAGGTTGACGGTACGTCAAAGCTTCGCATTTTCACTAAAATTACGCTCCCGATGATTTCGCCAATGCTTTTTTATCTTATTATCACGGGCTTTATCGGCGCGTTTAAGGCGTACAGCGATGCGGTTGCACTTTTTGGTACAAACTTGAACGTTGCCGAGATGAATACCATTGTCGGCTATGTATACGATATGCTCTATTCAAGCGGCGGCGGTTATCCCTCATATGCGTCAGCTGCGGCGATTATACTTTTCACCATAGTGCTTACAATCACTTGCATAAATCTTATCGTAAGCAAAAAGCATGTTCACTATTGAGGTTGTGGCTATGAGAAAAATAAGAATTTCAAAAATTATTGTCTATGCACTTTTAACGGTGTGGGCGATTATAGTTCTGTTCCCGTTCTACTTTATGGTGCTTACATCGTTTAAGAGTTTTGGCGCATACAATGCCGAGCGCATACCGCAGCTTTTCGTGAGTGAACCGACGTTTGAAAACTATCGCGAAGCCTTCACTGCCGTACCGCTTGCGGACTACTTTTTAAACACTGTAATTTTCACCGTGGCAACCACCGCGATAATGCTTGCGGTTATCGTACCTGCGGCATTTGCCTTTGCGCGCCTTAACTTTAAGGGCAAAGACCTTCTCTTTACGCTTTTTTTGTCACTTATGATGATACCGAGCGAGCTTGTAATTATCACAAACTTTGTGACAATTACAAATTTAGAGTTGCGTAACACGTTTACAGGACTTGTTTTGCCTTCGGTAACGTCGGTTTTCTATATTTATTTGTTAAAAGAAAACTTTTCGCAAATACCCGATAATCTCTACTACGCCGCAAAGGTTGACGGCACCTCGGATTTGAAATATCTTTTTCGTGTGATGATCCCCATGTGCCGCCCGACTATTGTAACAGTAACGATTTTAAAGGTTATTGAGTGCTGGAACTCCTACATTTGGCCGCGCCTTATCACCGACAACGAAGCGTATTATCTTGTTTCAAACGGTATCCAAGAGATAAGAGAGAGCGGCTTCGGACGCGAAAATATCCCTGCGATGATGGCGGCGGTTGTGGTTATCTCTGTGCCGCTTATCGTACTTTTCTTAATCTTCCGTAAAAAGATTATGGCGGGTGTTGTAAGAGGAGGTACAAAGGGATGAAAAAACTTGTTTTGTGTCTGCTTTTTATGTGCCTGGTGCTTTGCTCTTGCCACGGCAAGGTGGAGCATGCGCTCTTTGAGTTGCCTGAGAATTTTGACGAGGGAAAGCAGTATGAGATAACATTTTGGGCAAAGAACGAAAACAACGAGCATCAGCGAGCAATATACGCCGACGCCGTTGCTGCCTTTGAAAAGCTTTATCCCAATATAAAGGTTACACTTTCTTCATATACCGATTACGGCATGATAAGAAACGATGTTTTAACCAATCTTGCCACAAATACTACCCCCAACGTCTGTATCACATATCCTGACCATGTTGCCGAATACATGCAGGGCGAAAACGTTATCGTGCCGCTTGACGAGCTGATGACCGACCCGCGCTACGGGCTGTCCGGCAGTGAGGTCAAGTTTGATTCTCCCTCAAAGGACGAGATAATACCGTCGTTTCTTGACGAATGTATCATAGACGGTCATTATTACGCAATGCCGTATATGCGCTCCACCGAGGCTTGCTATATCAACAAAACATACGTTGAGGCGCTTGGCTACACACTTCCCGATGTGCTTACATGGGATTTTGTATGGGAGGTGTCAAACGCCGCACTTGCGAAGGATGAAAACGGCAAGTATAAGGTAAACGGCGGAGAAGTGCTTATTCCTTTTGTCTACAAGTCTACAGACAATATGATGATTCAAATGTTAAGACAAAAGGGTGGGGAATACTCCACTTCGGATGGCGAAGTGCTTATCTTTAACGACACCACAAAGGAACTGCTTTCCACAATCTATGCAAATGCAAAAACGGGCGCGTTTTCCACGTTTGAGCGCTCCGGCTATCCAGCAAACATGCTAAACGCCGGTGAGTGCATTTTTGCAGTTGACTCTACAGCGGGTGCAACATGGATGGGCGCAGACGCGCCGCTTATTGACATTTGCGGCGAAAAAGTTATTGATTTTGAAACCGTGGTAAGAGCAGTGCCGCAGTTTGATACGGACAATGTGCAGATGATATCACAGGGACCGTCGGTATGCATATTCAATAAGGACGATGCGGGTGAGGTGCTTGCATCATGGCTTTTTGTGCAGTATCTTCTTACAAATGATGTCCAGATTGCGTATTCATCCACCGAGGGTTACCTTCCCGTGACTTCGGCGGCACATGAGTCAGCAGAGTATAAGGACTATCTTTCAAGAATAGGCGAGGACAACAGCACCTATTATGACGTCAAGATAAACGCCGCAAAGCTTTTGCTTGCAAATACAGAGAACACGTTTGTAACTCCCGTTTTCAGCGGCTCTGCGTCACTTCGTGACGCGGCGGGCGAGATGATAAACGATGTAACAAAAGCGGCGTACAGAAAGAAGAATGTCGACAGCGCGTATATTGACAAGCTTTACGGCAACGTTTCTTCACTTTACCGCCTTGACCAGATGCAAAGCGTAAATACTTCAGAAGACGGCACGCGAGTAAAGGCGGGATTTGGCGAACTTCCCACGGCCTCTGTAATGCTTATTGCGACACTTGCCGTCGCTTGGGTGTTTATAGGTTTGTATTTTGTTACAGATGTGCTGAAAAACAGAAAAAAATAGTATTTATACTTGACTTGGCGGTAAAAAGTTGTATAATAAATACAATGTAATTTCTTACATAAGGAGATTTTAAAAATGAAAAAGATTATTGCAATGCTTATGGCACTTACCCTTGCATTTGCTTTTGCAGCATGCGGCGATGCAGAAGTAACAACTGCGGACACAACCGTAGCAGATACTACCGCGGCAGAAACAACCGCAGCAGAAACAACTGCAGCAGAGACCACCGTTGCTCCCGCAGCAGTTATGTCTTATGCAGAATATGCAGCAGCAGAGCTTGACGCAGAAGTTGTTATCGAGGCGTATGTTCAGGCAACCCAGTCCTGGTGGGACAACAAGATTACCGTTTACACTCAGGACCAGGACGGCGCATACTTCATCTATGAAATGGCTTGCTCCGAAGAGGATGCAGCAAAGCTCGTTCCCGGCACCAAGATCCGTGTAAACGGCTACAAGGGCGCATGGGCAGGCGAGGTTGAAGTTGTGGATGCAACCTTTGAGTTTGTTGAAGGTGCAGACACTTTTGTTGCAGAGCCTATGGATGCAACCGCACTTCTCGGTACCGAGGAGCTTATCAATCATCAGAACAAACTCGCAACCTTCAAGGGCATGACCGTTGAAGCTATCGAGTTTAAGAACGGCGAGCCCGGTGACGATATCTACGTTACTCTTTCCAAGGATGGCGCTTCCTACTCCTTCTGCGTAGAGCGCTACCTCACCGCTCCCGACACTGAAGTTTATGCAACAGTTTCTGCTCTCAAGGCAGGCGACGTTGTTGACGTAACCGGTTTCATTTACTGGTACGAGGGTGTTAACACTCACATCACCGCAGTTGCAGCAGCACAGTAAGTTAATGATAAAAAGGCATCGCATGCGCGATGCCTTTTTTTATTGACTTGAATATCTTTACATGGTAAAATAATAGTATAAGTTTTTATGGAAGGGCCGCGCACCATGAACAGATTGGGAACGATTCTTATAGTAAATAACAGTGCAATAGACCGCAAAGCGCTTTGCGATATTTTTTCTGATTCTTACAGTATTATTGAAGCGTCTGACGGAAAAAGCGCACTTGCCTTGCTTGAAGCAAAGCAAAATGTTTCTGCCGTGATTTTGGCGCTGACCATGCCGGGTATAAGCGGACTTGACGTTTTGCGCAAGCTCAAGGAAAACGGCACTGTGTCAAAGATTCCCGTCTTTTTAACTACGGATACCGTTGACACCGACCTGCTTCGCCAAGGCTTTATCTGCGGCGCGGTAGACCTTATCAAAAAGCCTTATTCAAAGCATTTTCTTGAATATCGCATACATAGCATGATAGAACTGTTTTCGTACAGACATCATCTTGAGGATATCATCAAAGAGCAGGATGACCATTTGCATGAGCTTATGCACAGAATGTTAAGCGTTCTGGCAACGGCTATCGAGTTTCGTGATTGCGAGTCGGGCGAGCACGTCAAGCGTATTTGCGCGTATACCAAAAAAATCATGGCAGAAGTATGCGCAAGGTACCCTGAGTATTGGCTCCCCGATGAAGAGATTACAAAAATCGCATCATCCGCAGTGCTCCATGATATTGGAAAAATTGCAATCCCCGATATGATTTTAAATAAGCCTGCAAGGCTTACCGATGAGGAGTTTGAGGTCATCAAGGCGCACACCGTTCGCGGCAGTGAGCTGCTGGAGCGCGTGCCTGACATGCTCGACAAGGGAATCTACAGATACGCATACGATATTTGCCGTTACCACCACGAGCGTTTTGACGGAAACGGATATCCCGAGGGACTTGTGGGCGATAATATTCCTATATGGGCGCAGGTCGCAGGCGTTGCCGACGTGTATGATGCGCTTACGTCAAAGCGAGTGTATAAGGAGTCATACACACACGGTGTTGCGGTCAAAATGATACTCGATGGCGAATGCGGAGTATTTAACCCTAAAGTAATGGAAGCCTTTAAAGCGGTAAGCTCGCGCGAAGGATTTATGGAGCCGGCCGAGGAATAATTTACAGACAGTTTGCACTGCCTTCAACCGAAATGGAGAATAAGTATGAAGGATATAGAGGCTATAATTAAAAACGAAGAACAGGCAAGACTCATGCTGAGTGCGTTTCAAAACATACTTGACAACACGCCAAACATGATATTTATTAAGGACAAAAATCTTGTGTACCAAGCGGCAAACATTCCTTTTGCAAAGATGCTCGGCAAAGAGAGTGTAGAGGATATCGTCGGTTACAGTGACTTTGAGGTATTTGAAAACTATGAGCTTGCACATCGCTATGTCGAGGATGACAAAAAGCTTATGGCAGAAGGAGAAGATAAGCTTAACTATGTTGAGCCTCTTGCCGATGACGAAAACGGACAGCCGAGATATTCGTCAACGTCCAAATATATATTAAGAGATGCAAACGGCGAAATCATAGGTATTGCCGGATTCAGCCGTGATATAACGGCTGATATGATTGCAATGCAGAACTATAATCGTGAGCTTGAGTATATGTTTTCGTTGCCATCGGATACGTATTTGTCAATTCTGTTTGATATTGTTGACTGGCGTATTATTTCTGAACATCGTCAATCGGTTAGAGGTTTTTCCATAAATCCTCATGACAGTATGGAAGTTTTCGCGAGCAAAGCGTATGCCGGTGTTGTTGACGAAAGAGGCCCTGCGTATGCTTTTTACCGCTCGTTTGCGCCGCGCGCTTTGCGCAGTATATACGAGAGCGGTAAGCGTGATATATCCATGGAGTATCTTCGTCGCTTTTCAAGCGGTGAGGCGCGCTGGGTGCGTGATGAGATGAAGTTTACCACCAACCCGTTTGACAATCATCTTTGTGCGGTGCTTATCGTGCGCGATATAGATGAAAAAAAGAAAGAAGAAAACCGCCTTATGTGGGCGGCAGAGCGCGACGAGCTGACAAGTGTGTTAAACCGTGCGGCAACTATGCGCTACGCAAAGTCGTTTCTTGCAGGCAGCGGTGCGGCGGATAATCACGCACTGTTTATGATAGATATTGATAACTTTAAGATTGTCAATGATACCTTGGGACACGTCGAGGGCGACAAGTTTTTGGTGGCGCTTGCAAAAAACATCAGCAAGTGCTTCCGCGATACTGACCTTGTCGGCAGACTCGGCGGCGATGAATTTTTTGTGCTGATGAAGTTTACCCCCACAAAGGAGATTATCAGCGAAAAAGCCAAGGTTTTGCTTGATTCGATTCAGGAGGTTTGCGATAAGCTTGAGGTCGATGGTGTGTCGGGTAGCGTAGGCATCAGCGTTTACGGCACGGATGCTGATAGTCTTGAAGCGCTTTATGAAAAGGCGGATATTGCACTTTATCGCGCAAAACGCGCAGGCAAACACAGATTTATATTCTTTTCTGAATAAATTTTTCTTTTTCTCCTTTTATTGACATTTTTTGCAATTTGCAGTAAAATGAGTATAGGGTATCCCAAACATACTACATAAGGAGAATTATTCATGGAATCCAAATTTACAGGCGGCTTACTCGGATACATTGGTATCAGCATTTTGCAAACACTTTTGGTTATTTTTACTCTTGGCTTGGGCGCACCTTGGGCAGTGTGCATGTACCAGCGCTGGCTTGCAAATCACACTCAAATTGACGGATATCAGGTTGTGTTTGATGGCACAGGCGCACAGTTGTTCGGCAACTACATCAAATGGTTTCTTCTCACACTCATCACCTTGGGTATCTATGGCTTCTGGCTTGGCATCAAGATGCAGAAATGGATTACAAAACACACACACCTCATGGCAAAGGTTAACCCTAACGTATAATGTTTAAAGCAGAACAGTAAAAACTGTTCTGCTTTCTTTTTTTGCGGCATATACATATACAAAAATGGAGGAGATTATATGCCGAAACATTCTTTTTCAAAAATGTCTTTGCTTGCGCGTTGCGCCATAGTGACCGCTATATCAGTAGTTTTTGCGTTTGCACTTTGCATGATTATGAGCGCGATTTCAATGGCAAGTGATGACCCGACAAAGAATCTTACACTTTACGGAGAGATTTGCTTTGGCGCATCTATGTTTTTTTGCGGCTTTCTGGGAGCAAAAACCGCCGCAGAAGATCGCTTTGCAAACGGTATTATATCCGCTGGAATGATGCTAGTATTAGTAATTGCGGCTTCAATCGTTTTTGGCGGTGATAGCTTTTTGAAAGAAGTTATTATTGCCGTGCTGGGGCTTATAGCTTCGGCGGCAGGAGCCGCGCTCGGCTCTCGCGAAACCAAGAGAAAACACAGAAGATAGTAAAAATCCCGCAGTTTGCGGGATTTTCCTGACTGTCGAAAAAGGTACCGAACACAGAAAAAAACAAATATATACTTTTTTAAGAATAAAATTTTGCGTTCGCAATTTGGTAATGTGCCATTTATAATGTAAAATGCCGTTTGTACGGCATTTTATTGTTTTCTGCTTTTCATCGAAACGCCCTCTGTCGTACACATGTACGCCGACGATGTCGTTTCGATGAAATCGGTTCTCTTTTTCGTTCGTCAGTCAGTGTGTCGAAAAAATTCGACACACTCAAAAAAATCCCGCAGTTTGCGGGATTTTTTTCTTGAAAACTATTGCAAAATTCTGATATATAGGTTAAAATAATACGTAACAGTATTGTGGGCGAGTGTATGTGACAACGACCGCGTATCCTCCGGAATTATCCACGCCCCATCTTAAAAAATTCAAAAGTCGTTGAGAAGGATTTTTTACAATGGTAGTAGCAGGAGATTTCAAAAACGGTATTACTTTTGAAATGGAAGGCAACGTTCTTCAGGTTGTTGAATTCCAGCATGTAAAACCCGGTAAGGGCGCAGCTTTCGTTAGAACAAAGCTTAAGAATGTTATCACCGGCGCTGTAATCGAAAGAACTTTCAGCCCCACCGATAAGTTTGAAAACGCTTATGTAGAGCGCAAGGACATGCAGTATCTCTACAATGACGGCGAACTTTATTACTTCATGGATATGGAAACCTACGAGCAGCTTCCTCTTAATGCGGACAAGCTCGGCGATGATTTCAAGTTTGTAAAGGAAGAAATGATGTGCCGCGTTGTTTCTTACAAGGGCAACGTATTCGCAGTAGAACCCCCCACGTTTGTTGAACTTGTTGTTACCCAGACCGACCCCGGTTTTGCAGGTAACACCGCAACCAACACTCTTAAGCCCGCAACTCTCGAAACCGGTGCTGTAGTTAAGGTTCCGCTCTTCATCAATGAGGGCGAAGTTCTCAAGATTGATACCCGTACAGGCGAGTACCTCTCCAGAGCATAAAGAATTCAGTTGTAAAAACTTCGTTTTTCAACTGTTTCAGGTCGCAAGTCTCGCGACTCGCTCATCCGCTCGCGACCTTTAAAGAGTTTTAAAGTCGGCGCATGTTCGCCTTTAAAACAGGATAGAATTATTTAAAATTAACGGTGCCGCCATCGGCGGTGCCGTTTTTACTCTAATTTTAGGAGGAATAAAAAATGACCATTACAGAAAAGACCGCATACCTCAAGGGACTTCTTGAGGGCATGAATATTGACGAAACCAAGGCAGAAGGCAAGCTTCTCAAGGCAGTTATTGAAACTCTCGACGAGCTTGCAAACGACCTTACCGATGTTGCTGAAGACGTTGCAACTCTCAACGACTATGTTGAAGAGCTTGACGAGGACCTCGGCGCAGTTGAAGAGTTTGTATACTCCGATGATGACGAGTGCGACTGCTGCGATTGCGATGATGAATTCGATTGCGACGGCGACTGCGACTGCTGCGACGAAGAGTGCGACGGCTTTTACGAAGTAGAATGCCCCCACTGCGGCGCAAACGTTTGCTTTGATGAGACCTGCGACCCCCGCGACCTCATCTGCCCCTCTTGCCAGGAAAGATTCGATTGTCTCGAAGCTACCGAAGAGAAATAATTGATTGATAAAAAGACGGCTTTTAGCCGTCTTTTTTCTCGGTTACAAAAAGTTTCAAAAAAATGAAAATCTTTCTTCAAAATGTAACCGAAAGTGTAACCATCCTCTGATATACTGAATATACAAGAAGAGAGGCGGTGAGTCTATGTTACACGGTGATTCTAAAAGAACAACAATGATTTGCATAGATTCTTACGCTGACAACAACCCGGTGGGGCGGATGTATAACCTCTATTTTAACGAGATACAGCCGTTTCACAGTCTGACACAGCTTTTGTTTATGATAGAACAAAGCTTGGACGACTTGAAATTTCCGCAGGCGTTTGAATCTATAAGGCGGTTTGAAGCTCCTAAAAAAAACTTTGACAAAGCCGATTGCACATTAAAGATGTTAAGCGGAAAACTGGCAACATTTTCGGTAAAGATTCTGTTCAGGCAGAATGCAAGCTGGCAAGGCTCGCTAAACTGGCTCGAGGGCGAAAGTCAGGAAAGCTTTCGCAGTGTGCTAGAGCTGATTTCACTGATGGACAGTGCATTATCCGAAGAATATGCAAAACAACTTGAAAGTTAAACACGGCAACTCTATGCGAATTACATGAAAAGGGCAAACCGTTTGAAAAAGCGGGACGCAAAGTCACGGGGCTAAAGTCAAAAGACCATGCCGGCCGGACCGCCAGTATTTCGATCCAAAAACTTTAGAAAAGAGGATTGAAACAATGGCAAAAAAGATTAATTTCAGAACAGTTTTGAAGAAGACACTTGCACTTATGCTTGTTTGCACTTTTGTAATGGGACTTGTTTCCAATGTATTTGCAACAGGTTCAAACGCTGACAACTCTGTGCAGGTAGTAAGTGTTGGCGGCTCCAATCCTGCAAACGGTTCTCTCAACAGTGACGGCGTGGCAGTGAGCAAAACTGTTGCTCCCACCGAGGACGAGAATTACTTTGACATTACGCTTAAAGTAACCACAACCGAAAAGGTTGAGGAAATCTACAAGGCGCAGGACATTGCGGTTGTTGTTGTAATGGACATTTCCAACACAATGAACAGTGCATTCGGCAACACCACCCGTTATGCGGCTGCAATGGAGTCGGCTTCTACATTTATCAAAACCTTTGCAAACCACTCCAAGGGCACTACCGCAAACCGCAAACTCGGTTTTGTAGCGTTCAACACTCATGCACATGAGATTTTCAAGATGTCATCTTGCGCATCCGACAAGCAGGCTACTTCTCTTATAAACGAGATGAAGACCGATACCGGCAAAATTATCAACGCAAATAACTATGCTGCATCTCATGACCGCTTCACCAACATCGAAGCAGGTCTTAAAATGGCGAAGGATATGCTTGACAAGGCAAAGGTTGATAACCAGTATATCATCTTTTTGAGCGACGGTTTCCCAACCACTTATATTTCCAAGGGTTATACCGGCGTTGACCCCTACGATGCAGACGGCAGTCATCTTAACAACGATAAAAAAGGCGTGCCTTGCACTTATGGCACAAGCTACAGTGACCGCGCAGCAAAGAAGGCGCAGGAACTTGCTGCAAAAATTAAAAAAGACGGAACTACAATCTTTTCAATCGGCGTTGACGTAGCAAGTCAAAGCATCGCTGCTTATGAAAAGAGCGATGCGAAGAATGTTAAAAACGGCTTTTCCGTAATCGACGCTTATAAGAGCGGATACATTATTAAAGACGGCAAGTTTGAGAACTGGCTTGAGAACCAAATCGGCTCCGGATACTACTATGCAAGCACCAACACAAGTGGTCTTAAGAAGGCATATGAGAATATCTTTGCTGAAATCCGCGAGATTACCGAAAGTGAAGTTTCTGCATCCTGGGTGGTAAACGATGCAATGAACGATAACAAGCTTGAGTATATCGAATTCTTGCATTTCTACAACAAGGGCGGCAAAGCTGCAGGTGCTTCTATCAGCGGTAAGGCTATTGAAAACGGCGAAAACACTGCACAGTTTAACTCTAAAGATGATAGCATCCGTTGGGACCTCAAAAACTCCGGATATATTACAAGCAAGAGCGGCAATACAACCACTTATACCTACACTCTCTCCTACAGAGTTCGCCTTGCAAACGAAAAGGCTTCCTTTGTAGAAAATGAAGAGTACAAGACAAACGGCCCCACCTCTCTTACCTATCAGGTTCGCACAGACGACGGTCTGGGCAAGGAAAAAACTATTAAATTTCCGATACCATCTGTCAAAGGTTATCTCGGTACGCTCACCTTTACAAAGATCGATGACAGCGACAAGACACTTGCAGGTGCAACCTTTAAGCTTTCGCACAACAAGAACTGCTCCGTATGCAGCGGCGATGTAAGCATCAGTGCTAAAACTGCAACCTCCGATGAAAACGGAAAGGTTACTTTTGCAAATCTCCCGTCCGGTCACGAGTATACTCTTAAGGAAACTAAAGCTCCCGAAGGCTATATC
>JAZNOM010000129.1:0-9500 GCA_045580835.1 Eubacteriales bacterium
GGCTTTAAGCAGTGGAGAGAGCGTGCAGTTGCATTCTGGTGCAATGCGTGTCAGTGCATTTCCGACGGTACAATGTATATTAACGGACGTATCCGTCCCGCAGGTGCGCAGGACGAGGCGGTATTCCACACTCGTTGGGGACGTTACGGCGTGCCTGCGTTCAGCCCCTCGCAGTGGCTGCCTGCATGGCCGTGCGCATTCCGCCTTGAAAACCTCCGTTTCCACGATGATTGGTCATTCTTCGACGAAGGCCTCACCGAAATTGAAGGAAAAATTCAAAGATAAAACAAAATCCCACCGAAAGGTGGGATTTTTGTAAATTAATGTTTACGGGAGATCGTGGCAGCGAACAAACATTGTAGGGCGGGGGTTTATCTCCCGCCGCAAGCCGCCGTCAGATGTTGTAAAGGCGGCAGGAGCAAGCCCCCGCCCTACACATTTGTAGTTTCCAATTTACTCCGCTAAACAATAATTTACCTTATCAAAAAATCCCTTTCAAAATCTCTTTAAATATGATATACTTATCATAACAAGGGGGATAACAATGGAAGCGTATCTTGATATTTTGGAAAAGCAAATTAATGTTTGGATTTTCATTTTAGTTATAATGGCAGTTGTTATTTGTGTCTTGCTTTGGGTTACAGTTCGCGCATGGCGTGAGGACGGCGATTATATGAAAAGTATCCGCAAAAAGATAAAATCTAAAGTAAAGCATAAAGTATTGTGTAATCCTTCTTTATCTGCCGAAACTTTGGAAAAAGAACTGTATGAAAAGTCGAAGAAAAAGCGTAAAGACAGAGCTACACGAGATTTTAAATGGACTTGTACGGTATGCCTTGCTATCTTTGTGACTGTTGTTTGCTTAGGGACTTGTTTAGGATTTGTTGATATCTGTCTTGATTATAATGATAGGTCTTTTGTTGTATATTATGGAGAATATGAATATATTAACAACAAACAGGATGATACCGTTATTCTTGATAATGGCAAAAAAGTATTTTCCACTTTTTACAAAGCTGACGGTATATACATGGGTTATGTAATCTATTCACGCCGTTCCGAAATCGTAGTTTCCTTTGATGAGCCTATTGATGAAATAAAGAAGTCCACGGTGAAAGCCGTGGACTTCTTTTGATATCAGTAACGGGCAGGTGATTAATAGTCGCACCTACGGATTAGATTAAGATTTTCTTTTATTGACAAAAAAGGTCTCCTTTCGGAGACCTTTTTAATATAATAAAATCTTGTAAAAAAGGCGGGTTCCCCGACTTTTTTACTCCTTAAAAGTCGCGAGCAGTGGAGCGAGACGCGAGTGCACGACTTTGCTACCACTTCAAAATCGAAGATTTTGAAGTGAGTTTCTTAATACGCTACGCCCTGTGCAATCATTGCTTCTGCAACTTTAAGGAAGCCTGCGATGTTTGCGCCGGCAATGAGGTCGCCCTTCATGCCATACTTTTCGGCAGCATCGTAGGAGTTCTTGTAGATGTTTGCCATAATCTGCTTGAGCTTTGCATCAACTTCTTCTGCAGTCCAGGAGTAACGCATGGAGTTCTGGCTCATTTCAAGACCGGAAACTGCAACGCCGCCTGCATTAACTGCCTTGGAGGGAGCGATTACAACGCCGTTTGCCTTGAGGTATTCAACAGCCTCTGCAGTGGTGGGCATGTTTGCAACCTCAACATAGTACTTAACGCCGTTTGCTACGAGATTCTTTGCATCTTCGATTCCAACTTCGTTCTGGGTAGCGCAAGGCATAGCAATGTCAACCTTTTCGCCCCAAGGACGCTTGCCGGCAAAGAAGGGAACACCAAACTTGTCAGCGTAGTCCTGAACCTTGTCGCGACCGCTTGCGCGCATTTCAAGCATAAAGTTAATCTTTTCTTCGGTGCAGATACCGTCTTTATCGTAGATATAGCCGTCGGGGCCGGAAATTGTAACAACCTTGCCGCCAAGCTCGTGAACCTTCTTAACGGTACCCCAAGCAACGTTGCCGAAGCCGGATACGCCAAAGGTCTTGCCTTTTACGCTTTCGCCAAAGCTTTCGAGCATGTTTACAGTGTAGTAAACCGCGCCAAAGCCTGTAGCCTCAGGACGGATAAGCGGGCCGCCGTAGGGGATACCCTTACCGGTGAGAACGCCTACAAACTCGTTGCGGAGTCTCTTGTACTGACCAAAGAGGTAACCAACCTCTCTTGCACCAACGCCGATGTCGCCAGCGGGAACGTCGGTATCAGCGCCGATGTGCTTTGCAAGCTCGGTCATAAAGCTCTGGCAGAAACGCATGATTTCTCCGTCACTTCTGCCTCTGGGGTCAAAGTCGGAGCCGCCCTTACCGCCGCCCATGGGGAGGCTTGTAAGGCTGTTCTTAAAGGTCTGCTCAAAGCCGAGGAACTTCATAATGGAAGCGTTAACGGAGGGGTGGAAACGAAGACCGCCCTTGTAAGGACCGATTGCGGAGTTGAACTGAACTCTATAGCCACGGTTAACCTGAACCTTACCGTTGTCGTCAACCCAAGAAACGCGGAAGCTAATCATTCTTTCAGGCTCCACAATGCGCTCCATAATGCCGTGCTTCTCGAAACGCGGGTCAGCGTCGATAACCGGCTCGAGCGATTCGAAAACCTCGGTAACTGCCTGCAAAAATTCAGGCTCGCCGACATTGCGCTTTTCAACGTCAGCAAAAACTTTTTTCAAATATTCATTCTTAAGCATAGATTTATCTCCCTATGTGCAATTTTTCAAAAATGATAATTTCATTATATCAGCACTTTTTACTGATTTCAACCCTTTTTTTGCAATTTTTGCAAGTTTTTGATTCGAAATAATTCATAAATTCAACTTGATATAGTGCTGCGTTCGTGCTATTATATAAATATATGAAGAAAGAGGATATTTTCATGCATATTGAAGCTTATCAAAAACTTACATTGCTCGATTTTCCGGGCAGAACTGCTGCAACTGTATTCACTCACGGTTGCAATTTTCGTTGTCCGTTCTGTCACAACGCGGGGCTTGTCGTGCGCCCAAGCGAGTCCACTATAGATGAAAAAGAACTGTTTGACTATCTCGAAAAGCGTAAAAAGCTGCTTGACGGTGTTTGTATAACCGGCGGCGAACCGCTATTGCAAAAGGATATAGCCGATTTTATACGCAAAATCAAGTCAATCGGTTATCTTGTGAAGCTTGATACAAACGGCTCAATGCCCGACAAGCTTGAAGAGCTTATAAAAGAGGGAATTATCGACTATGTTGCTATGGATATCAAGAATTCACTCGATAAATATACAATAACCGCAGGCATACCACAAGATATAGTGCCTAAAATACAAAAATCCGTCGATATACTACTAAATGGAGCTATTGACTACGAGTTCCGCACCACCGTATGCGGAAACCTTCATACAGTCGATGATATGAGAGCTATCGGCGAGTGGTTAAAAGGCGCAAAAGCCTACTATTTACAACCCTTCAAGGACTCCGGCGACATAGTTGCCGGCAGTGAAAAGGCGTCGGATTTTGAGTGCTCGAGGTCTTATGCAGAGGCACTTTCAGAGGCGGTAAAACCGTTTTTGCCAAATACTGTAATTCGTGGCTGACCACAAGATATAGTGTTTGAACAAAAATTTAATTCCAAAATATTGTGTTTTTCTATTGACAAGTCGTTCTTAATATGGTAGAGTATCTATGCTGCGAAAAATAAAAATTTAGATATAGTACCATATGGAGGACGACTTTTATGTATCATGTAAGAAAACGTGACAACAAAATTGTGGATTTTGACATATCCAAGATTACAAAAGCTATAGAAATGGCTTTTGAGGCATGCGAAGTTAATTATCATCCTAATATTATTGACTTCCTCGCGCTTAAGGTTACTGCAAACTTTGAGGCTAAAATCAAGGACGACCTTATTGCGGTTGAGGACATTCAGGACAGCGTAGAAGAAGTGCTTGTTCAGGGCGGCTATGCAGACGTTGCAAAGGCATACATCCTTTATCGCCGTCAGCGCGAAAAACTCCGTAACCTCAAGTCCACTATTCTTGACTATAAGGAAATTGTTGACTCCTACGTTAAGGTTACCGACTGGAGAGTTAAGGAAAACTCCACCGTTACCTATTCCGTAGGCGGTCTTATCCTTTCAAACTCCGGCGCTATCACCGCTAACTACTGGCTCTCCGAGGTTTATGACAATGAGATTGCACAGGCTCACAGAAGCGCTGACATTCACATCCATGACCTCTCCATGCTCACCGGTTATTGCGCAGGCTGGTCACTCAAGCAGCTTATCAAAGAAGGTCTCGGCGGCATTCCCGGCAAGATGACCAGCGCTCCTGCAAAGCACCTTTCCGTACTCTGCAACCAGATGGTAAACTTCCTCGGTATCATGCAGAACGAGTGGGCAGGCGCGCAGGCGTTCTCTTCATTTGATACATACCTTGCGCCCTTCGTTAAGGCTGATAACCTTACCTACGAGCAGACTAAGAAGGCTCTCGAAGCTTTCATTTACGGTGTAAATACTCCCTCACGTTGGGGTACTCAGGCACCTTTCTCCAACATCACTCTTGACTCCACCGTTCCGAAGGATATGGAAAACATGCCTGCAATCGTAGGCGGTAAGGAAATGGACTTCACCTACGGCGACTGTAAGGCTGAAATGGATATGGTTAACAAGGCATTCCTTGAAATCATGATTGAAGGTGACGCGCACGGCAGAGGCTTCCAGTATCCTATTCCTACCTATTCTATTACAAGTGAGTTTGACTGGTCTGAAAACGAAAATAACCGTCTTCTCTTTGAGATGACCAGTAAGTACGGCACTCCTTACTTCTCAAACTACATCAACTCCGACATGGAGCCGAGTGACGTTCGTTCTATGTGCTGCAGACTTCGTCTTGACCTCCGCGAGCTTCGCAAAAAGTCGGGCGGCTTCTTCGGCAGCGGCGAGTCCACCGGTTCCGTAGGCGTTGTTACCATTAACATGCCCCGTCTTGCTTACCTCTCCGAGGATAAGGAGGACTTCTACAAGCGCCTTGACCATATGCTCGATATCTCTGCACGTTCGCTTTCCATTAAGCGTAAGATTATCACAAAGCTCATGGACGAGGGACTTTATCCTTACACCAAGCGTTACCTCGGCACGTTTGAAAACCATTTCTCAACCATCGGTCTTGTTGGTATGAACGAGGCGTGCATGAATGCGCGTTGGCTCCGCGAGGATCTTACCAAGGCAGGCGCGCAGGAATTCACCAAGGAAGTTCTTAACCACATGCGCGAGCGTCTTTCCGACTATCAGGAGCAGTACGGCGACCTCTACAACCTCGAAGCAACTCCTGCAGAGTCCACCGCATACCGCTTTGCAAAGCATGACCTCCGCCGTTACCCCAATATCATCACCGCAGGCGGCGGCGAGGACGGCGCACCCTACTACACCAACTCTTCACATCTTCCCGTTGGTTACACCGAAGACGTGTTCTCCGCACTCGATGTTCAGGATGAACTCCAGACTCTCTACACTTCGGGTACCGTATTCCACGCATTCCTCGGCGAGCGTCTCCCTGACTGGAAGGCTGCTGCAAACATCGTTCGCAAGGTAGCTGAAAACTACAAGCTTCCTTATTATACACTTTCTCCCACATATTCCATCTGCCGCACTCACGGCTATCTCGCAGGCGAGCATTACACTTGCCCTCACTGCGGTGAAAAGGCAGAGGTTTACAGCCGTATTACCGGTTACTACCGCCCCGTTCAGAACTGGAACGACGGTAAGAGCCAGGAGTTCAAGGAGCGCAAGGTTTACAATATCGAAACAAGCGTTCTTAAGCACTCCGGTCCCGTTGATGCATGCGAATGTGCAGACGAAGTATCCGCAGATATGCCTACCGGTTCACGCATCATTCTCTTTACAACCAAGACCTGCCCCAACTGCAAGATTGCCGCAAAGCTTCTTGAGGATGCAGGCGTTGAGTTTGAAAAGCTCTATGTAGAAGAGAATAAGGAAATGGCAACCGAGCTTGGTCTAAAGCAGGTTCCAGCACTTATCGTAGCTAACGGCGACAGAATTCAGAAGTATATGAACGTTGTCGGTGTACGCGAATTTATTGCTCAAAGAGGAGCTAAAGTCAATGTATGACATCGTGGTTGTCGGCGGTGGCCCTGCGGGGCTTACCGCCGCACTGTACGCGCTTCGCGCAGGTAAGCGCGTGCTTGTTATAGAAAAAAGCGGTTTTGGCGGGCAGATGACCTTTTCGCCAAAGATTGAGAACTATCCCGGCTATGCTTCTATCAGCGGCAGCGAGCTTGCCGACAAAATGGTTGAGCAGGTGCTCGGTCAGGGTGCTGACGTTGCGGTAGAAGAGGTAAAGTATATCAATCTCAACAACACGGGCACAAAAACCGTGTTTACCGACGTTACCCATTATGAGTGCGGTGCGGTTATCCTTGCAACCGGTGCAAAGCACAGACTTCTCGGCGTGCCGAATGAAACAAAGTTTATCGGCGACGGAATCTCTTTTTGCGCAGTTTGCGACGGTGCTTTTTACGAGGGCAAAAACGTTATCGTAGTCGGCGGCGGAAACTCCGCACTTCAGGAGGCACTGCTGCTTTCCGAAACCTCAAAAAGTGTCACCGTTGTGCAAAATCTTGATAATTTCACAGGCGAAAAGCGTCTTGCAGATTTGCTTACGCAAAAGGCGAATGTAACCGTTCGATTTGGTTGCACCGTAAAGGAGTTCATCGGTGAGGACACGCTTTGCGGCGTTGAAATCATCAATGCAGACGGGGAAGAGGAAACTCTTCTTACAGACGGCGTGTTCGTGGCTATCGGACTTGCTCCCGAAAATGAGGCTTTCAGTGAGCTTGTAACTCTTGACCGCGGTTATATCGTTGCTGAAAACGATATGAGTACAAGAACCAACGGTATTTTTACCGCAGGCGACTGCCGCGTAAAAGCGGTGCGTCAGGTTGCAACGGCTGTCAGCGACGGCGCAGTTGCGGCACTTTCTGCATGCGAGTATCTTGATAGAAAATAAGTTAAGAGGTGGAAAACATTTGTTTTCCACCTCTTTTATAATGATGTAAATAAATGTTTACGGGAGCAAATTGGAACGCACAAATCCGTAGGGCGGGGGTATCATCATAACTTTAATCTATCTTCCACTTGATTAACTGCGCTTTTTTTGTTAAAATATAGATGTTAACAAAACTTTGGGAGATAAAATGGAAAACAAACTTAACATTTTAATGACCACAATGCAAATGGGTTTTGGCGGTGCCGAAACCCATATATACGAGCTTGTGCTTGCGTTGAAAAAGAACGGGCACACAGTAACCGTTGCTTCTGCCGGTGGTAAGTATGCCGAAATGCTTGAAAAAGCGGGTGTTCGCCACGTCACACTTCCGCTTGCAAGTAAAAATCCTACAAGCGTTGTAAAGGCGTATCAGGGGCTTAAAAAGCTTATCAAAGAGGAAAAATTTGACATAGTGCATGCCCATGCGCGTATACCTGCATTTGTATGCGGCATGCTGCAAAAAAAGCTCGGTTTCAGATTTGTTACTACCGCGCACTGGGTGTTTAAGGTAAACGCACTGTGGAAACGCATTGCAAACTGGGGCGACAAGCAGATGTCAGTAAGTGAGGATATAAAGCAATACCTGATAGACAATTATGACCAGTGTTCAGACAATATTTTCGTTACAGTTAACGGTATAAACACCGAGGTGTTTTCGCCTGCGGCAGATGCCGAGTGCATAGTAAAAGAGCTTTCGCTTTCCCCATCGAAGCACCGAATCGTTACTGTCAGCCGCATGGACGAAAGCCGCGGTATGGCGCAGCTTTGCCTTGCAAAAGCGGCTGAAAAACTGCTTGAAAAATACCCCGACCTCGAAATAGTTGTTGTAGGCGACGGCGTTATTTCATCCGAAAAGAATCTTTTGCTCGATGTTAAAGAAATCGCTGCGGCGCTTGAGAAAAAATACGGCAGAAAAATTATCTTTACTCCCGGACTTCGTACCGACACCCCAAATCTTATCGCGGCAGGTGACATATTTGTCGGTGCGTCCCGTGCCGCACTTGAAGCAATGAGCGTGGGTAAGCCTACGATTGTTTGCGGCAACGAGGGTTACATCGGTATTTTTGATGAGTCAAAACGTGAGATTTCCTACAAAACAAATTACTGTTGCCGAGGATGCGGAGAGGTGAGCGAGGAAAAGCTTATCCGCGATATTTCTGCATTGTTTGACGGAAACGACCTTGCCGAAAAAGGAGCATACTGCCGCGAGGTTATCCTTGCCGATTTTTCCGCTGCGCGAACCGCACGCGATTATGAAAGAATGTACGAAACACTTTCGCCAAGCCCCAAAACCGAGCATGGCGACATTCTTATCAGCGGTTACTACGGTTTTGAAAACGCCGGCGATGACTCTATCGCCGCTTCGATGATTAAAAACATCCGCGCAGAAGCACCCGATGCAAAAATCACTATTTTTTGCAAAAATCCGCGCCGCAATGCGAAAAAATACGGTGTGCGTGCAATTGGCAGATTTAATATTTTTGCAATGATTTCCGAAATGCGCCGCGCAAAGCTGCTTATCAGCGGCGGCGGAAATCTGCTTCAAAACACAACGTCTTCGCGCTCGCTTTTCTATTATACATCTATAATTAAACTGGCAAAAAAATGCGGACTTAAGGTATTTGTTTACGCAAACGGAGTTGGTCCTGTATTTGGCGAAAAGCATGAAAAAAATGTGCTTAAAACGCTCTCGCTTGCCGACAAAATCACTTTCCGAGAGCCGCAGTCTATCGAATATGTAAAATCGCTTGGATTTGATGCTTCACGCATAGCTCTTACCGCAGACCCTGCGCTCACTCTTGAGAGCGCACCGCGCGAAAGAGTTGACTACATCATGCGAAATATAGAGGGCGAAAAATTCTTTGCCGTATCGCTTCGCAATTTTTCTTCGTTGCATAGTGAGGAGGTTTGCGGCATGGATGAGGAAACCTTTGCAACCCTTTTTGCAAAAGAGGTTGACAGAATAGCCGAAAAAACCGGTGCAAAGCCGCTTTACCTCATCATGCAATCAAGTCGTGACCGCCTGCTTTCCGAAAAGGTCAACGCGCTTGCGGCGACAAAGGGCGAAATTCTCGAAAATCTTACGGCAAGTGAGATTTTGGGCATAATATCGCGCACATCCCTCGTTATAGCAATGCGACTTCACCTGCTTATCTACGGTGCTGCGGCAGGCAAACCGCTGCTCGGTGTGTCGTATGATAAAAAGGTGGATTCGATGCTTTCTTACATGGGGTATGAGTCGCCGGTAAGCGTGTCCGCGCTCGAAAAGGGACACCTCTCAGACCGCGCAGCAGAGCTTTTCGGTAAGGATATCCCTTGCGAAAAGGTTGATGCACTGAAAGTTCTTGCAAAAACAGATGCAAAAGTTGCAGTTGAAATGATAAAATAAAGAATAACCTCGGAAAATTCCGAGGTTATTTTTCTAAAGGA
>JAZNOM010000130.1:0-27199 GCA_045580835.1 Eubacteriales bacterium
CAAGTCAGGCAAAAAAGTATCAAAATAATATGCACTTTTAGGAAGTATAATGTTTGTTCTGCCCGAATATAGCATGCTGTCCGCCTGAATATGAGTAATAGCGAAATATATGGCTGCACAACCAATGCATGCGTATGAAAAAATCCATCGGCCGTTACTTTTCTTTAAATACAGAAGTCCGAGAAGAACATTCAGTGCACATGAAAGAACTGCGGTTTGTTCATAAAAGCAAAATGTAAAAAACTGAAAAAGTAAAGCAAGTACAATACTGCTTTTCCTTCCGTTTTCCAAGAATTTCACAAACGCGGAAGCAGACAAAGCAGCGAAAAACAAACCCGGAATTATGCGTGTGGACGCGCTCATCCAGTATGTGCCCTCTATGCCCAAAGGAAGTAAAGCAAAAATAATAATAAAGAATTTTGAAGTTCCAAAAAGTTTTTCAAAGATTTTTTGAAATTCAACCGCCGCAAATGCATACAAAGCACAAAGCAACAACACACCTATTATCGAGCAAGGCCAAAGCCATGACCAAAGCGTGATGTCAAGAATGCCGGCAAGCGGACGCGCGCCAAGCAATCCGAGACGCTCTACAAGGTAAAAGAAATTGCCTTGAGGTGCATAATTGTGATGCTGAATATAATCGTCGAGTTGCGGAAAATACTTAAAACCAAAATACAAAAATCTTATCGCAACTAAAAAGAAAGTAGCAAAATAAAGCAATGTAATACTTGATTCTTGCTTTCTCATCAATTTAGAATTAAACTTGTTCATATAGCAATTAAAGTAAAATACTTATAACTCCAAATGTCAAAAGGCTAACAATAAGCCCTGCCGTAAGCACGCCTGCAAAAATAAACGGCAACGCTTTTTTCATTCTCATATTTAAAAGTGCTGCTATCAGCGCACCTGTCCATGCTCCCGTTCCGGGGAGCGGAATGGCAACAAATAAAAAGAGTCCCCAAGTTGCATATTTAGTAACACTTCCGGAATGCTTATCTGCCTTTTTTTCCACCCAAATTGCAATTTTGTCCAGATGCTTAATACCTTTCATCCAGTTAAGCACTACCCTTACAAACAGAAGAATAATAGGAACCGGCAACAAATTGCCTATAACGCTGATTATGTAGCATGGCCAAAAACCAAGTCCCATACCTTGTCCAATCGGAATAGCACCGCGAAGCTCTATAATAGGAATCATAGAAACTATAAAAGTACAAAGTTCCGCACCGACAACTTCATACAAAAACTCGGTAATAGCAGAAGTTAAACTATCAAACATTTTATACTCCGTTTTATATAATATATATTATTGTACTACTTTTGCTCTATAAAATCAAGATTCTGTTACTATAGCTCCATTAAGTTCAAAAAATATAAACATAAGACAAAGTGCAATAACAACAACCGCCACAAAAGCTATAATCAATGTATTTTTATTCATTTTTGCTGTGCTTAATTTATCTTTTGCAAGTTTGGCATGTTTTAACGCAACAGAAATAGGCTTATACAGTAGCATAACTAAAGCAGAGTTTAAAACGCCCTTTACAATATTAAAAGGGAGAAACAATGGAACAATCAAGTTTTTTACCGCTTCTACAGTCACTCCCATATAATACGGTGTAAAAATTAGATTTGCGCATAACATTACCACAGTCATGCTCAAAGTGGCACAAACCAACGCCAAAACAGCATTTGCAAGGCTTTTTTTGTTTCTATATATCAACGCTGCTACAGCAACAAATGCTGCAGAACCGAAAAAATTCATTATTAATCCGTAAAAGCCGGTGGTACTTCCGGAAACGGTTTCAAGCACGGAAACAACTCCGGAGATTATCACACCTGACAACGGGCCAAGATACAAAGAGCCGATTGCAATAAAAGCATCTTTAATGTCTAATGACAAAAAATTTACTTTTATAGATGGTAGGATTCCGCATATATATGCAATTGCAGTGAATAACGAAATCAATATTAAATTGTGTATTTTATCATTTCTATTAGCCATTTTGTCCTCCTAAAACATGGAGAAAAAATAAAATTCCCCTAAAAGGGGAATTTAGCTATAATTATAGCGTAATTTATCTTTTCTCATCCAGACTTTACTGTCGGTTTAGGAATTGCACCTAATCGGCATCAAACGATGTTCGCGGACTATACCGCCGGTATGGAATTGCACCATTCCCCAAAGATATTTTGTGATTATATTCAAATTGGAGAGAGTCGAAACTCTCTCCAATTGAACAAAAGTCTAAAAATTAGCCCTTGATTTCGGTAACAACGCCCGAACCTACGGTTCTACCACCCTCACGGATAGCGAAACGGAGACCTTCTTCGATAGCGATAGGAGTGATAAGTTCAACATCCATGTTTACGTTATCGCCAGGACGGCACATGTCGGTGCCTTCGGGAAGCTTGATGGAACCGGTAACGTCAGTAGTTCTGAAATAGAACTGAGGACGGTAACCAGTGAAGAAAGGCTTTTGACGGCCACCCTCTTTTTCAGTAAGTACGTAAACCTGACCTACAAACTGAGTGTGGGGGTTGATGGTGCCGGGCTTGCAGAGAACCTGACCACGCTCGATCTCGTTCTTCTGGATACCACGGAGAAGAGCACCGATGTTGTCACCAGCCTGAGCTTCGTCCATGAGCTTGTGGAACATCTCGATACCGGTAATAACGGTCTTCTTCTTTTCGTCGGAAAGACCAACGATTTCAACTTCTTCAGACATGTGGAGAGTACCTCTCTCTACACGACCGGTAGCAACAGTACCACGGCCGGAGATGGAGAATACGTCCTCGACAGGCATAAGGAAGGGCTTGTCAGCCATACGGTCGGGAGTAGGAATGTAGGAGTCTACAGCGTCCATGAGTTCCTTGATAGGTGCATATACTGCATCATTTGCATCAGTGCTGGTGGAGGTAAGAGCCTCACGAGCAGAGCCACGGATGATCGGAATATCGTCACCGGGGAACTCGTACTGAGAAAGGAGATCACGGATTTCCATTTCTACGAGGTCGAGAAGTTCAGCGTCATCAACGATGTCGCACTTGTTCATGAATACTACGATTGCAGGAACGCCTACCTGACGAGCAAGAAGAACGTGCTCGCGGGTCTGCTGAAGAGGGCCGTCAGTACCAGCAACTACGAGGATAGCGCCGTCCATCTGTGCAGCACCGGTAATCATGTTCTTAACGTAGTCAGCGTGGCCGGGGCAGTCAACGTGAGCGTAGTGACGGTTTGCAGTCTCATACTCAACGTGACGGGTGTTGATCGTGATACCTCTTGCTCTCTCTTCGGGAGCGTTGTCGATCTGGTCGTAAGCCATGAACTCTGCACCGTTACCAAGAGAAAGGTACTTGGTGATTGCAGCGGTAAGAGTGGTCTTGCCGTGGTCAACGTGACCTACGGTACCGATATTAACATGGGGTTTAGTTCTTTCAAACTTCTGCTTTGCCATTTTTAATATCCTCCTAAAATATAAAAATTAATTTTTGTTTTGGTTTATATGTCGGCTATGCCGAAATATTCAAATTAGTTGTTCTTGCCTCTGGTCTTGATAATTTCTTCCTGAATGTTCTTCGGAACTTCAGCAAAGTGAGAAGGCTCCATTGCGTACACACCACGTCCCTGTGTTCTGGAACGGAGGTCGGTAGCATAACCGAACATCTCTGAAAGCGGAACGAACGCAAGCACTTCCTGCGCACCGTTTACCTGCTCCATAGACTGAATCTGACCACGACGAGAGTTGATACCACCCATTACATCGCCGAGATAGTCGTCAGGAGTTGTAACAGTAACCTTTGTGATAGGCTCAGTAAGAACGGGGTCTGCCAACTTCATGGCTTCCTTGAATGCCATAGAACCGGCAATCTTGAACGCCATTTCAGAAGAGTCAACTTCGTGATACGAACCATCATAAAGTGTAACCTTAACGTCAACTACATTGTAACCTGCAAGTACACCGGTCTGCATAGCGCCCTGAATACCTGCATCAACAGCGGGAATATATTCCTTGGGAATAGCACCGCCGGTTACAGCGTTAACAAATTCATAACCCTTACCGGGCTCGTTAGGCTCAAGAATAATCTTAACGTGACCGTACTGACCGCTACCACCGGACTGTCTCTTATACTTGGTCTCGTGGTCAACCTTCTTACGGATAGTTTCCTTATAAGCAACCTGAGGATTACCTACGTTTGCCTCTACCTTAAACTCACGGAGAAGTCTATCTACGATAATTTCAAGGTGAAGCTCGCCCATGCCGGCGATGATTGTCTGACCGGTCTCTTCATCAGTATAGGTTCTGAAAGTCGGGTCTTCTTCTGCAAGCTTCGAAAGTGCAATGCCCATCTTTTCCTGACCTGCCTTGGTCTTGGGTTCGATAGCAACGCTGATAACAGGTTCTGGGAACTCCATGGACTCAAGGATAATCTTGTGCTTTTCATCGCAGAAGGTATCACCGGTAGTTGTATTTTTAACACCTACAACTGCAGCGATATCTCCGGAGTAGCAAACATCAATGTCCTTACGGTCATTAGCATGCATCTGAAGAATACGACCAAAGCGCTCACGAGCTCCTTTAGAGGAGTTGTAAACCGCACTACCGGCTTCAATCATACCGGAGTAAACTCTGAAGAAGCAAAGCTTACCAACAAACGGGTCTGTCATAATCTTGAACGCAAGTGCGGAGAAAGGAGCATTGTCGTCTGCAGGTCTCTCGTCCTCTTCTTCTGTGTCGGGGTTTACACCCTTAATAGCAGGAATATCAAGAGGAGAAGGCATGTAGTCGATAACTGCATCAAGCAATTTCTGTACACCCTTGTTCTTGTAAGAAGTACCGCAGCAAACAGGAACCATCTGGTTAGCAATAGTAGCCTTACGGATAGCAACCTTAAGCTCTTCTACGGTGATTTCTTCATCATTGAAGAACTTGTCCATGAGAGCGTCATCGGTAGCCGCTACGCTTTCAACAAGATTTGCACGATATTCTTTTGCGAGTTCTACCATGTCCTCCGGAATGGGCTCAACGCGCATATCCTTACCGAGGTCATCATAGTAAACGTCAGCCTCCATGTTAAGGAGGTCGATGATTCCCTTGAAAGAAGCTTCTTTACCGATAGGAAGCTGAATCGGAACGGGGTTAGTGTGAAGTCTGTCCTTCATCATCTGAACTACGCGATAGAAATCAGCACCGGTAATATCCATCTTATTGATGTAAGCCATACGGGGAACCTGATATTTGTCAGCCTGTCTCCATACGGTTTCAGACTGAGGTTCAACACCGCCCTTTGCGCAAAGAACTGTTACAGAGCCGTCGAGTACGCGAAGCGAACGCTCAACTTCTACAGTAAAGTCAAC
Source organism: Eubacteriales bacterium (assembly GCA_045580835.1). Classification (GTDB taxonomy): domain Bacteria; phylum Bacillota; class Clostridia; order Oscillospirales; family CAG-272; genus UMGS902. The sequence continues at coordinate 5,360 of JAZNOM010000130.1, forward strand.
GTGACCGGGGGTGTCGATGATATTGATTCTGTTATTCTTCCAGAAACAAGTTGTAGCCGCGGAAGTAATTGTAATACCGCGTTCCTGTTCCTGCTCCATCCAGTCCATCGTAGCTGCACCTTCGTGAGTCTCGCCAATACGGTGAGTCTTACCGGTGTAGAACAGAATTCTTTCGGTGGTGGTGGTTTTGCCGGCATCAATGTGAGCCATGATGCCGATGTTACGAGTCCGCTCAAGCGGGTATTCTCTTGGCATATTTAGTCTCCTTTAAATCCGGCTTAATATCTGTAATGAGCAAAAGCCTTGTTAGCTTCAGCCATCTTATGAGTATCTTCCTTCTTCTTGAATGCTCCGCCGGCGCTGTTTTTAGCATCGAGGATTTCAGCCGCAAGTCTCTCAGCCATGGTCTTTTCGCCACGGTTTCTGGAATAAGCGGTGATCCAACGGAGACCAAGAGTCTGTCTTCTCTCAGCTCTTACTTCCATAGGTACCTGATAGGTAGAACCGCCGACACGGCGAGCCTTAACCTCAAGTACAGGCATGATGTTTTCAAGAGCTGCAGTAAATACGTCGAGAGCATTTTCATTTGCCTTTGCAGCTACGATTTCAAATGCATCGTAAACGATCTTCTGTGCAACACCCTTCTTACCATCTAACATGATATTGTTGATGAGCTTGGTTACAAGCTTGGAGTTGTACACGGGATCCGGCAATACATCTCTCTTGGAAATTTGACCTCTTCTAGGCACTTTCCTTCCCTCCTTCACAAAAAATGAATCTCATAGGTACTCGAATTTGATAATCCGTAAGCGCTCGTCCAAGGTGTGTATATAAGCTGTACATAAACATTTATATTACGCACTCGTTTGACGGCACGAACTGTACCATACATTAAAATAAGCTATTGCTTATTTCTTAGGACGCTTTGCGCCATACTTGGAACGGCTCTGGTTACGATTTGCAACGCCCTGAGCATCCAAAGTGCCGCGGATGATGTGGTAACGGCAACCAGGCAGGTCACGAACTCTTCCGCCTCTGATAAGTACTACAGAGTGCTCCTGAAGGTTGTGTCCGATACCCGGAATGTAGGTTGTAGCTTCCATACCGTTAGTAAGTCTTACTCTGGCGATCTTACGAAGAGCCGAGTTAGGCTTTTTAGGTGTGGTAGTTGTAACCTTTGTGCACACACCGCGCTTTTGGGGTGCGCTAAGGTCAATAGCTTTGTTCTTGAGAGTGTTGAAACCCTGCTGAAGAACAGGCGCCTTTGACTTGTAAGGCTTCTGCGCACGGCCATTCTTAACGAGCTGGTTAAAGGTTGGCATACTTCTCCTCCTTCTTCAAAATATAAGTGTTTATATACGGCGTCGAAGGCTTTATAAAATCCTTACGAAGCTGTATGTACCCTGACAATACACATTCGTAGCCAAAATACATCACATTATAGCATTTAATATGAATTTTGTCAATAGGTATTTGCTTATTTTGCAATGTATTTTTCAAATTATTCCCCACTTTTGAGGCAGTTATTCTTTTTTAACGCAAAACAAACCCACCGGCAGGTGGGTTTGTTTAAAATTACTGTACTGCAGAATCGGCTTCAACTTCTCCGATAATAGTTTCACCGGCTGTAGGTACAACATCAATAGCGTTATATTTAGCAAGACCTGTACCTGCAGGAATAAGTTTACCGATAATAACATTTTCCTTAAGTCCCTGGAGGTGGTCAACCTTGCCGCGAATTGCAGCTTCGGTAAGCACCTTGGTGGTTTCCTGGAAGGAAGCCGCGCTGAGGAAGGACTCAGTAAGAAGTGCTGCCTTGGTGATACCAAGAAGCATAGGCGAACCTTCAGCAAGACGAAGTTCTGTTTCGCCTGCGTCAATGCGAGCCTGAACTTTTTCGTTTTCTTCAACGAATTCAGGAACGTCCACGGTTGTACCAACGAGCATATTTGTATCACCGGGCTCATCAACCTTGATCTTTCTGGTCATCTGACGGGCAATGATTTCAATATGCTTATCGTTGATTTCTACCGCCTGAAGACGGTAAACGCGCTGTACTTCACGAATAATATAATCGTAAACAGCCTCAATACCGTTGGTCTTGAGAATATCAGCAGGAGCCTTGTTACCTTCGGTCAAAGACTGACCGATAAGAACATGCTCGCCTTCTTCTACTATAATTCTGGTGCCGAAAGGAATCGGATATGCAAATTCTTCGCCGGTTTCATCTGAAGTAACAACAACATTGCGCATGTTCTTGCTTTCTGTCATGTGAACAAAACCGGTCGTCTCGGAAATGATAGCAGCCTTTTTGGGACGGCGAGCTTCAAGAAGCTCTTCTACACGAGGAAGACCTTGTGTAATGTCCGAACCTGCGATACCACCGGTATGGAAAGTTCTCATCGTAAGCTGTGTACCGGGTTCACCGATAGACTGCGCAGCGATGATACCAACCGCCTCACCAACGTTAACCTTCTTGCTGGAAGCAAGGTCTGCGCCGTAGCAATGTGCGCAAACACCGCGCTTTGCCTTACAACGAAGGATGGAACGTACATATACCTGCGCTACACCGCTCTTTCCAACAGCCTTTGCCTGATCCTCGGAAACAAGGTCACCCTCGTTAACAAGAACTGCGCCGGTTGCAGGGTCGGTAACGGTTTCAAGAGCATAGCGACCAACAAGTCTATCGGAAATAGGCTCAATAACTTCGTCGCCATCCTTAATGTCGCATACATAAATACCGTCTTTAGTGCCACAATCATCCTCACGGATAATAACCTGCTGCGATACGTCTACAAGACGGCGAGTAAGGTAACCGGAGTCTGCCGTACGAAGTGCTGTATCCGAAAGCGACTTACGAGAACCTCTTGCACCGATAAAGTACTCAAGATTATTAAGACCTTCACGGAAGTTAGACTTAATCGGAATTTCCATTGTCTTACCGTTTGTAGCAAACATAAGACCACGCATACCTGCGAGCTGACGAAGCTGGCTGGCATTACCGCGGGCTCCGGAATCAATCATCATCTTAATGGAGTTGAACTTATCAAAGCCATCAGAAAGCGCGGTCGTAACATCATCAGTAGTCTGTTCCCAAATCTTGATAACGTTGTTATAGCGTTCCTCTTCAGAAAGCTCGCCGCTCATAAAGTGTTCGGTAACAATGCCGACTTTCTTTTCTGCTTCTGCAACCTTTGTATACTTTTCAGGCGGAATTTTCATGTCGTAAACAGAAATAGAGATACCGCTCTTTGTAGAATACTTAAAACCGGTAGCCTTGATATTGTCAAGCATTTCGGCAGTAATGGTAATGCCGTTAACCTTGATACAATCATCAATAATCTTACCAAGCTGCTTCTTCTTAACAACGAACATAACTTCGAGGTCAAGGCAATGCTCGGGGTCATTACGGTCAACATAGCCGAGATTCTGGGGAATCTGCTTGTTGAAAATCAAGCGACCGAGTGTCGCATCAATGATGCGAGAACACATTTCTCCGTTGATTTCTTTTTCAACGCGAACACGGATAGGAGCATGGAGACCAAGCTGACCATTTGCATATGCCATTTCAGCTTCATCCATATCGCGGAATACTCTGCCGGCACCCATTTCGTTCTCATTGATCATAGTAAGGAAGTATGAACCGAGAATCATATCCTGCGAAGGAACAGTAACGGCACGGCCGTCAGCAGGCTTAAGCAAGTTGTTTGCAGAAAGCATGAGGAATCTAGCCTCGGCTTGTGCCTCTGCGGAAAGCGGTACGTGTACAGGCATCTGGTCACCGTCAAAGTCGGCGTTAAACGCTGTACATACCAGAGGATGAAGCTTAATTGCTCTACCCTCTACAAGTACAGGCTCAAATGCCTGAATAGAAAGTCTGTGAAGTGTAGGCGCACGGTTGAGAAGCACGGGGTGTTCCTTGATTACATTTTCAAGAGCATCCCAAACCTCGGGATATACCTTATCAACCTTCTTCTTTGCTTCCTTGATATTAGCAGCCTTCTGTGTTTCAACAAGGCGCTTCATTACAAAAGGCTTGAAAAGTTCGAGTGCCATTTCTTTAGGAAGACCGCACTGAAAAATCTTAAGGTCGGGACCTACGACGATAACCGAACGTCCGGAATAGTCAACACGCTTACCAAGCAGGTTCTGACGGAAACGTCCCTGCTTACCGCGAAGCATCTCGGAAAGAGACTTAAGCGCACGGTTGGAAGGACCCGTTACGGGCTTTCCGCGGCGGCCATTGTCGATAAGTGCGTCCACCGCTTCCTGAAGCATACGCTTTTCATTGCGCACGATAATTTCGGGCGCACGAAGTTCCATAAGCTTCTTAAGACGGTTATTTCTGTTAATAACGCGACGATACAAATCGTTAAGGTCAGAAGATGCAAATCTACCACCGTCGAGCTGTACCATTGCGCGAAGTTCCGGAGGAAGTACCGGTACAACATCAAGAATCATCCATTCAGGACGGTTATTGGACTGACGGAACGCTTCAACGACCTCAAGGCGCTTAATAATCTTAAGCTTCTTCTGACCGCTCGCGGTTTCAAGTTCCTCGCGAAGCTCCTTGGAAAGCTGCTCGATATCTATCTCGGAAAGAAGTTCCTTAATAGCTTCAGCGCCCATACCTACGCGGAAATCATCTTCGTATTTTTCGTACCAGTTGTTATACTCAACCTCGCTGAGAAGTTGCTTCTTTTCAAGAGGAGTTGAGCCCGGATCAATAACGATATACTGTGCAAAATAAAGAACGCGCTCGAGATTTCTGGGAGTAATGTCAAGAAGAAGACCAATTCTGGAAGGAATTGCTCTGAAATACCAAATGTGCGAAACAGGAGCTGCAAGTTCAATATGGCCCATGCGCTCACGGCGAACCTTTTTCATGGTAACTTCAACGCCGCACTTTTCGCAAATCTTGCCCTTGTGACGTACGCGCTTGTACTTACCGCAAAGGCACTCCCAGTCCTTGGTAGGACCAAAGATACGCTCGCAGAAAAGACCGTCCTTCTCTGCTTTGAGCGTTCTGTAGTTAATGGTTTCGGGCTTTGTAACTTCGCCGAAAGACCATTCACGCATCATTTCAGGCGAAGCAAGACCGATTTTTATAGAATCTAAAATGTTATCCATTTATATTACCACCTTTTGCAAGAGCAAAAGAACCTCTCCTATTATTTTTTTCTTTGCGTGAGCAAAGGCAAAATCAGACATCAAAAGAATCATCGTCTGCATCTTCTGCGAAGAAACCGATATCAGAATCGGGATCCTCTTCCTCGGTATAGGAATCAAACAATTCATCAGTCTGAACCGTTTCGCCAAGGTCGGATGCAGTGATTGCATCATCGTCTTCAATAGGACTTACATAATTAGGAGTTTCGAGCTCGTCATCGCCAATCTTGGCAAGTTCAATCTCGCTACCCTTGTCATCAAGTACGCGTACATCAAGCGCGAGAGACTGAAGTTCTTTAACAAGAACCTTAAACGCTTCGGGTACGCCGGGAGTAGGAATATTCTGACCCTGAACAATAGCTTCATAGGTCTTTACACGGCCGGTAACATCGTCACTCTTGACAGTAAGCATTTCCTGAAGGGTGTACGCCGCGCCGTATGCTTCAAGTGCCCAAACTTCCATTTCTCCAAAACGCTGACCGCCAAACTGCGCTTTACCGCCGAGAGGCTGCTGTGTAACGAGAGAATAGGGACCTGTGGAACGTGCGTGAATCTTATCATCAACAAGGTGATGGAGCTTGAGGTAGTACATGTAACCGACAGTTACAGGGTTGTCAAAGGGTTCGCCGGTTCTACCGTCATAAAGAGTGGTCTTGCCGTCAACAACATAAAGTTTGCCTTCGTCAAGAAGCTGCTGATACTTTTCAGGTTCAGTCTTCTTGTCAACGCTTACACAAATGTTCTTGCCCATTTCTTCACTGTAAACTATTTCTACAGTTTCTTTGCCCTCAATATTCTCATGGGGACGGATTTCGCGGCAGAGACAAGCTTCTTTCATAAGTTCAAGGATATCTCTTTCGCTTGCACCGTCAAACGCAGGAGTCATAACCTTATATCCAAGTTCCTTTGCAGCACGGCCGAGATGAACTTCAAGCACCTGACCGATGTTCATACGTGAAGGAACGCCGAGAGGATTAAGAACGATATCAAGAGGAGTACCGTCTGCAAGGAAAGGCATGTCTTCAGGAGGAAGAATTCTCGAAACTACACCCTTGTTACCGTGACGACCCGCCATCTTGTCGCCGACAGAAATCTTTCTCTTCTGTGCGATATAAACGCGAACCACCTTGTTAACTCCGGGAGGAAGGTCATCCTGATTATCACGTGAGAACACCTTAACGTCAACGATTACACCGCTTTCGCCGTGAGGAACGCGGAGAGATGTATCGCGAACTTCTCTTGCCTTTTCGCCAAAAATCGCACGAAGGAGTCTTTCTTCGGCAGTAAGCTCGGTTTCACCCTTAGGAGTTACTTTACCTACAAGGATATCACCCGAACGAACTTCTGTACCAATCTTTACAATACCCTCAGAGTTAAGATCCTTGAGTACGTCATCGCTTACGTTAGGAATTTCGCGAGTAATAATTTCTTCACCAAGCTTTGTATCTCTTGCTTCGTGAGTATATTCTTCAATATGAATGGAAGTATAAACATCGTCGCGAACGAGTCTTTCGTTAAGAAGTACTGCGTCCTCGTAGTTATATCCTTCCCAAGTCATAAAGCCGATAAGTGCATTCTTACCAAGCGAAATTTCGCCATTGCTGGTTGCCGGACCGTCAGCAATAACCTGACCCTTTTCAACCGTATCGCCTTCATTTACGATAGGCTTCTGGTTGATGCAAGTACCCTGATTAGAGCGCTTAAACTTGATGAGATGATAAGCTTCCTTTGTACCGTCAGCAAGACGAACAACAATTTCGTCAGCGGTTACACGCTCAACGACACCGTCATTCTTTGCAAGTACACAAACGCCCGAGTCAACCGCAGCCTTGTACTCCATACCGGTACCTACAACAGGAGAATCAGACACCATAAGCGGCACTGCCTGCTTCTGCATGTTCGAACCCATAAGCGCACGGGTATTGTCATCGTTTTCAAGGAACGGGATCATTGCGGTTGCAACAGATACGAGCATCTTGGGCGCTACGTCTACATAATCAACTTCAGAAGCATCAACTTCAAGAATTTCGGACTTGTCGCGAGCAATGATGCGGCTCTTTGCAAATCTGCCATTTTTATCGAGAGGCTCGTTCGCCTGTGCGATAACATAGTTATCCTCAATATCAGCAGTCATATATTCAACAATATCGGTTACCTTACCGGTCTTTTTGTCAACCTTACGGTAAGGAGCCTCAATAAATCCGTAATCGGAAATTCTTGCATAAGTTGCAAGGTAGGAAATAAGACCGATGTTAGGACCTTCAGGAGTTTCGATAGGACACATTCTACCATAGTGAGTATAGTGAACGTCACGAACTTCAAAGGATGCGCGGTCTCTGGAAAGACCACCGGGTCCAAGCGCAGAAAGACGGCGCTTGTGAGTGAGCTCTGCAAGAGGGTTGTTCTGGTCCATGAACTGTGAAAGCGGCGAGGAGCCAAAGAACTCGCGAATTGCAGTAACAACGGGTCTTATGTTAATGAGGTTTTGAGGATGAAGTTCTGTACCGTCCTGAACGGTCATTCTTTCCTTAATAATCTTGTCCATACGGGAGAAGCCGATGCGGAGCTGATTCTGAAGAAGTTCTCCTACGCAACGCATACGACGGTTACCGAGATGGTCGATATCGTCGGTAGAACCAATACCGTGGGAAAGGTTAATAAGATAGTTAATGGAAGCGAAAATGTCATCCTTGGTTACGTGCTTGGGGCAAAGTTCGTGAATACGCTTCTTTGCCTCTGCCTTAACTGCGTCAACATCGCCGCCGCACTGCTCCATAATTTCACTAAGCACTGCAACACGAACTTTTTCGTTAATACCGCAATCCTTAAGGTCAAAGCCGAGCATGTTTTCAGGTTCAGTGGTGTTGTTAGAGAACACCTTTGCAGTAGTGCCGTCAGCAAGCGCGAGAACAACCTCATTAATGCAATTCTTCTCAATTTCCTTCGCCATTTCACGGGTGATAACTACGCCGGCATCGCAAACGACTTCGCCGGTGAGGGGATTAACCGCGGGAGCAGCAAGTGTATGATTAACAATTCTGCCGGCGATATCAAGTTTCTTATCATATTTATAACGGCCTACAGGCGCAAGGTCATATCTCTTGGGGTCAAAGAAAAGATTATTTATAAGAATCTGCGCGCTTTCAACAAGCGGAGGCTCGCCGGGACGGAGTTTCTTATAAATTTCCTTAAGCGCTTCGTCGCCAAGCGTAGAGTTATTCTCTACTGCAAGAGCTGCAGACTCATCCTTTTCAAACGTAGAGGTAATCATAACCTCTTCACCGAACATCGAAAGGATTTCAGCATCGGACTCAATGCCAAGCGCACGGATAAGAACTGTAATCGGAATCTTTCTCGTCTTGTCAATCTTTACAAAGAAAGCATCATTTGCATCGGTTTCGTACTCAAGCCATGCTCCGCGATAAGGAATAACGGTAGCAGTATACATATGCTTACCGGTCTTATCAATCGAGTCACCGTAGTAGATACCGGGCGAACGAACGATCTGAGAAACGATAACACGCTCTGCACCGTTAATAACAAAAGTGCCGTTATCGGTCATCATGGGGAAATCACCCATGTAAATCTCAGACTCCTTAACCTCACCGGTTTCCCTGTTGGTAAGTCTTACACGTACCTTTAAGGGTGCTGCGTAGTTTACGTCACGCTCCTTGCACTCTTCGATAGGATACTGCGTTTTCGAGTCGATAGAATAGTCAACAAATTCGATTACGAGATTACCCGAATAGTCCACGATAGGTGAAACATCATCGAGCACATCCCTTAGTCCCTCATTAAGGAACCACTCGAACGACTTCTTCTGTACCTCAAGCAGGTTGGGCATTTCAATTGCCTCACCGACTCTTGCAAAGCTCATTCGAACATTCTTACCAAGCTTCTGGGGTGTGAGCATAGTATAGAATCACTCCATTCTTTAAATTCTCGCTGCATGCAGCGCGGATAGTTTTGTGCATAAATGCCTTTAAAACGTCTTGTTTTTTGCCGTTTTTCGGCAATAATCCTCCACTCTAAACATACATGATAGCATAATTAAAGCGATTATAATGCAGTTTAGTATTTTAGCACGTAAAGTCCAAAAAGTCAAGAGTATTTTTTAAATTTTTCCAAAAAAATATTTTATTACTATAATATTCCTTAATTTAGTCTATAAAAATGCACATTTTTCTTTGCAAAAACGAAAGATTTTAGTTTTTTGTAACAAAAATCAAAAAAAGACTTGCATTTTTGTGAAAGTTATGGTATCATACCAAATTGTAAATGAGTCAACTTGGCTGTGTGCACCCTCTCAGGCACCGGCTGGTGTTCATATTTTCAATATTTTCAAAATTTTTGAAGGAGGTGCACCCCATGCCGAACATTAAATCCGCTAAAAAGCGCGTTAAGGTCATCGAAGCAAAGACCCTTCAGAACCAGATTTTCAAGACCCAGCTCCGTACTATCGTAAAGAAGTACAACGCTGCTCTCGAAGCTGGTGACAAGGCAGCTGCTACTGAAGCTTACAAGGTAGCTGTTAAGAAGATCGACCAGGCTGCAGCTCGTGGTATTATCCACAAGAATGCTGCTGCACACAAGAAGAGCCAGTTTACCATTAAGCTCAACAACCTTGGCTAATTTATAATGTATATAAAAAGCAGACCGCTTAACCCACGGTCTGCTTTTTTATTTCACTTTTTTCTTAAGATGCTCTATCCATTGTTTCAAAGAAGCATAATCAGACTGCGAAAGCGCGTTTTTATATAGTTCTGCACTTTCACCGTCTTCCGCCTGCATACGGATAATGCTCTTCTTGGGACCAAGATACCTCTCGCCTATTACATCACAATATATTTCCAGACTTTCGGTAAGCAGCCAATGAAAGCGGAAGTATCCTTCTGTATCTCCTCTTGCCGCCCGGAGCAACATTTTTTCGCACCAATCTATATTTCTTTTATTTTCTTCATATGTTTTTGCCTGTATATTGCTAATATACCTCGCTACACTCTCCAAAAGTTTTGCAGCAATACCATTAGTATCAACAACTATTTTGCCGCCTTGAATTTGCAGAAACGCTTTTGGATCTGTTTCTTCAAAAATACATTTCGGATAAACAAACGCGTCAAGTATAATACCGTTTATCGTGGAGTTATCATGTTTTTCTTCTCCGCTTTCGGTAATAACAAGCACATCAAAATCACTGTTTTCGTTATTAGTGCCGTCCGCAAAAGAACCGTATACAATAATACTCAACGGGCGATATTTGTTTCTTAAATACAGTAGTATTTCTTCCATATTTCAAACAACAGCGGCTCGAAGAGAGTCCATGGCTGCCGCCCTGTCCTCTTTGCCAAAAACAGACGATCCTGCAACAAATATATCTGCACCGTATGATGCCACGCGCGCAATATTATCCGCCTTAATACCACCGTCAACCTCAATAGGAGTACCAAGTCCGCGGCGTGTGAGTTCATCTTTGAGAGTTCTTATCTTCGGCAAAGTTTCTTCAATAAGTCCCTGACCGCCAAAGCCGGGTTCAACTGTCATAATCAGTACCATGTCAATTTTGTCAAGCAACGGATACAACACCTCAACGGGAGTGTTCGGTTTTACGGACACTCCTGTTTTAATGCCGTAACCGTGAATTTTATCAAGCGTTGCATTTATATCACTGCAAGCCTCAATATGTACCGTTATTATATCCGCGCCTGCCTTTGCAAAATCTTCAATATAGCGGATAGGCTCCTCAATCATCAAATGCACGTCAAACGGAATTTTTGCAGCGGGACGCGCCCACTTGATAACGGGTGCACCGAAAGTTATATTTGGAACAAAACTGCCATCCATAACGTCAAGGTGAATAAGGTCGGCGCCGTCGCGCTCAATAGATGAACACTCTGCCGCAAGGTCGGCAAGATTTGCAGATAATACTGATGGGGAAATCTTAATCATTTTATAATCCTTTCTCGGTGGCACAATATTGCCAATTCCATAAGATAATAATAGTGTTCCGCCGCTTCAAACGGAACGGAGTATAAAACGCAGGAAGTTGAATATACCTCCGTGGCAGAGCGGCGTTTATATACGCGGTGTGGGTTAATCTATAAGACAGATTGCCTGCGCCGCAATGCCCTCTCGCGCTCCGGTAAATCCGAGCTTTTCCTCAGTTGTTGCCTTTACATTGACCGCATCAACATTAATGCCAAGTCCGCTTGCAATATTGTGGCGCATAGTTTCAATGTGTGGAGCAAGCTTTGGTGCCTGCGCAATTACAGTGGAGTCAATGTTAATGATTCTGTATCCTTTTTCTTTTAACAAACTGCCAACATTACGCAAAAGCTCCATACTGTCAGCTCCTTTATACTTTTCATCACTATCCGGAAAATGTTTGCCGATATCGCCAAGTGCCGCCGCACCAAGAAGAGCGTCCATTATCGCGTGCAAAAGCACATCGGCATCGGAGTGGCCAAGCAATCCTAAAGTATGCGAAATATCCACTCCGCCGATAATAAGCTTTCTACCGCTTACAAGTTTATGAACATCATACCCCTGCCCTACTCGCATTTTTCTTTTTCCTTTCTTTCCAGAATAATACGCTCAGCGCGTAAAAGGTCGCTTTTGTAAGTAACTTTGAAATTATCATTGCCGGTATCGACGAGATAAACAGGGAGTCCGATATGTTCAACAAGCGAAGAATCATCAGTCCCCTCAAAGCCCTCTTTTGCTGCAGTGTATATCGCCGCGCGGTAAATTTCATCTTTAAACACCTGCGGCGTCTGTGCAAGCCAGATATTATTGCGCGGAATAGTTTCAGCAATTTTCACACCCTCTGAATACTTGATAGTATCAGTAGCACGAGTTGCAGCTATAGCGCTGCCGTGAGCAATCGCACTCATTACAACCTCTTTTATCTGCTCGGGAGTGATAAGCGCTCGGGCGGCATCGTGAATAGCTACATAATCGGCTTTTTCGCTTATAGCGTCAAAGCCGTTTTTCGCCGAGTGTTGTCTTGTTTCGCCGCCTTCTACAATTCGTGTAAGTTTTTTCAGTTTGTATTCATTGCGAAACACTTCATAACACTCAAGCTCTTCTTTTTTAGCAACAACAATTATTTCGTGTACATGTTCACTTTTTTCAAAGGCGAGCAAAGTATGCACAACAAGCGGCATGCCGCAAATCTCAAGCATCTGCTTCGTTTTGTCGCCTCCAACCCTTGTACCGCTGCCGCCTGCCAAAATTACGGCACTGACAAAATTATCGTGTCCTAAAAAAGCATAAACGGCTTTTTTTATTTTTTCAAACAATCCCATAGTTCTTTCCTTTAGCGATAATAAACATAGTATATAACAATGGTACGAACAACACCGCCGCGTTCAAGGTCAGGAGCGGTAATTATAACTCCGTCTTTAGACAAAAGCTCGGATGCATTCATATCGGCAATTTTAGCACGAAGTAGCACATCAGCCGAAGCAAACACCAATATCTCATCATCTCTTATCGAAATGCTACCGCCTTTGCCTATAACCTCTTCTACGCCATTTATCTTTTCACCAACATATTTAATACGTTTGTTACTTATCATCTGCGCCATATTGCGCTTATACGCGAGCGATGCCGGATTCTTCTTGGAAAATATTGAAAAAAAAGACATTACACAAGTTCCTCTTTAAGCTGACGGTGAAAAAGCCCTTGCAAAGTTTCTTCAGGCTCTGCGTTGTTGTAGAGAATATCATATACCGCCTTGGTGATCGGCAAGTCGACATCATACTTTTTGCTCAAATTCATCATTGCCTTTGAAGTGTAATATCCCTCTGCAAGACTTTCAAACTTTTCACCTTTTACAAACGATTCCCCAAACTGACGGTTGTGACTGAATTTTGAAAAGACTGTTGCTTCATAATCACCGAGATGGCAAAGACCGTATGCAGAAAGCTCATTGCCGCCCATAGCCTTAATAAGTCTTGCGACTTCTCTTGCGCCGCGCGCCATAAGCGCGCCTTTAAGCGATGAAAGACCGTATCCGTCAAGCATACCCGCAGCAATTCCGATAACATTTTTTGCCGCCGCGCCAACCTCGTTGCCAAGCAAATCACTGCCATAGTAAAAACGGATAAGCTTGCTTGAAAACTCATCAACAAGTCTGTGCTTCAGCTCATCGTTATTTGAATCAATAACCATGCAGTTCGGCACGCCGCGGTAAAACTCCTGAACATGACCTGGACCAATCCAAACAGCGACATTTTTTGATTTCAACCCATCTTCCGCAATCTGACTGAGACGCATACCGGTTTCAATTTCAATGCCTTTCATGCAAAGCACGTAATTTTTGTCAGTTATACCTGCTTCGCAAAGTTCTCCGATAAGTCCACGGAGCGATTGTGAAGGAATAGAAATAATTATTGTTTCCGAATCCTTGATTTTATTTATATCATAAACAAGCTTTATGCTCTCGCCGAGAGTAAGAAGCCCATTTGAACGAGTCTTTGTAAATTCTATCATCTGCGGTGTATCAGCAGGACCGTAAAGTTTTACCTCGTGGCCGATACTGTCAAGATACCACGCGATATACGAGCCCCAACGTCCCGCACCTATAACTGATATTTTCATATAAAAATCTCTCCCTAATCGTTGGGCAATCTCCCCACTTCTTTAAATCCGTCTATATTCCCCTTTTGTATAGCACCAAATATTCGGTGGCGCAAGCCTTTATTGTCCTTCTCAAGCTGCTTTAAAAGTTGTTTCATATTCTCACGTTCGGTATTCTTATCCGCCGGGCATTTACTTTCAGCAACCGGCAGACCGGCTCTGCTTGCAAAATAGCGAACAATCTTTTCAGGGACATAAACCATAGGTCTTATAAGATATAGCTCGGTGTTGGACAAATATGTTACGGGCGAATAGCAACCTATTCTGCCCTCATAAAACAAGTTCAGCATAAAGGTTTCAACCGTATCATCAAAGTGGTGACCGAGTGCAACTTTATTGCATCCCATTTCTTTTGCAGCGTTGTGCAGCGCACCGCGACGCATTTTTGCGCAAAGTGAGCAAGGACTGCTCTCTTTGCGTATATCAAACACCACCTTGCCGATCTGTGTTTGCACAACTTTATATACAATGCCAAGGCGGCTACAAAGTTCTGCTATTTCAGAATAATCCGCCCCTTCAAATCCAAGGTCGATAGTGGCGGCACAAAGAGTATATTTTTTAGTGTAAAACCTACGAAGTTCGGCAAGCGCAATCAGTAGTGTAAGCGAGTCTTTGCCTGCCGATACACCAACGCATATGCGGTCTCCGTCTTCTATCATATTGTAATCGTCCGCAGCACGGCGAACATAACTTAAAATTCTTTGTATTTCTTTCATGTATTCCTTTTTGACCTCGTAGCATATACTTATATAAAACTTATATGCGAGGTATGTTTTATGGCAATAAAAATTTATATCGACCAAGGTCACAATCCGCAAAATCCAAATGCAGGAGCCGAGGGTAACGGACTACGCGAACAAGACCTCACCTATAGAATCGGAGTTGAACTTGCAAATTTTATCAACTCAAATCCGGCACTCGAAGCAAGGCTTTCACGCCCGACACAAAGCACACAACTTGGTACAAGTAACGCATCAAGTCTTGCCGCACGTGTTAACGATGCAAACTCTTGGGGGGCTAATTACTTTATAAGCCTGCACGCAAACGCATCTTCCGCTGCAAGCGCATCGGGAATTGAAGGGTATGTTTACTCGCTCGACTCCTCGGCTGAAGAACTATCAGAAGATATCGTCGAAAACCTATCCGAAGCAACAGGACTGCGTGACCGCGGCGTTTTTGCACGTCCAAGTCTGTATGTTCTGCGCAGAACCGCAATGCCGGCAACTCTTATTGAACTCGGTTACATAACAAATGCAAATGACGCAAGACTTATGAACGAAAATCCCGCTCTGTTTGCAAGAGGTATATATAACGGTATTTTAGAATACCTTAACCTTTGATTTAAGCTTTTCGGCAAATTCAAGCGGAACAGACAAATTGCCTTTTCCCTCTCCAAGTTTAATTTCAGGTTTATTGTCGCCGTGATAATCGCTGCCCCCGCTGCGGAGAAGTCCAAACTCTTCTGCGATATTAACGGAAACTTGTTGTTCCGCAAAACCATATTCCGAATAGTCTGTTTCCATGCCTACAAGACCGCATGGAACAGCAAGTTTTAAAAACTCACGAAGTTCTTTTTCGTTAAGGTTTAAAAGCGGATGCGCAAGCACCGGAACTGCTCCGGTATCCAGAATAAATCTAATTGTTTCAAAAGCGTCCAACCGCTGCGGAGGTTTATAATGTCCGGCTTCAACCGACAAAACGGTATCAAAGCCTTCATCAACGGATGAAATATAACCTTTTTCAATCAAAGCATTTGCAACATGCACGCGGTTAAATCCTCCGCTAGGAGATCTTTCAAGTATACTGTCATAGTCAACCATATAGCCCGCGCGACGCAAAGACTCTATCATCGCCTTGTTGCTTTCTTCCTTGCTCTTGCGAGGTTTGTCAACATATGCTGTGTATTTATCAAGATGTTGCATCGGAATATACAAAGCAAGCAAATGCAGTTCCCTACCCATGTAGTCAACAGAAAACTCAATACCACAAACGGCTTCAACTTTTTTATCTTTTGCTGCTTCAACAAACTCAGGTAAGCCGAGGACGGTATTATGGTCGCACAAAGCGATGGCAGATAAACCTATTCTTTCCGACTCTTCCACAAGCCACGTAGGGGTATTTTTGCCATCCGAAAAGGTTGAATGTATATGCAAATCACAAACCTTTTTCATTTTTCAACCTACCATATTTAAAAGTTGTTCCTCGTTAATAACAGCAACACCAAGTTCTTTTGCTTTTGTAAGTTTTGAACCTGCTTCCTCTCCGGCAAGAACATAGTTTGTCTTTTTTGACACGCTTCCGCTGACCTTGCCGCCATTCTTTTTTATAAGTTCGGACGCTTCATCACGTTTCATTGTGGGAAGTGTTCCTGTGATTACAAAGGTAAGTCCTGCAAGTTTTTCTCCTACAGGTTCTTGAATACTTTCTGTAAGAACACCGGCATCTATAAGCTCATCGGCAAGTCTGCGGCTTTCGGGGCGAGCAAAAAACTCCACAATGCTCTGCGCGGTAATTTCACCGATATCATTAATTTCACAAAGCTCCTCGACGGTTGCACTAAAGCATGCGTCGAGGGTTTTATATTTCGCTGCAATTGTAGCCGCAGCAACCTCGCCAACCTGACGTATACCGAGTGCATATATGAGTCTTTCAAGTCCGGCACTTTTTGAGCTTTCAATAGCGTTTATAAGATTTTTGGCAGACTTTTCACCCATACGGTCAAGTTTTTCAATATCCTCTGCCTTGAGTGAATACAAATCTGCAACATCTTCTACAAGATTGTTAGCTATCAGTAAATCAATTATCTGCTGACCAAGTCCGTCTATATTCATTGCACCTTTTGAAGCAAAGTGTGCAATAGAGCGTGAGCGTTTGGCAGGGCAAAGCTCATTTACACATCTCACCGCTGCTTGAGATTCATCACGTTCAACCGCACTGCCGCATGCAGGACAAACCGTGGGTACCTCATATTCCTTTTCACTTCCGTCCCGCTTTTCTTTAACGCTTGCCACAATTTCAGGGATTATATCGCCGGCTTTTTGCACGATTACAGTATCGCCGATTCGGATATCCTTGTCGCGGATAATGTCCATGTTATGGAGCGTTGCCTTTGAAACCGTTGTTCCCGCGAGTCTTACCGGCTCAAGCAAAGCGTTGGGGGTAAGCACTCCGGTTCTGCCAACCTGAATAAATATATCAAGCAGCTTTGTCTGCTTTTGTTCGGGAGGATATTTATATGCAACAGCCCACTTTGGAGTAGTTGTTCCCTCACCGACAACTGAACGTTTGGAAATAGAATCAAGCTTTATAACAGCACCGTCAATATCAAACGCAAGCTCATCACGCATAGTGCCAATGCACTCAATATGCTCGGTTATATTCTCATAGCTGCTCGCGCGGATGCGGTTAGGCAGAACGTGAAAGCCGAGTTCTTTCAAGCGGTCTAACATTTCAAAATGACTGTCAGGGTTCTCTCTGTCGAGATAAAGATTTCCGGACTGAAGATTGAAAATGAATATATCAAGTCCTCTTGAAGCCGCAACGGTCGAGTCAAGCTGACGAAGTGAGCCTGCCGCGGCATTTCTTGGGTTGGCAAGCAAAGGTTGACCGAGTGCCTCACGCTGTTCGTTTTGTTTATAGAAAGATTCGCGCGGCATATATACCTCGCCGCGAACGCAGAAGGTAAGGGGCTCGGATAGTTTGAGCGGTATGGAATTGATAGTGCGCAGATTTTCCGACACATCCTCACCGACAAAACCGTCACCGCGTGTTGCACCGAAAACAAATTCACCTTTTTCATAAGTAAGTGCCACGGAAAGACCGTCAATTTTAGGCTCAACCGAATATACCGGCTCTTCTACAGTTTCGGAAGTGCGAATCAAAAAGTCATTTAATTCATCGAAAGAAAACACATCGGTAAGGCTTCCCATTTGCACCGCGTGCGTAACCTTTTCAAATTTATCAAGCACTCTGCCGCCAACGCGCTTGGTAGGCGAATTGGCATCGTCAAACTGCGGATATTTTTCTTCAAGTTCCTGCAATTCACGAAACATTGCATCGTACTCAAAATCCGATATTTCGGATATATCATAAACATAGTACATCTTTGCGTAATGCGAAAGCTTTGCGCGTAATTCTTCAATTCTTTTTCTTGTTTCTTCCATAACTGCTCCGAGTATACACTTATTCATTATAGTATTTTACCAATTTTCAACTTACTTGTCAATTTAATATAATATTTTTCTTTTATTTTCAAAAAATATATGTTATACTGTATTTATGTTTTTTATGTGAGGTAATTATGCATAACATAACACTGCATGTTGACCGGATTGAGGAAGACATTGCTGTCGCTTTTGCAGATAGCGGCACAAAGTTTTCTTTCAAAAAAGCAGATTTTGATATAAAAGAAAGCGATGTTATAATTGCTACATTCAACGAAAAAGGCGAAGCGATAGATATAAAAGTTTCAAAAAACGAAACCGCAAAAATCAAGTTGTCGCTACGCGAGCGATTAAAAAAGTTATTTAACAAATAAGGAGTTCCAAATGCCAACACTTTATTCTTTTCTTATTGAGCATATAGACTCGTACGTCGCAATGACGGTTTGCGTTGCCTTATGCATCGTAGTTCCCTATTTGCTCGGCAGTGTAAATTTTGCACTTGTAATTTCAAAAGTATTCTACAAAGACGACATCCGCAAATACGGCAGCGGTAATGCCGGTATGACCAACATGCTTCGTACATATGGAAAACTTTCGGCTGTTGCCACCCTTCTATGCGACATGCTTAAAGCCGTTGTATCAGTGTGGTTTGGCAAAATTATTCTTGCTCATTTTGGTATCGGCGGATATCTCGCAGGTCTTTTCTGCATAATCGGTCACATGTTCCCTGTTTTCTTTAGATTTAAAGGTGGAAAAGGAGTTGCCACTCTTGCAGCAATGGTTCTTTCGCTCGACCTTGTCTGCTTCTTTTTCTTGATTATTATATTTTTCGTTATTGTCGCAACAACTAAATACGTTTCTCTCGGATCGGTTATTTGCAGCATGCTTTACCCTATTTTGACATATAAAATCGCAGCCGCAGGACTGTCCGGCATAGGTCTTGGTTTTCCCGTGCTCATCAGTTTTATAGTTGCAGTGTTAGTGGTCTTTATGCACCGCGAAAATATTAAACGCATTGTAAACCACACCGAAAACAAGATTTCCTTTTCTAAAAAAGGCAAGGAGAAAAAATAATGCCATCTGTTTATCAGCAAAAACTTGCAGAGCTTCTATTTAAGGCCGCTGAAAAGCGTTTTTTAAAGAAAGCCGTTTTCTCAAAATGTGCAGACAAAAACACTATGCGTGCAACCGCAACTCTTTTTGAAAAGAATGGCAAAACCATGGTCCAAATTGAGTATTTACAAAAAGACGGCAAGGCTTTGCATAAAAATCTTGATATAGATAATGAGGCTATTTTTGATATAATTTCTATGTTTTCGCAAATCAATCTCATTGGCGACGGTGCCGATGCAGAATATCGCAAGTCCAAAAGCGGCAGCGAAACGGTTATCGGCGAAAACAAGTTTGCGGCCTCAATAGAAAACTACGGCAAAAGAATTGAAATCAAAGCACACAATCGCGCAAAAGCGTACACTTTTGACGGAAGTGAACCTTTTTTGTTTGAGCTTGGCGTTGCCGATAAAAACGGCAGAGTCTATGACAAAAAGCAGGCAAAATTTCGCCAAATTAACCGTTTTACCGAACATATCTCTGACATATACAAGCATTTACCAAGCGATGGCGTACTCAACGTGCTTGACCTTTGTTGCGGTAAAAGTTATTTAAGTTTTGCCGTATATCACTACCTCACCGTTACGATGAACCGCAAGGTAAACATGGTGGGCATCGATCTAAAAAAGGATGTCATTGAGTTTTGCAGTCGCACTGCCGAGAATCTTGGATATGACGGGCTTAAGTTCTATGCAATGAATATTGATGACTATGATTACACAACTCCCGTGCATCTCGTAGTTTCGCTTCACGCATGTGACATTGCAACGGACATTGTACTTACCAAAGCGATTGAACTTGATGCAAAGGTTATTTTATCAACTCCATGCTGCCAAAAAGAACTATTGCAAAATCTCGACACTGACGCTTTTGCGTTTGTCACTAGATACCCAATGCTTAAAAAGAAACTCTGCGATGCACTAACAGACGCCATGCGTCTTGAGCGTCTTGCTGCACACGGCTATGATGTGGCGGCGCTTGAACTTACCGACCCAGATGATACGCCGAAGAACATTCTGCTCCGCGCTATAAAGAAAAATAACGGAAGCGATACCGCAAAGAAGGATTATCAAAAGCTTTGCGAAAGTCTTGTCGGAGATAAAAAACTATTTATAAAGGGATAAAACGAAAGCCACCTAAATAGGTGGCTTTCGTTTTATTTTACAAACTCATAAATATCAATATACTCGTAACGTGAAGAGAATATAACTGCTAAATAACCGCACTCGCTCTCACTTGTCGGAAGCGAGTTATATGTATCTTCGGTCAAATTGTATACAAACATAACATCTCCCGGCGAACAGTCTAAATAAGGAGCAAAAAACTCTTCTGTATCATTATCAAGCGAAGTAAGCCATTTGTCATCACTCTCAACATAATCACAAAACGATTCCAGCTCGTCACCCTCAAGGTAGAATGTAGTGTTGCCAACATCAACATAGCGAGCCGAATGTTCATCGTAAATCTTATAAGAATAAAAAGTTTTTTGATTCTTATCCGGAATTTCAAGGTCTGCAGCCGCAAGAGCACTGCTCAAAGTGCTGCTTTCGCCATCAGTATAAACAAAATCTTCACTGAAATCTTCAAGCACATTGGCAAAAGCCGTTGCTAAAGACGCTATTATAAAAAACGCCAGCAGAATTGCAACAACAATATTACAAATAACACTGCCCTTTATTTTTATGCCTTTTACTTTTGCAAATCCGCTTAAAACAAAGCAACCGACTGATAAAGGAATTCCTATAAGCAACATCCACCACAGCGCGGTATTGTTACCGACAGCGTAAATGCAAGCGTAAGTATAAAAAACGGTAATAAACACCAATAACATGTAGCAATTAGCCATAGTGTTTTTAGGCTTTGAGTCCTTTGCCACTCCGCTTGGGAAAAGGAGTTTAAATAACACACTCCCCTCTTTTACATCATCCTTTTGAACACCAAAAGCCATTTTGTCATATTTGAACACATATATATTCTTTAGTACCGCTACTTCTAAAATCTCATTTGCATTTATACGATACGAAAGTTGTTGTACTCCATCACGTTCAATGCGAAATTCAATATGGTCGCCGTAAACATACCATGTTTCCACACTGTTTTTGCTCTGCTCAAAATTCCTTTTTGCATTACTTCTTGCCGAGAATTCCAAAAGCAATGCATAAAAAAGCATCAAAACCGCACCTACCAAAAGCATCGTCGCTGTAACGGTGGTGAGAAAACGCAACACCGCAAAAAGCGCCAAAAGTATTGTTCCAAAAAGCAAACATGCTTTAATCAAATCACGATAAATATATTTTTGCAACGCAAGAACATTTTCATATTTTTCAGTAAAATTTATTACTTCCAAAGGAGCGGCATTTTCATCAGTTTGTGGTTCTTTAACACTGTCAATAATTTCTTCGCTCATTGTTGTCTCCTAAAACTTTAAAAATTCCTCGGGTACTACATCGCTTATATATGCTTTAAGGTTTGCAAAGCTGAATTTTCCCCAATTTTGCGAGCCGTGTGCGTTTGAAAGCTCCTCGGTATAATCATCCAACATGTACATGCGCACCTCATAGCGCACATGGAGGTTTTGATTGTCTTTTTTAGAAGTATCGGTCTTATAATGGCAAACCACGGGATCAACATAAGCGTTTTCAACACTAATCGAGCCATCAACATCCTTTACAATATCAAACTTCAACATTTCGCCAATCATATTCTTTGCATATAGCTGCGACGAACAGAAATTGCCGAGCGAATATGCAACAAGCGT
>JAZNOM010000131.1:0-19969 GCA_045580835.1 Eubacteriales bacterium
GTTTATCTAATCACTTCAAAATGCAAGCATTTTGAAGTGGAGCAAAACCGTTCGCTCGCGCCGCGCTCACCGCGCGCGGTTTTTAAGGTGTAAAAAAGCCGGCGCATGTCCGCCTTTTTTACGGAATTTTACTCGCATAAACTTTAATTTATATCAAAAGTAAAACAATTCCTCAAATTTTACGTCTAGAGCAATGCACAAAAGGAGAGCAAGCTTTGCAGACGGATTAAACTGATTTTTTTCAATGGCGATTATCGTTTGGCGTGTTGTGCCCACAGTTTTGGCAAGTTCCTCTTGCGAAAACTTTTTCGCCTGACGGTATTCTTTAAGCTTGTTATGTAATATAATTTCATTATTCATTATACTGCTCCTATACTGTAAAGAATATAAAACGTTGTCATAACCGCAGCCGCAATACCGTGAAGCACTGCGCCAATAAGAACTCCGCGCGGACGTTTAGCAATAAAAAACTGCCCGAAATAGAACACGCTTGCCCAAGTGTAGCACACTGCACCGAGCGCATAAAGTCCGGTATAATGACCTTGGAAGCCCTCGACAAGCATAAAAATTACCGCAAGCACACACGCAACGGCGTTTCCTATCCAGCACGCCTTTGGAATCTTTGCTTTTTCCATTTCACCTACATACACCTTTTTGCCTTTGATTTTTTCTAAAACCTCTTTGTTGTTCATAGTAACCTCCTAAAATGTAAAGTTTTATTTACATTTACATAATAGCATGCTTTTTGAACAATGTCAAGTTTTATTTACATATTTGCGTAAAAAAAGTTCTGCCTTTCGGCAGAACTTTTAAATTTAAATAACTCTTACGCGGATAACGTTGTCGATTGCATTGAACTTATCAACAACTGCTGCGGTAATGGTATCAACGGTATCAACGATTGTGTAAGCATATTCGCCCTTGGAGCCGTTGCCCATGTTTTCAATGTTTACGCCGTTTTCGCCAAGTGCGGTTGTAATCTGTGCAAGAATACCGGGAACATTCTTGTGAGTAAAGCAGATTCTTGTACCGCCGGAGTGAGGAACGGAAACTGTCGGGAAGTTAACCGAGTTTACGATATTACCGTTTTCAAGGAAATCAACAAGCTCGTGTGCCGCCATAACTGCACAGTTGTCCTCGCTCTCCGCAGTGGATGCACCAAGATGAGGAATGGAAATTGTGTTCTTATAGCCAACAAGCTCGGTTGACGGGAAGTCTACAACATACTTTGCAACCTTGCCGCTATCAATCGCAGCCTTCATATCGTCGGGGTTAACAAGCTCTGCACGAGCGAGGTTGATAATCTTAACGCCGTCCTTCATTACAGAGAACGCCTTTTCGTTGATAAAGCCCTTGGTGTCCTTGGTTGCGGGAACATGGAGAGAAATAAAGTCGCAGGACTTGAAAATCTCCTCATAGCTATCTACAAGCTTAACATCTCTGGAGAGGTGAAGTGCGCCCATAACAGAGAGGAACGGGTCATAGCCGACAACCTTCATGCCGAGAGACTTTGCAGCGTTTGCAACCATGCCGCCGATAGCACCAAGACCGATAACACCGATGGTCTTGCCGGAAAGCTCGTTACCTGCAAACTGTCCCTTGCCTGCCTCAACTTCTTTAGCAATGTTTTCCTTATCCTCAATAGTGAGTGCCCATTCGATACCGCCGATTACGTCGCGGGATGCGAGTAGAAGCGCACAAAGCGCAAGTTCCTTAACTGCATTTGCATTTGCACCGGGAGTATTGAATACTACAACGCCTGCTTCTGCGCACTTTTCAACGGGGATGTTATTTACACCCGCGCCGCAACGTGCTATTGCAAGAAGTTCGGGGTTCAGGGGCATATCGTGGAGTTTTGCCGAGCGCACCATAATGGCATCGGGAGCTTCAACCGCATCGGATACGGTGTATGCTGCGCCGAAAACATCTGTGCCGACCTTGGCAATTTTATTCATAAGTTTAATATTCATTGTTCTGTACCTTATTTCTTGGGATTATTTGCCGCGAATTCCTTCATAAATTCAACGAGCTTTTCAACGCCTTCGATAGGCATTGCATTGTAAATAGAAGCACGCATACCGCCAACGCTTCTGTGGCCCTTAAGGTTCTTAAGACCTGCCTTTGCCGCTTCGGAAGCAAACTTCTTGTCTAGGTCTGCGTCACCGGTAACGAATGTAACATTCATCATCGAACGACATTCCTTTTTAACGGGAGCGATATAGTAATCCTGACTGTCGAGATAATCGTAAAGGATTGCACACTTCTTTTCGTTGTACTCCTTCATCTTTTCAAGACCGCCAACCTCGTTTAAAATCCACTCGTATACAAGGCCTGCCATGTAAATTGCATAGCAAGGAGGAGTGTTGTACATAGAGTCGTTCTCTGCCATGAGCTGATAGTCAAGCATGGAGGGAGTTTCGGGGCGAGCATTGCCGATAAGGTCATCGCGGATGATAACAACGGTAAGACCTGCGGGAGCCATATTCTTCTGTGCGCCTGCATAGATTACGCCGAACTTGCTTACATCAACAGGCTCGGAAATGATGCAGGATGACATATCTGCTACAAGCGGAATATCGCCGGTATCGGGTATGTAATTGAACTTTGTACCGTAAATGGTATTGTTGAAGCAAACGTGAACATAGTCTGCATCGGGGCGGAAGCTTTCGCGAGTAGTTTCGGGAATGTAAACGAAGTTATCCTCCTTGGAAGTTGCAACGCAAACTGCATCGCCGTACTTCTGTGCTTCTTTGAAAGCCTTGCCTGAGAACTGACCGGAAACGATATAGTCAGCCTTCTTATTTTTATTCATAAGGTTGAGCGGAACCGCAGCGAACTGAGTGGATGCACCGCCCTGAAGGAAAAGTACCTTGTAGTTATCGGGGATGTTCATAAGCTTGCGGAGGTTAGCCTCTGCAGCCTTGATAATTGCATCGTAATCAGAGGAGCGGTGGCTCATCTCCATTACAGACATACCGCTATCACCATAGCAAACGAGTTCATCTCTAGCCTTTTCAAGTACGGGCAGGGGGAGCATAGAGGGACCTGCAGAAAAATTAAATACTCTTGACATTTGAGTCACCGATTCCTTTCTAAAAATAATTATTTCTATTATACTCTTAAATTTATTTGCCGTCAATAGAAAAACTCAACT
This sequence comes from Eubacteriales bacterium, assembly GCA_045580835.1. Taxonomy (GTDB): domain Bacteria; phylum Bacillota; class Clostridia; order Oscillospirales; family CAG-272; genus UMGS902. Next base: position 3,155 of record JAZNOM010000131.1, read on the forward strand.
TTGTTAATTTTTTTGCACTCGTTTTTGAATAAAAATTCACAATTCTTGCACTTGATATTTTTTTTAAAACATGATAGAATAAATTTAATAAGATTTACGGAGGCAGCTATGCATTTACAGGAATCCGGCGAAATGTATCTTGAGACTATTTACGTTCTCACTAAAAAGGGCGGAATCGTACGTTCTATTGATGTAAGTGAATATATGGGATACTCAAAGCCCAGTGTCAGCCGTGCTATCGGTCTTTTGAAAAACGGCGGTTATATCACCGTTGGCGCAGACGGCGCTATTGAGCTTACCGAGGTGGGATATGAGGTTTCTGAACGTATTTATGAACGCCACACCGTTTTAACCGAGTTTCTCACTCACATCGGCGTAACGCCCGATGTCGCAGCAGAGGATGCATGCAAGCTTGAACACAGCGTAAGCGATGAGTCGCTTGAAGCAATAAAAAAGCATTTGCAAAATATAAAATGAAAAAAAGGAATCCGCAAGGATTCCTTTTTCGTTTAGTCGCGCACTTCTACTTCGCGAGGACGGAACAAAAGCGATATGCACCAAACGCCCGCCAAAGCAACCGCGGTATAGATGATTCGGCTGAATATCGCCGCCTGACCGCCGCAAAGCCACGCTACAAGGTCAAAGCTGAAAAGTCCCACCGAACCCCAGTTGAGGGCGCCGATGATTACAAGAATAAGCGCTATTCTGTCAATAAACATATTCTCTTCCTCTGTTTTTATAAACTGCGATATATTCGCATACACATTTTACCCAGGACTTTGAAAAATTATACTATTTAAATTCAAGCATTAACGCACGGTGCGAAGCAAGCTTTTCGGGGTTTTGCATATCTGCTTCGTCTATGTCGAGTGAATTCACTTTTGCAAGACTTTTTGGAGAAACATGATATTTTTTTGCAAGAGACCAAAGACTCTCGCCACTGCTGTAAACAAGGCAAAGCGGATATTCTCCCACGGTATACGGTTTAGCGGATGTGAAATCATATTTTTCAACTGCAGATATCTTCTCTGACTTTTTCGCTCTTGTGCAAAGCGCAATATCCATATCGAACGCGATACTGTCACCGTCAACACGCGCACGCGCTGACACAAGCGCAGTATTGCCAAAAGCGGTCATTTCGTCAGTATATTCCCCGTCTATCACTATTTTAAACGGAACGGTGAACTCATTTGAGGAGATTCCGTTTTCGCCGGTCAGACATATTAAATTAAGCATGCATCTGCCGGCGGCAATCAGTTTTGTGCCGTTTGCACTGATTTCATCTAAAATTGCATTACCGGAAGTATCAAGTACCGCAGAAACGCCTTGCGCATTTACATTTGCTCCAACATTATAGATGCCGCTTCGCGATGTCGCAAGGCTTTGCGCTTCAAACTCGCGGTACTCTGTTTTTCCTTCTCCCAAATCGGAAAACACATCTTTAAGCACAGGAATTTTGCACGGTGTATCAACAAGTGCTTCTATAGAAACGACGGTGTCAACAAGTGCCTCGTTATCGTTTTGCTTTGATGCTTCGGTTGATACTGCATTGGCATAGCAATACGCAACAGCTCCGCGTCTTACATCGCCCTCTAAAAACTCCTCAAACGGTGTTTTCTTTGAGAAAAACTTTGGTGCGCCGCCATCATCCATAATCAGTTTAGTCACAACCTCTCCGCGTACGCTGACACCGCCGTCTATTACCTTTACATCACTTACCGCCGCGCTTGAGCCGCACCATATCAGATGCGAGTTTTCACCGCCGCTTATCGGAATCGAGTCAGACACGGTGACCTCGTTCATGTTCAGCAAAACGGTATTTACAGAGTCTATTTCACCATAAAGTTTGTAAATATTGTCGCTCTCCTCGGGATTTTGCTCGACGGTTATATCTATGCCGCCGAAAACGTGAGGCTTTGCGCGCAGACGAGTGCGTATATTAAGCTTGCGCGGGCCGCCCAAACGATAGTTAATTGTATCAACATCCACCGCCGCGCTTATAAGTTGCGGTACGCTTATATTTTCAAGCGGAATTGAAAACTCATATTTTGACGGAAGCACTGTTGCGCCGATTTCGCCGTCTTCGCCAAGGTAAACCAGCGTGTGCAGTACATCTCCCGACATCTGTGCATCTTTTGCACCCACATATTTGGAGGGAGGAGTTGCGCGCGCGTCTAGCCGCAAAACCTTTTGCACCTTTGGCATATAGTCAGGCAGTACAAAATCGCCGCTGCTCTCTACCAAAATACTTGGCATGCTAATCTCTGTCTGCAATATATTTTTTGCACTCATAACAAATTCTTTCTTTTCGCTGCTCATAGTTTTCTCCTTAAAACAGTTTTTGATAAATACTATGAATTATGTTGCAAAAAAATGCACGGCAACGCCGTGCATTTTCATTTTAGTATTCTGCCGTTTTTACCCTCAAGCTCTTCAATGGTGGAAAGCAGGTTTTCTTTATTGATGTATTTTGAAATAAGTTCAATAGCGTCCGCCTTACTGTCGCCTGCAAGTTCTTTTCGTATTTTTCGCACGCGGTACTTTACCGCCTCACTTGAAAGAAAACAGAATTCGCCGATACGCTCGTACGAATATCCGAGAAGCATGCCGTAAATCAGTTTCAAATCGGTGAGGTCGCACGAGGAAAGCAATCTGTCTACGTTGCCAATCGGATTTGTAGGTATCTTAAACAACGTCGGCTTTACAAAAGGAGAAACGTCGGACGCCTCGAGCGGTTCGCATGGCGGAACATACGGAATATTCTTTGTGCTTCCCCTTATTACGAGCTTGCTTTTAAGTTTTATATCCGCAGATTTCCACCCGTATTTAAGCCGATTGAAATGCAGTTCGGCTGCTGCCCTACCACCTTCGTAAAAATCGGTAGTAATTGAAGTTATGCCGTCCGAATAAAGCCTTGCCGAGATACTGTCGCCCCTGCCTATAACAAAAAGGTCGTCGCGGTATGCATCATACTCCTTTAAAAATTCAATAAAGCAAATTGCAAGATGGTCATTGGGAAGAATTACCGCGTCAAGATCATCAATCATACCGAGGTAATCGGAAAAGCAGCTCTGCATATCTCCCTTTGCATAAAAAACATTGTCGGCAAGTTTTTGAGCATACCTTGCAAATGCCTGTGCCATGCCAACATCGCCCCAAGAGTTCTCGTCAACCCCGAGGAGGGCTATACTTGTTTTTTTGCATGAATAAAGATATTCAAGTGCGCAGCGCACATCCTCTTCAACATCGGTAACGGCTCGGCTATAGCCAAACGGAAGTTTCAAATCAAGCGTTGAGTTTGCTATTATAGGATGTATTTTTAATTTTGACAACATGCCTGAAATTGACTGAATATAACTGATTTTTGAAAACAACACAATAACGGAAGAATCACCGTCATACTTTACGGCAGCATTTTCAAAAGACTCGATATTTGTAAAAATCTTTACTGCCGTGCGTCTGCGAATTGCCTCATCGCGTATTCCCTTGATTTTTCGCTCACACCACGCACTGTTTTTGAAAGAGGGGTCGCAAAGAATTAAAAGTGCCATTTTCTCACCGCCTTTATTATATATTAACAATATACCATGAATTTGGCAAGTTTTTTTGTTGAAAATCCATGTATTTATATGCAGTCTTTTTCACCTTTTGTAAAAAGTTTTTCCATTATATAATTAAAATGTAAAAATATTTTTCAAGGAGACGCTTATGAAAAAAGTATTTCTATTCGCATTATTGACCTTTTTGCTTGCAGCAATGTGCCTTGTAAGCGCGTTTGCAACGGAAAACGTTGTTTTCCTTGCAGACGACGGAAGCGGCGACGGCTCAAGCGCAAATGCCCCCGTCGGAACTGCCGCGGCAGCATACGCCGCGCTTGGCGATGATGGCGGAACTATAGTTGTGTGCGGTAAATACACCGTCGGTAACACAACCGTAGTTAACTTACCGGAGCATACCGGCAACGTAAAAATCACCTCCGTCTACGGTGATACCGACTACCGTGAAAGCGGTGCGGCACTCCACTTTAACGGAACATCATTTGCCGCATTCAACGGTCCTACTGTGTTTGACGACCTAAACATGACCGTTGCAGGCAGTGCTGCCGGTATCTATATGAATTTCAACGACCTAACTATCGGTCACGGTGTTGAAATTCTCAAAAACGGTGTCAGCGGATACTATATGTATCTTATCGGCGGTGCAAACAACAAGACAGGTGCACCTGTGCTTGCCGCAGGTGAAACCTTTGAAATGAAAATTTACAGCGGTAAATATCACACCATGTCACCGTTCAGCCGCTCAATTGCAAATGCATCTCACTTTGGTACTGCTACCGTTACTCTCGGCGGCGATGCAGATGTGAGTGCATTCTGCGGCGGTCCTCTTTCCACAGGTGCAAAGGGTGGAACATCTATCGTAAATATCGAAGACAATGCAAGTATAACCACCTTCTACCTCGGCGGTCACAGTTGCGGCGCCATGAACGGTGACATCACCGTAAACATGAGCGGCAATGCAAGCGTCACCAAAATTTCAAACTACAACGAAACATACTTTGCAACCACTACACGTACGCTTAACTATACCTCAACAGTTTCTCTGCCGAGCGGCTTTGCAGATTGCTTTGACACTGTTACACAGACAGACCTTGTTGTAGGTGACCTGAACGTTGTTTATGTTGCAGACGGCGGAACAGGTGACGGTGCAAGTGCGACTTCGCCTATCGGCTCGCTTGCCAATGCATTTGCTATGCTTTCAGAAAACGGAGGGGAGATAGTCCTCGTTGGCGACACTACCGTTGCTAACGCGATTACGCTTGCAGAATGTGCAGACGATGTAACCTTCCGTGCCGAAAACGGTGCAAAGCTCATTCTTTCAGGCAGTATTGCGCTTGCGAAGAATACAAACGGCAAGGCAGTTGTTTTTGACTTGCCAATCGAAGCCGACGGCGGCACTATTTACGGCGGATTCCGCAATGTTACATTTGAAACAAACTGCACCGTCACAGGAGCACTTGATTTCTTTGGCGGTACCCTCTCCTCCTCCGAGGATGATGCTGACAACAATACGGTTATCACAACGCTGCCATACACCATTACAGTGAAAAACGGCACATTCCGCAACTTTGAAGGCGGCATATGCCGTGCAGTTTACACTGACATGGTAGGCTCGGTTACAGCACTTCTCACCGTCAACATTTCGGGCGGTAGCTTTACCGATAGCTTTAACCTTTCGGGCGGCTCAATTCTTGCGGATGATGTAACACTCACGGTAAGCGGCGGCGACTTTGCCTGCCCCATCTATGTCCGCAGTGTAAGCCTTTCAACGCAGGCAAGAGCCACAAAACTCTCGCCCATAGTAGCATCAGACCGTATATACTATGCTATGGACGGCAATGTTTCAATCAATATTTCCGGCGGTAACTTTACAGGCGGTCTTATAAGTGCATATAACGCAAATGTTGCTTACACGCAGCTTCTGCGCGGCAATTTCACCGTAAATATTACCGGCGGCACCTTTGCAGACAGCACTGTGCTCGATGCAACTCAGGTTAAAGCATATGACGGTGTAAACGATAAGCTTGCTACCGTTACATATCCGAGTGGCTATAACTTTACATGCACTCGATTTGACAAGGTAAACGGCGAAACTGTAACATACGATGAGCCGCTTCGCGTTGCCTTTGTCGGCGACTCTATCACCGAAGGTGTTGCCTCCTCTGAACCGCTTACAAACAGCTACCCCGCAGTTTTTGCGACACTTGCTAAAGATGCAGGAAAGGATGTAATTGTAGCAAACTACGGTGTCAGTGCTTCCGGATTGCTTGAAGTCACATCTGTTTACTATCCAAGCCGCATCGCATATCCGCTTCTCCTTGAAGAAACAGATGCTGACTATATCGTAGTTGGGCTCGGAACAAACGACCACCTTGCATCCAGCCGTGGCGGACTGCGTGCAGCATACGTTGAAAACTACACCGAATTCATCGAAACGCTCGCCGCCCTCCCCGAAACCGATAAGATTTTCATGACAAGTGCAATTCTTTCGGGTACAAAGACTATTCCCGGAGCATCACAGCTTCGTATTCGCTCTGTGATTGCTCCTCTGCAGAAGCAAATTGCTACCGGATTTGCTAAAGAAGATTCAGACAAATACATCTTCGTGGACCTATTTGGATTAACACTTCCGTGTGCAAAAGAAGGTGCGCTTCTCAGCGGTGACCGCGTGCACCCCAAGGATTCGGGATATAACGCAATGGGCAATGCTATATACAATGCAATTTTCAACGGCCAAACTACTCCCTCACCCGACTATCACCGTACCGATATCTATCTCTCCGAAGACGGTTCAGAGTTTGGTAGCGGCACAGAAGAAGATCCAACTTCCCGCATCGATATTGCTTTTTCCATGATTGACGCCGGCACGAGCGCTACTGTACACATTAGCGGCAATATTTCACACAACGCTGCTATAGTAACACCGCTTGGCGCAGAAAAAATCACTCTCGTCGGCGAGGACGAGGGCGCAACGCTGGAAATGCTTGATGACGGTAACACCATATGGATAAACAGTGACATTAAATTCGACAATCTTACTCTCAAGTGTGCATCTTCTCCCGTTATCATCGGCAATTACCATGATGTAGAATTTACAGATACAACCGTTCTGGAAGGAACATGGTCTTTCTTTGCGGGTATATGCTCTTATGATGTGGCGGATGCCATTATACCATACGATACCGAAGCAACTACTTCATCTGCAAATGATTGCACCGTAGTGTTTAACGGTACCGGTTCACTCAACAACTTTGCACTCGGCAACTACCGTGTTGCAAAAGCTGCTCCTATCGGTACATACAGTGGCAATCTCGATGCAACTGTAGGCAACGGCTATACCGTAAGCGGAACAATAGTAGGTGCTGTGGGGCAGAATTATCTCACAGGTACAGTAAACGCTTCCTTGCCATACGGCTTTACCTGTGCAGACTATGCACCTATAGGCAATATAGACACCCCCGTTGTTTATGACCAAACCAAGAATACAGGTACAATTACCGTTTCAAATCGTGAAGCCGTTACATACTCTGACGTAGTATTTGTAGCAGACGGCGGCACGGGCGACGGTACAAGTGCGGCATCTCCTCTCGGAGCAATCGCCGATGCATATGCAAAACTTCCGAACGGCGGTACAATTGTAATCTGCGGTAAATACACGGTTGGCAATACTACAAACGTAACTCTCCCTGCTAACACAAACGAAATCAGAATAACTTCCGTATTTGCAGGAGTTGACTACCGTACGACAAACTCAGCAAACCTTACATTCAACGGCACAAGCTTCTTAAAGCTAAGCGGTCCTACCGTGTTTGACTCTGTAACAATGTCTCTTGACAAAACCGCGGCAGGTATCTGCGCAAACTTCAACCCCGTTACCGTTACCGATAGCGTAAGCATCGTGCAGTCTGCCGGCGGCAACGGCTACTATATGTACTTTATAGTCGGTCCGAACGGTGACAATGCAGGCACACTCGCAAAAGGCGAAGTGCTTGAGATTAACATAAACGGCGGTAAATATATAAACCTTTCAGCCTTCAGCCGTTCTGTCGCAACCACCAATGAAGGAACCGTTATTCTCAACGTTGGCGGCAACGCCGACGTGCGCGACCTTGTAGGCGGTTCGCTCAGCGCGGGTTCATACGCCGGTAGTTCGGTACTTAATATCAGCGGCAATGCAAAGGTTTCTACCGTTTATCTCGGCGGTCATAACTCAAGCGGCATGAAAGGCGACGTAGTTGTAAACGTTACCAATAGCGCTTCTATCGCCGCAGTGAAGAATTACAGCACTGCATTCTTCCCCGCAAGCGACCGCTACCTAAACATTTTCAGCGAAAACGTAACTCTCCCAAGCGGATATGCCGATTACTTTGACTATATTACAACATTCGCAGACAACGCTAACGTTAAATTTGTTATGAGCGGAACTGACGGCGACGGCTCAAGTCCGTTTACTCCCACCGCAAAAATCGAAAACGCATATGCGACTCTTGCAAATGGCGGAACTGTAGTAGTAATGGACGATGTTAATTTTGCAAACACCTCCACTCTCCAGCTTGCAAGCCATAGCGGCACCGTGACTCTTACCTCCCTTTACGGCGGCATGGACTTCCGCGCACTCAAAGCTGCAAAGGTAGGCTTTGACGGTACAAGTTTTGTATACTTCAACGGTGACAGCGTTATCGACAACCTCACCTTGAATATCGACAAGGCTTCCGAGGGCTTCTGCTTCAACTTCCACAACGCTAAGGTAGGCAAGGGCTTTAAGATTATCGAAAACATGTCTGCCTACCATATGCTTATCGTTGCAGGCTTTAACAATATGAGCTCCCCCGCTCTTGCACAAGGCAAAGAAGTAACCGTGACTATCGAAGGCGGAAGATACCATACCGTTACAGGCTTTACGCGTAACAACACAAATATGTCGCACGAAGGCACCGTAACAGTCAATATCGGCGGCGATGCACTCATCAATGCATATTGTGTAGGTCCTATCGGCACGGGCGCCAAGGGTGGTACTGCAATAGTCAATATGTATGACGATGCCGTTGTAAACAACATGTATCTCGGCGGCTATAACTGTGGCGCAATGAACGGAGACGTTACACTTAACGTTAACGGTACCGCAACTGTAGGAAAGTTCTTAAACTACAACGATACCTTCTTCTCCACTTCAAAAAAGACGCTCAACATTTTAAGTGTTGACGCTTCTCTCCCATCAAACTACACAGAAGTATTTGACAATATCACCACGGTAAACAAAAAGATTACTGCTACACTTACACTTCCCGAGGATGCTCCCACATCCGATAAGCTCACTCATTTGCTTATAGACGGCGAAGCCGTACCTTACACAACAACTGAAGAAAACGGCGTTGTAACAGTTGAGTTTGAAAGCATACTTGATGAAGTTGTAATTTCGCTCACATATAAAGACACGGCTTATCATCGCATTGCTTACACCGTGACTATCGCAGACGGCGTTGCAACAGCGACACTCGCCGAAAACAAGTCCTATGACGGCTCTGTTATCTTTATTGCAGACGGCGGAACCGGCGACGGTTTGACCGCGGCTTCTCCCTTGGCAACATTAGCTGATGCATATACCAATATGCTGACAGACGGCGGCACAATTGTAGTTTGCGGCAAGCTTACCATGGTTAAATACGCAGCACCTGCGCACGCAAAAACCATCACTCTCACATCCGTATATGACGGCACAGACTACCGCGAAAGCGGCGCGGCACTCTACTATCCCGTATCTTCGGTACTCACACTCGGCGGTGAAACGTTATTCCGTGACATCACGCTTGACCTTGATATAAACGGTCTTATCAGTGCGGCATACAATCCCGTTACCTTTGATACCGGAGTTACAATCAACTACGACTGCAGCGAAAATGACGAAGCGGGTCTTTACCTTGTAGGCGGCTACAATACGGGGGCTATACCCGAAAATGCCGACTACACCAAGAGTTCAAGCATTACACTTCGCAGCGGCAGCTTCAGCCGTGTATTTGGTTTCTCCCGCTATGTAGGTGCGCAAAATCAAAGCGGTACGGCAAATATCTTTCTTGAAGGTGACGCGCATGTTCGTTACCTTATCGCAGGCGCAACGGGTAACTCTGCAACCTCTAACAATGCAAACATCAAAATTTCTGACAACGCAATCGTCGAAACTCTCTATCTCGGCGGTCTTGCAAAAGACAACTACATGTACGGCGAAACAGTAGTGGATATCACCGAGATTTCGGGCGGTACGATCTATGAGTTTGACGGTATCAGCCTTTACGCAATGGTGAACGGCACTGACACAATTCACTACGACCCGCGCACAGTACCTGACGGTGTGCTTCACCTCGCTTCTCTTGCTTGGGTAGATAACATTCTCACTCTTTGTGACATTGCAGGTGAGCATACTTTCGGTGAGCCTTACGCAAGCCCGTTTGATGAAACCATGCAGATACATACCTGCGAAAAGTGTGGATTTACAACTTCTCTCGAAGAATCCGGCGAAAGCGGTGTTAACGGCGTTGTATACGTAGCAGACGGCGGCTTTGGCGACGGCTCTACTCCTGCAACTCCTTTAGGCAGCTATGCAGAAGCATTTGACGTGCTCGGCGACGAGGGCGGTGTGATAGTCGTTATAAGAGAATGTACTCTTCCCAAAAACGTTAAATACAAGCACGGCTCTGACCCCGAATTCTATCAGGAGCCTATGCACAAAGGCCATGTGCTTGTAACGAGTGTTTACGGTGACGTTGACTACCGTGAAATTGGTGCAAAACTTATCTTTGACGGACTTATGGACTACAAGCTCTCGGGTCCCGTAACATTTGATAACATAAACTTTGACACAACCGATGCCTCGGCTGAAAACACAATTGCGGCAAGATACAACAAGCTTGTTTTCGGCGACGGAGTAAAGATGCTTAAGACCTACGAAGCAGACGGCTACAAGCTTAATGTTGTCGGCGGCTACAAGTACTTCCGCTACACAGATTTCGCAGGCGTTGAAATTGAAGATGAGTGGTTAAGATTCCTCAATCATGCCGTAAGCACAGACGATGTTGCACTCCCTGACAGCGGCGATCTTAACATAGGCAACACCGTTATACGTGCAGATGCGGCAAAAGCATTCAACGCTATGTGGGCAGAAATGGAAGCCCTCGGAATGAAGCTTCCGATAGTTTCCTCCGCTTATCAGACCTACGAATGGAAGCACGACTTCTTTGCGAACTTCCTTGGCAACACAAGAGCAAATCATCCGGATTGGACATATGACCGTGCATACACATATGTTACCAAATCCTGCGGCGAGCCCGGTGCCTCCGAGCATCACCTCGGTATCGCGGTTGACATGTACGACAACACCATTGACAGCGACAGCCCCAACCATGACTACGATACGACCGCAGAGTGGGATTGGATGTTAAACCAAGGAAATGCGGCGAGACACGGTATAATTCTCCGTTATCCCGAAAACTCCTATTGCACTTCCGTTACAGGCTTTATAAACGAAGCATGGCACTTCCGCTATATCGGAATTGAACATGCAAAGGCATACGTTGAAGGCGGCTACCCCATCTTTGAATTCTACGTAGGCGACCAAATCGGTCTTTTTGACAAAGACTCTGATGTTACCATAAACGGCGGCTCGTTCTACAACGTAAACGGCGGTTCTGCACAGTGTACCGATATCACGTTTACCGGTACCAACAAGGTTTCGCTTTCAAGCAGTGCAAACGTTGAAAAAGTAGAAAACGTTACCGTTACAATGGGTGACGTTACAAACGATGGTGAAGTTTCACTCCTTGACGTCGTACGCCTTATCAAATATGTTACAAGCGAAAATGTTGAAATCAACATGAGCAACTCCGACATGAATGCAGACGGTGTTATCACCATTGCAGATGTACTTTTGGTAATAAGTGAAGTATTGAACTGATATGAATAAGGATTATCAATTACTGTTTGACTCGGTTGAACAAATCAAAGACAAAATTCTAGAAGCAGAGCGATATATCTGGACTCATCCCGAGGTTGGATATCGCGAATGGAACACTCATCGCTACATGAAAGAGCACTTCATATCCCTCGGATATGAAGTGCATGAAGCGGGCGACATCCCCGGCTTTTATGCAGATATTGACACAGAGCGCGAAGGACCGACGCTTGGTATTTTCGCCGAGATGGATGCACTGCTTATCCCCGACCATCCCGAGTGTGACAAGGACACGGGCGCAGTTCACTCATGCGCCCACCACTGCCAATGCGCGGCGATGATCGGACTTGCCGCGGCCCTCAAAGTTAGCGGTGCGCTTGACGGTTTGTGCGGTAAAATAAGGCTTTTTGTAGTCCCCGCAGAAGAAGGCATTGAGCTTGAATACCGCCTTGACCTTATTAAGCAAGGCAAAATCGGTTTTATCGGCGGTAAGCAGGAGTTTATGCGCCGCGGCTACCTTGACGGCGTTGACATCGGCATGATGGTGCACACCGGCTCTACGGGACTTGCTGTTGAAGTCGGCGGCAACGGCTTTGTTTGCAAAAGGCACACGTTTATCGGCAAGGCAAGCCACGGTGCCGCACCGAGCGTCGGAATCAACGCGCTTTATGCCGCTACCAATGCGCTCGCCGCCGCAAATGCGGTACGAGAACAGTTCAGCGGTGACAACCATTTCCGTTTTCATCCGATAATTACCAAAGGCGGTGAAGCGGTAAACGTAATCCCTGCCGAGGTTACGGTTGAAAGTTTTGTGCGCGGCGGCAGTATGGAGCAAATAATGCGCGCCAATGAAAAAATCAACCGTGCATTTGCAGGCAGTGCAGCCGCTATGGGTTGCCGACTGATAATCGAGGACCAAATCGGTGCCGCGCCGAGAAATGAGGACAAAAACCTGCACAACGCTTTCTTTGAAGTCGGCAAAATGCTCTTTAAAGAAGAGGAAATCAAGCCTCCGCGCCCTTGGAGTCCCGGTTGCACAGATATGGGTGATATTTCGGCGGTTATGCCGTCTGTAATAGCCTACGTTGGTTGCAGTTCTATCCCCGGTCACACCAACCGCTTTGTGGTTGAGGATGCGTACACTGCATGTGTAACAAATGCAAAGCTGCAAGCGGGTTGGGTAAGATATCTGCTTTGCGACGGTGCCGCATATGCCAAAAAGGTTATCGCAGAAGCAACTCCTCCCTACCCCTCAATTGAAAGCTATCTCAAAGATGCGAATAAACTTTCGCGTACGTGGGAAGCCGTTGAATATAGTAACGAAAAAATAACAATCAATATATGATAAAATCCATGCAAAGCAAAAAGCTTTGCATGGATTCTTTTATGTAAATTATAATTTATCTATCTTTACACAAAATGTTCACTTAAATGCGCTTGAACTTTTCATTTTAAAGGAATAATATAGTATTACTATGACAATTGGAGTGAACTTAATGAAAAAACGCGCAAACAAGTTTTTAATAGGCGGTGCAGTAGCCGCCGCAGGCGCAGGTGCAGTAGCGGTGTATCGCTTTACATCAAAATATTTAATGAAGCTTGCACTTGACCGTGAGGGACCGAAAAATGTCAGCCGCGAAAAGGAAAAAATGATGACCTCGAGCGACTTTTCCGAAGTATTGAAAACTCTCGTGGATGCTGCAGAAAAGCTCGAAAGCGTTGACATGGAACAAGTCGAAATCACGGGACACGACGGCGTGACCTTGGCTGGTCACTGGTATTGCCCCGACAATCCAAAAAGAGTAATCGTGGCAATGCACGGTTGGCGCTCGACCTGGTCACAGGATTTTGGACTTATCGCACCGTTTTGGCACGAAAATGACTGCGCGGTACTATACGCCGAGCAACGCGGTCAAGGCAACAGCGGCGGCGATTATATGGGCTTTGGGCTGCTTGAGAGGCATGACTGCTTTGATTGGATCAACTTTGTGAATGAGCGCACTTTCGGCGCGCTTCCCATATTTCTCGGCGGCATTTCAATGGGTGCCACAACCGTGCTTATGACCGGCGGTTTTGAGCTGCCAGACAATGTACGCGGCATTGTTGCCGACTGCGCATTTACTTCGCCGCATGCTATCTGGAAGCACGTTGTTGAAAGCAATTTTCATCTGCCATACGGTATTTACCGCACTGCTGCGAATGATTTGTGCAAGCGCAAGATAAATGTAGCGTCCGACTCATATTCCACAATGGAAGCACTGAAAAAATGCAATGTTCCCGTTTTGTTTATCCATGGCACAGATGACCACTTTGTACCGGTTGAAATGACATATGAAAACTACAAAGCATGCAAATCGCCTAAAAAGCTTTTAGTGGTTCCCGGCGCCGAGCATGGTATGAGCTATCTTGTAGATAAAACTGCATACGAAACCGCAGTAAAAGAGTTTTGGGAAGAATGTGAGAAATAAAAAAAATGAGTGCGAAAGCACTCATTTTTTTATTTTGCTGTGGTTGTCTTTTTGCAAGTTCTCTTGCAGGTCTTCTTTGCAGGTGCTTCCTCGGTCTTTTCCTCGGTTGCCTTCTTGGTAGTACGCTTTGCAGCAGGCTTTTTGAGAGTAAGCATAGCGTTGAAATGCTCAACGTTGCCGATTACTTCAATAGTGCCGCCCATAAGTGCGCCTACTACATCGAGCTTGCCGCCGATAGCGTCGATAAGGTCTTTAGCCTTAACGTTTACCACTGCGGTGTTGTCAACATAATCATAGGGCTCGATGTGAGCTTCGCCGTCGATGTAAGCTACAAAGAATGCGCCGCCGCAATCTTCGTCTGTGAGGTTAACCTGAACTGCAAAGTTCTCGGTGAGCTTAGAAGTGTCCATTTTACCGAACTTCTTCTTAATCTGCTCAAATTTTTCAATGAAAGTCATTTGAAATTCTCCTCTTTTTTACTTCGGCATTAGTATACATTGTTTATTTTGCTTTGTCAACACAAAAATATTTGAATTTTTGTTACAATTTATATTATATCAAGAGCAAGCAACAATGCCTTTTTCAATGAGTCTTTCCCGAAGTCACGCGCGTCATACTCTTTTACATTTGCAAGACTGTCGGCGGTATAAAGCAAATGTCCGAATTTAGCACCACGAAAAGCAGCACAAGCGGCAAGCGCGGCACATTCCATCTCAACTACGGTACATCCCTCACTTTTGCGATATTCAACCATTTCAGCAGTTTCACGATAAAACCCGTCTGTTGTCCATGTGATACATTCCGAAAAAGGTAAGCCTTTTGAGGTAAGTACATTTTTAGTTCTTTCTACCATTTCATCGTTTGGAAAAACAAACCGTGAAGGCGGCAAATAGTGATACGACGTACCCTCGTCGCGAAGTGCAGCGATAGGTATCAAAAAGGCATTTTCAGGGATGTCGCAAAGCACACCGCACGAACCTGCAGAGATTATTTCTTCTACACCGTAACCAATCAGCCAGTCAAGTATCTGCACAGCCGCGGCTGAACCTACGGGTGCCTGACAAAGTGTAATATCTTTTCCACAGTGATTTATGCGATATATAGGGTATTTCTTTGTCATTGAGATAAACTCGGCAACTACTTCCCCCCCGTTTTCTATTGCATACTCATCCACCGCTTCGCCCAGAAACAAAAACGCAGCTTTTCGAGGTAGATTTATGTTAAGCTTTTCATGGGTTGGCATTATAACCGATTCCGCTGCGGTATCATATTCGAGAATAGGAATATCATTTTTGATTATTGGCATATGTGCTCCTTGTATTCATGGTTTGATGATGTAAGTTTAGTCGCCATAAGCTCATTTGCATCTATCTTTCCGACGGATATATTGAAACCGCCAAAACGCAACATAAGCTTTGCGATAATACCCGCGCTTTTTTTCGGCATTTTTTTGACATCAACCTTAACAAGTTCCGTGATAATAGAATCCTGACTAATCGCATCCCAAGGGATAAGCCGTACGCGCAGTGTTGTCCAGAACGCAAGTATACTGAATATAATAAATGTATCCTCTATACCACGGTCTGTGAGAGTCATAGCTCCGCGCCCTGTGAACACGCGAATCCAAATGGGAAATACAATATTGATAATACCGACACCGACAAGCGAAGCTACCGCTAACATAAAATACCTGATTGCGGCAGGCATAGGAGTACCGTCTTCCATAGCGATATCCTTGGTTGACAAGGTATACGCACCCAAAACCATCACTGCCAAAAAGAGCGTAAAAAGGACATTAAACACAATTATTCTGTTCGATATAGGAATATGTCTTTTCATATTACTTATCAAACCTTTCTGCGGCTTTTTTGAGCATTTCGCGGATTGGGAGATTATACGGACAACGCTCCTCGCAAACTCCGCATCCGATGCAATCGGATGCCTTTTTGCCCATTGCGTTATAGCGCTCTGTTGCCCAATCGCCAAGTCCGTAGCGGGTGAGATAGCCGTCAAAGAGAAATACCGCGGAGATGTTTATGCCCACGGTGCAAGGCGCGCAGTAATTGCAACGGCGGCAGAACTCTGTGCCGAGGGTGTTTCGTATTTCTTCGATTTTTGCATATTCCGCATCGGTGAGCGGTGAAAGATTGCTTGCCGCGGCAGTGTTTTCCTCGATTTCTTTTGCATCTGCCATGCCCGGGATAACAACCGTTACGTCGGGATTGTTCAAAATAAAGCGCATTGCAAGCGCAGCATCGTCAAGTGCGCCGCCTGCTAGCGGCTTCATCGCGATAAAACCGATATTCTTCTCTGTGCAACGGCGCATCAGCTCCTCGCCCTGCGTTTCAACGATGTTGTACGGGAACATAATGGTTTCAACAAAGTCTAGCGTGAGTGCTTTTTCAAACACCTCGGTTGAATGCGCGGTAACGCCGATGTGACCGATTTTGCCTGCGGCTTTCGCTTCAAGCAGAGCTTCAAGCGCGCCGCCATTACCTATTGCTTGCTCAAGCTGTGCCATGTTGGGGTTATGTATCTGATAGAGGTCGATGTAATCGGTGCGAAGGTTTTTAAGGCTTGTTTCGATATCCTTTGCCATGCCCTCTTTATCGCGCGACATGCTTTTAGTGGCAAGCACAAAATGCTCGCGGATACCTTCGAGTGCTTCGCCGATGTAGCTTTCGCTGACTGTATATCCGCGTGCGGTGTCAATAAAGTTGATACCTGCATCCTTCATCTGCAAAAAGAGTTCTCGTGTGCCTGCGGCATCAATTTTTTGAATCGGTATTCCGCCAAAGCCAAGGCGGGAAATTTCAAGTCCGGTTTTACCGAGTGTTATGTATTGCAT
>JAZNOM010000132.1:0-33571 GCA_045580835.1 Eubacteriales bacterium
AGCGCGAGGTTGAAGAGCTTATCCATGAACTCGTACATGTTCTCGCCGCGAAGGGTAACCTTTACGCCGATCTTTACGCCCTCACGAAGCTTGAAGTTTGCAACCGACTTCTTTGCATAGGTCGGAACAGCCTTCTGGCCCGTGATCATGGTGATCTCCTCGATGATAGAATCGATAACCTTGGAATTCTCTTTTGCGTCGCCTGCGCCGACGTTGACAACGATCTTGTCAAACTTCGGGATCTGCATGGGGCTCTTATAGTTGAACTTCTTCATGAGCGCAGGAGCGACATCTTTCTTATACATCTCTGCATATCTGGACATAACTTACTGCACCTCCTTAAAGTTCTGCGCCGCACTTAACGCAAACGCGAACCTTCTTGTCGCCGTCTACCTTATGTGCTGCTCTTGTAGCCTTGCCGCACTTCTCGCAGAACAGCTGAACCTTGTCTGCGTAAAGAGCGCCTTCTACCTTCATAATACCGCCTGCTTCGCCCTGTCTGCGGGGCTTTGCATGCTTGGTTACGATGTTGACACCTTCAACAATAACCTTTTTCTCCTCAGGGGAGACCGTAAGAACTTTACCCTTCTTGCCCTTGTCATCACCGGAAATAACAACAACGGTATCGTCCTTCTTAACGTGAAGCTTGTTTGCCATTTTTTGTTACCTCCTTGATCAAAGTACTTCAGGAGCGAGGGAGAGGATCTTTAAGAAGTCCTTCTCACGAAGCTCTCTTGCTACAGGGCCAAAAATACGGGTGCCCTTAGGCGTGTTATCATCCTTGATAACAACTGCTGCGTTCTCGTCGAACTTGATGTAAGAACCGTCCGCACGGCGGAGACCCTTAACACTTCTGACGACAACGGCTTTTACAACGTCGCCCTTCTTGACAACACCGCCGGGTGCTGCCTTCTTGACGGCGCAAACAACGATATCACCGATGTTTGCATATCTGCGGCCGGTACCACCGAGAACGCGAATGCACATCAGCTCTTTGGCGCCGGTATTGTCGGCAACCTTCATTAATGTTTGCTGCTGAATCACTTAGCGTTTCCTCCTTATTTCGATAAGTTCTTTGACCTATCTACTTATTTCGCCTTTTCGATGATGGATACGAGTCTCCATCTCTTGGTAGCGGACAGGGGTCTGGTCTCCATTACGGAAACGGTGTCGCCTACGCCGCACTCGTTCTTTTCGTCATGCACATGGATCTTAGTCGTGTGCTTGATGATCTTACCGTACTTGGGATGCTTGATGTTATCCTCGATCGCAACAACGATCGTCTTGTCCATCTTATCGCTGACAACCTTGCCAACTCTTGTTTTTCTCAGATTTCTTTCCATCATATTCACCCCTTATGCATTCTTCTCTTGAAGAACGGTCATTACACGCGCAATGTCTCTCTTCACATCCGTGATCTTGTGCGGATTTTCAAGCTGGTTGATCGCGTGCTGGAAACGGAGATTAAAAAGCTCGCTTTTAAGCTCTTTAAGCTTTGCCTGGAGCTGGTCGGCAGTCATGTCTCTGAGTTCTGTAACCTTCATGGCTTATTCCTCCCCAACTTCTTCCTTCTTCATGAACTTGCACTTGATCGGGAGCTTGTGGCTTGCAAGACGCATAGCCTCTCTTGCAACCTCTTCCGAAACGCCGTCCATCTCGAAAAGCACTCTACCCGGCTTAACGACCGCTACCCAATACTCAGGCGAACCCTTACCGGAACCCATTCGAGTTTCAGCAGGCTTCTCAGTGATCGGCTTGTCGGGGAAAATCTTGATCCAAACCTGACCGCCACGGCGGATGTAACGCGTCATTGCGATACGGGCTGCCTCGATCTGGTTGGAGGTGATCCAAGCGGGTTCGGTGGCAACGAGACCGAAATTACCACTCGTGATGGTATTTCCGCGCATAGCCTTACCGGTAAGTCTACCACGGTGAACGCGGCGATACTTAACTCTCTTCGGCATCAACATTAGCGGTTGCCCCCTTCCTTATGGTTGTTTCTTCTTGCGTTGCCCTCGCGTCTTGCGCCACCCTCACGGTTGTCGCGGCGGCGAGGTCTTCTGTCCTCACGGTCCTGACCCTGACGGTTTACTTCGGAGAGAACCTCACCGCGGTAGATCCATACCTTGATACCGATCTTACCGTAGGTGGTGTTTGCTTCCCAGAAACCGTACTCGATGTCAGCACGGAGAGTCTGGAGGGGGATAGTACTCTCGTGGTAGTGCTCAACTCTTGCGATTTCAGCACCGCCGAGACGGCCGCTGCAAGTTACCTTGATACCCTTTGCGCCGAGACGCATGGTTCTACCGATCGCCTGCTTCATTGCACGGCGGAAGGAAGTTCTCTTCTCAAGCTGCGAAGCGATGCTCTCAGCAACGAGCTGCGCATTGAGATCAGGGCTCTTAACTTCTACAACATTTACGACAACGTTTGCAACGTCACAGCCAACTACGCCTGCGATGTCCATCTTCAGCTTGTCGATCTCTGCACCGCCGCGGCCGATTACGATACCCGGCTTTGCGCAGTGGATGAATACCTTAACGCGATTTGCGTCACGCTCGATCTCGATCTTCGGAACGCCTGCATCCTGCAGCTTGGTCTTCAGATACTTTCTGAGCTTGTAGTCAGACACGAGAGTATCGCCGAACACTTCGTCCTTAGCGAACCATCTCGAGTCCCAGTTCTTGATAACGCCAACACGGAGACCGTGCGGATTTACTTTCTGACCCATCTGTATAACCTCCTTCTATTAGTTTTTCTCGCTTACTGCGATTGTTACATGGCTTGTTCTCTTGTTAATTCTGAACGCTCTGCCCTGCGCTCTGGGTCTGATTCTCTTGAGAATGGGACCGGGGCATACGAAGCATTCGGAAACATAGAGCTTACTTGCGTCCATGTTGAAATTGTTTTCTGCATTTGCGACTGCACTTCTCAGCAGTTTGGTGAGATACTCGGATGCGCTCTTGGGGGTATTCTTAAGAACAGCCATTGCTGTTGCTACATCCTTGCCTCTGATGAGGTCGAGCACGATCTGCACCTTTCTGGGAGAAATTCTCGCATATTTAAGATGCGCTTTTGCTTCCATTTAAGGCTTTGCCTCCCTTCGCTTTTATGCGACTTTCGTAATTTTTTGATTATTTACCGTTGTTCGAGGTTTTAGAACCTGCGTGACCTTTGAATGTTCTGGTAGGTGCGAATTCGCCAAGCTTGCGACCAACCATATCCTCGGTTACATATACCGGAATATGCTTTCTGCCGTCATGAACAGCAATTGTGTGGCCGACGAACTCGGGGAAAATGGTAGATGCACGCGACCAGGTTTTAAGAACTTTTTTATCGCCCGACTCGTTCATAGCAACGATTCTGTTAAAGAGCTTTTCTTCAACATAGGGCGCCTTTTTAAGACTTCTGCTCATTTAATGTGCCTCTCTTTCCTTATTTGCTGTTGCGACGCTTAACGATGAACTTGTTGGTTCTAGCCTTCTTGTTTCTGGTCTTAAGACCGAGAGCAGGCTTGCCCCAAGGAGTTACAGGACCGCTGCGACCGATAGGTGCGCGTCCTTCACCACCACCGTGAGGGTGATCGCAGGGGTTCATTACCGAACCGCGAACGGTAGGACGGATACCCTTATGACGGGTCTTACCAGCCTTACCAACCTTAATGGTGTCGTGCTCGATGTTACCAACCTGACCGATAGTTGCCTTACAGTCAAGACGAATGATACGAACTTCACCGGAAGGAAGTCTAACCTGCGCTACGCCGTCTTCCTTAGCCATAAGCTGAGCTGCGCAACCTGCGCTACGAACGAGCTGACCACCCTTGCCGGGGTAAAGTTCAATGTTGTAAATGAATGTACCAACAGGGATATTAGCCACAGGAAGTGTGTTACCGGGCTTGATATCTGCGTCTGCACCGGAGTAAATAACGTCGCCGTCGGTGAGACCTACGGGAGCGATTACATAGCTCTTGGTGTTGTCTTCGTGCTCAAGGAGCGCGATGTAAGCAGTACGGTTAGGGTCGTACTCAACGCCGATAACCTTTGCAGCACCCTCAACGTTGCGCTTGAAGTCAACGATACGGTACTTCTGCTTGTTTCCGCCGCCGTGATGACGAACGGTGATTCTGCCGTAGCTGTTACGGCCGGAGTGCTTCTTCTTGATGACGATGAGGCTCTTCTCAGGGGTAAACTTGGTAATTTCCTCAAAGGAGGGTACTGTCATACCTCTGCGGCCGTTTGTCGTCGGCTTATACTTAATAGTAGGCATTCTTCTTTATCCTCCTATCTTAGTTCATGCTGTCGAAGAACGCGATTGTCTTCGACGAAGGCTTAAGGGTTACGATAGCCTTTTTCCACTCGCCCTTGTAACCTGCGTGAACGCCGAGTCTCTTGGGCTTCTTCTTCATGCTGATTGTGTTAACGCTTGCAACCTCAACGTCGAACATCTCTTCGATTGCTGCTGCAATCTCAGGCTTTGTTGCGCCGTCAGCTACTTCAAACACATAACGCTTGTCAGCGAGCATATCCATGCTCTTTTCAGTGATGATAGGCTTAATGATAATGTCCTGTGAAAGTTTCATTATGCATATACCTCCTCAATCTTCTTTACAGCGGCTGCATCAACTACGAGAGTGTCGCAGTTAAGAATGTCATAAACATTGATTGAGTTGTAAACAGTGGTGTTTACGCCCTCAATGTTGCCGCAGCTCTTAACAACCATCTTGTCAACCTCAGGAAGAACAACAAGTGTCTTCTTGTCAGCGCCGATAGCGTTGAGCATCGCAGTCATTGCCTTGGTCTTGAACTCTGTAGCCTTGATTTCGTCAACAACGATCATCTTGCCTTCAGCAACCTTAGCGGAAAGCGCACCGAAGAGTGCAACTCTCTTTGTCTTCTTATTAAGAGTGATGTGGTAGCAACGAGGCTTCGGGCCAAGCGCGATACCACCGTGTGTCCACTGAGGAGCACGGGTTGAGCCCTGACGTGCACGGCCGGTACCCTTCTGCTTCCAGGGTTTCTTGCCGCCACCGCTTACTTCGGTGCGGGTGAGAGTGGACTGTGTACCCTGTCTCTGGTTTGCAAGGTAAGCCTTTACAGCGGAGTGGAGGACTGCGCTCTTAACGTCTGCGCCGAACACTTTATCGCTGAGAGTGAGCGTGCTCACTTCCTTACCTGCCATGTTAACAACTTTAATTTCTGGCATTGTGTTTTCCTCCTTCCGTTATGCTTTAACCGAGTCGCGAATGAACACGATACCGCCCTTGGCACCGGGAACGGCGCCCTTAACAGCGATGATGTTCTTTTCTGCGTCTATTTTAACAACAGCAAGGTTAAGAACAGTTACCTGCTCGTTACCGTACTGTCCTGCCATCTTCTTGTTCTTGAAGATACGAGCGGGGTCGATAACACCCATGGAACCGGGCTGACGGTGAATGGGACCTGTACCGTGAGTCATACGGAGAATGTGGTTGCCCCATCTCTTAACAGTACCAGTGTAGCCGTGGCCTTTTGTTATACCGGTGATGTCGACCTTCTCGCCTGCGGCGAAGGTATCGGCAGATACAACGTCACCAACGTTCATTTCACTAGCGTTGTCAAGTCTGAATTCCTTGAGGTGCTTCTTGGCTTCAACACCGGCCTTCTTAAAGTGACCGATTTCAGCCTTGGTCATGTGCTTTTCCTTAACGTCGCCGTAAGCGAGCTGTACTGCATCATAACCGTCTGTTTCAACCGTCTTCTTCTGAGCCACTGTGCAGGGGCCAGCTTCAATCACGGTTACCGGAACAACACTGCCATCTTCAAGGAAGATCTGTGTCATACCGAGCTTCTTACCAATGATTCCCTTTTTCATTGTTTTCTTTCCTCCATAAGTTATTGGTTGGTATGTTTGAATTTCGGTTACCCGTTCACACCAACTTGACCAATGGTCTTTTAGGGTCTTCTTTAGATAATCTCAATCTCAACGCCTGCAGGAAGTTCGGTTGCAGCGATTGCTTCAACAACTGCCTTAGAGGGCTTGATGATATCGATCAATCTCTTGTGCGTGCGCATTTCAAACTGCTCACGGCTGTCCTTGTACTTGTGAACCGCACGAAGAATGGTTACGATTTCCTTCTCGGTGGGGAGCGGTACAGGACCGGAAACGGTAACACCGCTTCTCTTTGCAACTTCCACAATCTTTTCTGCCGCTGTGTCGATAAGAGTGTGGTCATAGCTCTTCAGTCTGATACGAATCTTTTCGTTAACTGCCATTTTGTTTGCCTCCTTCTAAATTAATTAGCGGGGCGATACACTCAACACGGTGCCGTGCGTTTCAAGCGCTCCCTTTATGAACCCGGCATTTACCAGCTCCCAAACAGCGGATGGGGGACAGCAAATACCGGCACGGAAACGCTTTTTTTAGCACCGCACGGTGCAAGCGTGATCTTGTTTTCGCCCGGTTATCGGACATACTCCACGGAAATTACCCGTATATTCTACGGCAACCTCCCGCTTCATCGCATATCAAGCCTTATCATTATACAGTAAAATACCTCGAATTGCAAGTTTTTTTATAGAAAAAATACGAGAATTTTCAAGCAAGTTTTTGTGCAACTTGCACAATGATATTTTTTTATCTTATATCTGTTATTTTTATGCGTTTTATGATAGAATATATATAACACTCTGAAAGAAGGTCAATTTTATGAACAAAACAACATCTGTTCTTTCGCGTGCACTGCTCACAGCGGCGTGCATATTTACCGCTATACTCACCACTCTCCGCACAGTTTTGATGAACACATACGATGCGGTAAACGGATTTTATACAAACGATGCTTTGCATCTTATCTTCCGATATTTACTTATCGCTCTCGCTATTGTTGTCTTTGCAGCAGCGTATATATATATAAAGGAAGGAAAAATTCAGAAACCGACTCAAAACGAGAAGTTTATCGGTGCCGCTATGCTTCTTCCGGCATGCGTTTTCACCGGATTTGTAGTGTACACCTTCGCAAAGTTTGTAATACCGACCATGCAGAACCCCGGCGCCGCCGACATCATAATGGCGCTCTTTTCTGCGGTTTCAATTCTTTACTTTTTCTCACATAATGCAAGCGGCAAAATCGGAGATACCCGTGCACTGCTCTGCGCATCACCTGCGCTTGTACTCCTTGCGCTTGTATTCGGTCTTTATTTTAACACAAAGATTTCATATGTCAACCACTCGGTAATTCTCTGCTATGCAGCGTCAATTTTCCTTATGCTTGCAACCGTAGCCGAAGCAAATTCGATTTTGGCAAGACCTTATCTTCGCCGCTATCTTGCATACGCCCCCACCGCAGTGGTGCTTTCACTCTCGCTCTCTATTCCCGACATTATTTTTGCAATAGCAAACCTCAATGCGCCTTTGACCGATATTTTCTATGACATTATCATTTTTGCACTCGGCGTTTACCACTTGGTAAACCTTATCGCAATTGCCATTCAAAAGCCCGTAGAAGAGGAAGAAACAAAAGATGAAAAAACTGCTCGTAATTGACGGCAACAGTATAATAAACCGCGCGTTTTACGGAGTGCGACCTCTCACCACGAAAGACGGTATGCACACAAACGCCATCTACGGCATGGTAAACATAATCGGCAAGCACCTAAAGGCAATTGCGCCCGACTATGCAGCCGTTGCATTTGACCTTAAAGCACCGACCTTCCGCCACAAAATGTACGCAGATTACAAAGCAGGCAGACGTGCCACTCCCGAAGAACTGCTTATGCAGTTTGCGCCGGCAAAAGATATTCTGCGCGCAATGGGGCTTACCATTGTCGAAAAGGAAGGCTATGAGGCCGACGATATCATCGGCACGTTAGCTCACGCCGCAGCAGACGAAGGCAAAAAAGCCTTTGTACTGACAGGTGACCGCGACTCTCTCCAGCTTATCGGTGACAATGTGACCGTTTTACTTTGCACTAACGCAGAAACGATAAACTTTGACCGCACCGAATTTGTAAGCCATTATGGCGTTGAACCGACACAATTTGTAGACGTTAAAGCAATAATGGGTGACAAATCCGACAACATCCCCGGCGTCGCGGGAATCGGCGAAAAGGGCGCGCTTAAGCTTATCAGCGATTTCGGCACACTTGAAAACATCTATGCAGAGCTTGACGCGACCGACAAAATCAGCGAAAAGCAAAAGGACAAGCTTCGCGCTGACAAAGAAAACGCATTTTTGTCGCAGACTCTTGCACGAATAGACATCAATGCGCCATGCGGAGTTACAGTAGAGGACACCGCGGTAAAGGAAACCGACCGCTCAGCGCTCTATTCCCTTTTCACACGCCTTGAATTCTCCGCGTTTATAAAGCAATTCGGACTTACCGAGGGCGATGCACTCAAAGCCGAAGCCAAAGAAGAAGAATTTGTTGAAATCTCTGCAAGCGAACTTGTCGAAAAAATCGAAAGACCGTTTGCATTTGCACCTTTCGGTGACAAATTCTCATTTTATGACGGAAAAAACGGTTATATTACCGATGCAGATTTTTCTGCACTCAAAATATTGCTTGAAAGCGACGCACTGATATGCCACAATCTGAAAGAGCTTTGCGCTACATTCGCACCGCACGGATTTTTGCCAAGCGAGAGCGCGTATGACGTAATGCTTGCGGCATATGCAATCAACGCTGGTGAAGGCTCGTTTGAGCTTGACCGCCTTGCAGCAGCATATGCAAACGAAGGATACGATGAGAGCGCACCGGCGGCAGGCGTTATCTACCGAATTTACAAATCTACAAAAGAACGCCTTAAGGCTGACCAAATTGAGTCACTTTACTATAATATGGAGCTTCCTCTCTCGCGCGTGCTCTATGAAATGGAGCGTGACGGATTTAAACTTGACACCGAGGGGCTTGCAAGCTACGGTGAGCAACTAAAGTCGCTCCAGCACGAGCTTGAAGAGCGCATTTACATGCTTGCAGGCGGCGAGTTTAACATCAATTCGCCAAAGCAGCTCGGCGAGGTGCTTTTTGAGCGACTCGGACTTCCCGCCATTAAGAAAACCAAGACGGGATATTCGACAAATGCAGAAGTACTCGAAAAGCTTCGCCCGTATCACCAGATTATTGACGAGGTGCTTGAATACCGCAAGGTTGCAAAGCTCGGCAGTACCTATGTTGAGGGACTTTTGAAAGTTTGCGACGGTGAAAGCAAGGTTCACACCCTCTTTAAGCAAACGGGTACTGCAACCGGCAGACTTTCCTCAGCAGAGCCGAATTTACAAAACATTCCTATCCGCACAGAGATGGGACACGAGCTTCGCCGCTTCTTTATCCCTTGCGATGAAAACCATGTGCTTATCGACGCGGACTACTCGCAAATCGAGCTTCGCCTGCTTGCGCACATCGCAGGTGACGAAACTATGATAAACGCATTTTTATCGGGCGAGGATATTCACGCATCTACCGCATCTGCGGTGTTTGGCGTGCCGCTCTCGGCAGTTACCAGCGAACTTCGCAAGCGCGCAAAGGCAGTTAACTTCGGTATAGTATACGGCATCGGCGCATTCAGCCTTGCTATGGACCTTGGTATCACAAAAAAGCAGGCGGACGAATATATCAAGAGTTATCTTGAGCGTTTTAGCGCAATCGACCGTTATCTGAAGAGTACAATCGAGTCTGCCTATGAAAAGGGATACGTTGAAACGATATTCTCAAGACGGCGCTATATTCCGGAGCTTTCCGCTTCCAACAAAAACATGAAAAACTTCGGCGAACGCGTTGCTATGAACAGCCCTATCCAAGGCAGCGCTGCTGACATCATCAAAATCGCGATGATAAACACGCGCCGTGCGCTGAAAGAGGCAAATATTGATGCAAAGCTGATTTTGCAGGTGCATGACGAACTGCTTGTTGAGGCTTCTCGCGAGTGCGCAGACAAAGCCGCCGAAATTTTGCGCCGCGAGATGGAAAACGCGGTTTCTCTTACAGTGCCGCTATCAGTTGAACTCACAATCGGCGACACTTGGTATGAAAATAAATAAATAAATAAATAAAAGCACGGGGAAAACTTTTTTGTAAAAAAGTTTTCCCCGTACCCTTTTCAAAAAACTTTAAGCAATAAATACTTATTAGTTGTTCTTTGGTTCTTTCTTATTAAGAAAGAACGCCCCGTTATTCTCTTTCAAATCCCAGATACCGCGTGCCTTGGAATGTGAGTTTTCCACTGTCGCCCTCGACAAGCAGACCAAATTCACTGCCGTCCATTTGAAGCTCCATGCGGTCACCGCTTTCAACCTCAAATGTTACAAAATATGTAGAAGAAGTCGTGCGGCGGCTATGTCCGCTACGATTGTAATGATGCACATCGGTGTGGTTTCGTTTTGCAACAACCTTTGCAGGCACCGTAAGGCGCGGCGAGTTGTTATTCTTATTCCATGTGCTGATTCCTTTAACTGCATTTACAACAAACGTACCTATAACGATTGTAAAAATAGCAATAAAGAATATCGGAAATATAAATTCAAACAGACCAATCATGATTAATCCTCCGGAAGTTTGATTGCAAGTGCGTGGTTGGTGTAACGGTTATCATCGGTAACCTCACGGATAATTTTCACAAAATCAGGCAGGTCAACGCTTGTGTCCTCGCTCGGCATCTCAACTTCCATAAACGCTTTATCCTGCCAGAACGGGAACACATCAATTTCAAATGTAAAACCGCCATACGGTATGCAATATCGCACCTTTTCTATCGTTCGGCATTTTGGGTCAGCGCGTTTCAAAAGTTCGTTGTACTCTTCCTCACTCACCTCGTCCTCAAACTCAATGCGTTTCATTGCAGAAAGTTTGATTTTGGTATTATGAGTATACACGGTCACGCCACCGCGCGTTCTCGCACGTACGCGCTCACTTGTTCCCTTTTCGCCGATGAGATAGGTTTGCGAAATACCCGAAAAATTCCCCTCGGAAAGTCTTTCAAGCTCTTTCAAATCAGGGTACTCAATCAGGAATTTCCGTTCTATTTCGAGTGGCAATTTCGATTGCATCAAGGTCTTCCTCCTCGTAATATCTTTGCATTCTCTTAAGCAGCATCTTTGCATCCGAGTTGCCCATATCCTCGGCTATCTT
Organism: Eubacteriales bacterium; assembly: GCA_045580835.1. Lineage (GTDB taxonomy): Bacteria > Bacillota > Clostridia > Oscillospirales > CAG-272 > UMGS902. The sequence goes on from JAZNOM010000132.1 coordinate 11,103, forward strand.
AACGGTTTCAATTGCCTTTTCGATATCAGCCTCGGTGCCGGTGCCGTTGAAATAGCAAATGCCGAGATGCAGATATCCTGCCGAGCTGCCAGCCTCTGCCGCCGCCTTGTACATCTCAAAGCAAGCGGTAGGATTTTCGGGTATGCCCTTGCCGCCGCGATATGCAGCGCCAAGCGCAACCATTGCATCAACATTGCCAAGCGCCGCCGCTTTTTTCCAAAGCTCCTCGGTTTTAAGGGAGTCATTGCGAACGCCCTCTCCGTTCATGTAGCAAACGCCAAGTTCATAAAGCGCATCGCGGTGTCCCTGCGCCGCGGATTTTTCCAGCAAATCCACAACTGCTGTATAATCGGGAAATCCAAGTGCGCCGCCGAGAATATACATTGCATATGTATACTGCGCCATGGCATCTCCGTCCTCGGCTTTGTTTTTGGCATTGCTCAAGGTTTCAATAACCTCATCGCTCGGCATCTCAAAAAGACAGTCACCAACTGCAAATGCCGCGTAGTCAACACCGCTCGGCTTTAGTCCTTTTTCCTCAAGGAGCGCATAGTCATTGATGCGGTTAAGCATCTCAATAATAGTGCGCTTTGTCTCACGGTCACGCTCACTAAGCATCATCGCCGTGAGCATTTCTATATCCTTGCCGGTATCGCCGGAAAGCTTTTCGGCAATTTCGTAACAGTTCATTATTTATCTCCAAAAAAGATTTTTTCAATACCCTCTGCGACGCCGCCGTCATCAAGCGTTGTGCGAATGCTTGCATATTCGTCAAGTTCGGCAGGAGCAGACTTCATAATTACGCTTTTGTTTGCAAATTTGAGCATTTCAATATCGTTAACACTGTCGCCGAAGGCGGCAGTGTTTTCATATTTCACACCAAGCTTATCACAAAGAAGCTTCATGCCGAAAGCCTTGTCATACCCGCTGACGATCTGTTCGCCGTAACCGCCGAAGTTTATGCAGCGCACTTTGGGGAAACGCGCCGCAACACGCTTTGGTATATCCCACTCGCTTGTCATCTTTGTCACGCGCATAAACGCAGGCTCGACAAGGCAATCTTCAAGCGCCTCGGTAATGTCTATACAGCCGTGAAAGCAGCCGCCGTTTATGCCATAACTCTGTTTTTCGCCCTCAAGCAATAGGCGCATGCCGCTCTCTTTTGCATATCGGCAAAAGCCGCGGATAGTTTCATCATCCACGCAAGCTCTGTGCAGAACCTTGCCGTGGTACTCGACATAAGTCGAGCCGCAGACAAATCCGTCAAACTTCACAGCATCGGTAAAGCTTTTAGGAATAATCGAGCGACTACGCCCGGTGTTAAGGAATATCTCATGCCCTGCGGCACGCAGTTTTTCAAGTGCCTTAATGTTGACATCGCTGATTTTGCCATTGTGAAAGGACAGCGTTCCGTCAACATCAAAAAATACAAGATGTTTTTCCATAGTTATTTAAGAAAATCAGGTAAGAATTCTTCGGCTATCGTGTCTTTTACATAGCCGATAAGTTTTTCAAGCGTTGTACGGTTGCCATAGTATGACATACCGTGCTTTTTAGCCTGCTCTGCGGTGTAGTTTTCAAGCAGGTAAATGTGATTGTTGTAAAAACTTGATGTGTAATCAAACACCGTCGGGATAAACAAAACGTTTTTAATCTCCGCTTTGCCGTCCTCGCCAAGTTTTTCAATATCAAATGAAATCATACCGCCGAGAATTTTATAGTCCTTTTCCATCTCGGACATGAAATTTCCAAGCGAAAAAACGCAAAGCGTTTTATTTGTTTCGCACTCAATCCACTCTACCGGTTGAATTGTATGCGGATGATGTCCCAAAATGACGTCGCCGCCGTTTTCGCAAATAACACGCGCCCACTCACGCTGGTTAGCACTAGGGGTAAACGTGAACTCATTGCCCCAGTGCATGGAAACAACGGTAATGTCGGCAATCTCCTCTGCCGCTTTAACCATATCTGCGATAAGAGTGCTTTCGGCATAAGGAATATAAAGGTCGCTGTCACCGCGCAGATACAGTCCGTTCGTATGCTCGGTAAATGCGAGAAGCGCAATGGAAATGCCGTTCTTTTCAATAACGGTAATGTCACGGAACGCCTCCTCGTTTCGGTACGCGCCCGTGAGAGTTACAGGTTGCTTTTCCCAATAATCAAGAGTTGCGGCAAGTCCTGACGCGCCCTTATCAAGCATATGATTGTTTGCCATGCCGATAATGTCAAATCCCGCGTCAACCACCGCATCACCAAGCTCCTGCGGAGAATTGAAGCGCGGATAATATGAAAACTCGTACCCCTCGCCGCACATCAGCGTTTCCTGATTGATAAATGCTATGTCGTGCTCCTCGACAATGGGTTTAATAGAAGTATATGACGGTTTAAAGTCATAGTCCGCATCGGTGCCTTTGGCATTTCGCGCGGCATCGCGTACATTACCGTAATAAACCATATTGTCACCGGCTCCGATGAACGAAAGGGTGTACAGAGTGGGCGGGTCAATAGGCTTTATCGGCTCTACCGCCGCATTTGTAACTGCGTCAGTGGTTGTAATAACCTCTGTTTCGGGCGGCACAGTTGTTTCTTCGGCAATGCCGCACGAAAAAAGCAAAAGTGCAGCGAAACATATAAGTAAAAGTTTACGCATATCAAACCTCAATGAAAATCCTCTTCACCGACAAGAACTGCAGTACGGAGAATGGAATACTCCTCTTTTTTAGCATCGCCCGAGAGGATTTGACATTTTTCTTTAAGTACCTTTACAAGATACTCGGGATTTAAGAAGCCCGCGCTATCGGCAGAAAGGCGGCAGCTTATAACGATTGCTTTGCCGTCAAAAGAAACGGCAACAGTTTTTATCTGTGAAGAAATATCAACATCTTTTTCACCGCTCTTTGTGCGCTTTAGAACAACAAGCGGTGATTTTTTAAGTTCCGCTTCACACCTTGCGGCAAGCTCATCGCTTGCACCCTCGGTGTGAATTTTTATCGTATAGTCGGAATGTGTAATGGTTGAAAACTTTGTTTCGGGCAGATAAACCTCTTTAATTTCAAGTCCTTCAATGTCGCTCTCGGAAAGTTTCCAGCGAAGCACGTCCATGTCAAGGCTTTCGGGAGTGCCATTTACAAAAACGTCCATGTACTCGCAAAGACTTTCTGCACCAACCGAAAGCGGCGTTGCAAACACAAGTCGCGGATGCGGTGTAAAGCCCTCGGAATACCAAACGGGAACATTTTTTCTCACAAGCAAGCGAGAAAACGTACGGTGTAAATCAAGATGCGAAATATACTGAAGCGCACCTGTCTTTGTAAACTTGATGCGGAGCGCGGTATGCTCAACCTTTTCTCTTACGGGCAACATGTACGCTCACCTCCAAGCTTGTTTGCGCCGCAGCCGTTGCACTGCTCGCGGCAATTTTTAGTGGTTTCGCCGTTGTACGCCTTGCAGCGCTCGCGAAGCAAAAAGTCCTTTGTTACGCCGCAGTCGATGATATCCCACGGAAGCACCTCGTCAAGTCCAAAGCCGCGAGTTGCGTAGTAATCGGGAGAAATTCCGCACTCTTCAAACACGTCTTTCCACTTTTCAAAGTCAAAGCACTCGCTCCACGCATCAAACTTCATGCCCTTCTCCGCCGCTTTAAGCAGTGCGGCTGAAAGTCGGCGGTCACCGCGAGCGAACACTGCTTCAAGGAATGAAACGGTTGCATCATGGTAGTTGTATACAATTTTACGGTCGGTTATCTTGCTCTTTAAATACTCCTGCTTACGCATGAGTTCATCAAACGTATTCTGCTTTTCCCACTGGAAAGGCGTGAACGGCTTTGGAACAAAGCAGGAAACGCTGACCGTTACAGACGGACGGCGCTGCTTGTTGTGATTGGGATTCTGATAAAACTCCTCAATAACCTTTTTAGCAAGAAGTGCAATTCCCTCAATATCTTCATCGGTTTCGGTAGGAAGTCCGTTCATAAAGTAAAGCTTTACCGAGGTCTTGCCCACATCGTACGCAACGTTTACCGCTTTAAGCAGATCCGCTTCGCAAACGTTCTTGTTTATAGCGTCGCGAAGTCGTTGTGTACCTGCCTCGGGCGCAAACGTAAGGCTACCCGTGCGCACAGTCGAAACCTTGTCCATAAGCTCTCTTGTAAAGCTGTCAAGGCGAAGCGAGGGAAGCGAAAGACTGATGTGATTTTTAGTAGTCCAGTCAGCAAATTTATCGGTTAGTTCGTCAATCTTTGAATAATCGCTGATAGAAAGCGATGATAGCGTCATTTCATCATAGCCGGAATTTGCATACATACACTTTGCATCGTCAAAAAGCTTATCAACGCTCTTTTCACGCACAGGGCGGCATACCATGCCTGCCTGACAGAAGCGGCAGCCGCGGATACAACCGCGGTAAACCTCAAGCACCATTTTGTCCTGCACCGCTTCGATGTAGGGCATATACGTCTTTGTGGGATAGTATACCTTATCAAGGTCTTTTATTATGCGCTTACGGATTTTAGTGGGAATATCGTCATATTTGGGAGTGTATTTTTCGATAGTTCCGTCAGCTTTATAGCTGACATCGTAAAGTGACGGCACATAAAATCCCTCGATTTTCGCCGCTGCGTGAAGAAATTCTTCTTTTGTGTACTCTCCCGACTTTTTCATATCAATGTAAAGTCTGCAAAGCTCTACGAGTGCTTCCTCGCCCTCTCCGATAGAAAAAATATCAAAAAAGTCAGCAATAGGTTCAGGATTGTACGCACAATGGCCGCCGCCGATAACTATGGGGCACTCCTCACCTCGGTCTGCCGCCTTAAGCGGTATTCCTGCAAGATTCATCACATTTAAAACGGTGGTATAGCAAAGCTCATACTGAAGCGTAAAGCCTAAAAAATCAAAGTCCTTTACCTCGTCGCCGCTTTCAAGCGCGGTGAGGCGCAAGTCATGCTCTGCCATTTTCTCTTGCATATCGAGCCACGGAGCAAACACGCGCTCGCACCAGATGTCTTTAACCTCGTTGAGCGCCCCATAAAGCACGCGCATACCGAGATTGGACATGCCAATCTCATATGTATCCGGAAAACAAAACGCAAATCTGCAATTTATATCTTTTTTATCCTTAACTATCTGACCGTACTCGCCGCCGCTGTAACGACCGGGCTTAAGTACGCTTTTAAGTATCGTAGAATTCATTTTTCCTCACAAAGTCAACCAGCCACAAACTTTTGTTTGTGGCTGATGTTTTTATAAATTGAATTTTGTAACCAACCATGAAGGAATCAGCCAGAACAGATGGTATACAAGCACATAAAGTGACGGGATAGAATCTGTCATCTTAAGTGCAGAAAGTGCAATCATAAGCACTGTGCAAATAACCGCAGTTGCAATGCGAACTGCGCGCATAGTTGCAATTACCTTTGCAAGACGGTCGCACATTGTAACCGCACTTACGAGGTCGCCGACTCCTCCGCGAGAAACAACGCCGCTATCAGCACGGTCATTTTGTACCGCGCCCTCAAGAGGCGAGCGTCTTACAACCTTAACAGGAAGATTTGCAATGTCGAGCGACTTTGCAAGAAGTTCGTCATTGATATTTGAGTCGCCTGTGAGAATTACCGATGCAATTCCGTGGCGTGCAAGCTTTTTAACAATGGATTCAAAGCCGCCGTCAAGCGTATAACGGATAAAGAACTTTGCGCGAAGTCCGTTTTCCTCTGCAAGATACATTGTGGAAAAGCGCTTGCCGCCAATTTCATCGGTAGTGTCAAGCACATTAAATCCACTCTCCTGCATATAGTCCGCACCGCCCACATAAAGCACTCTGCCGTCGACAATCGCTTTGATTCCGTTTTCAAAAACGCCCTCAATCTTAACCTTATAAGGGCGGGGGCAATCGCTGGTCATAAGCGTGAATACATGCTTAAGCGGGCCGCCGAGCTTTGAGAACACAGCCCCCATCTGCTCAATAATTGTTTCGATATCACTGTTGCCGTAAATACGCAGGCTCTCAAGTCCGACTCCGTAAGACGGAAATGCATCGGCATCGTCAAAGCAAATCATTGTGGTGCCGGAGTATTCATCAACCGAGCTTTCACCAATGATGGTACTTTCACTGCGATAAAGTTTCTTTGCCGCCTTGTAAAGCGGATATGCAGACGAAAGCAACACGAGCGTGGGGAGTCCGACTGCAAAAGTCATATTAAATGCGCTGAACGCCATAGAAACGTTATCACCGCCCACAAGAGTGAGAATAAAAGCGACAACAGCAACCGCAAACAGTACGGGAACAATGTATTTATTGCCAATTATATCGCGGTCACTTCGCTTTGAAGTACGCGCAAAATAATTCTCAACAAACGTACATTTTTCGGTGCGAAGAATAAGCGAATCCTCGCCGGTATAATCCTCAAGGCCCTCGAGGTTTGCTACGCTCTCGTCAGATGCGCCAAGCGCAACATATTTTTGCGACTGCACGGATGAAGCAATATCAAATGCCAGAATTTCGCGGCGTACATCCAAAAAGTCAAACACTCTGACAGTGAGCGCAAGGAACGCAGCCGAGAAATGATAAATCATTACAGTTTCGCCAAGTGCGGTGCAAACCGCGCCGCAGATAGTACAAAACAGTACCGAAAGTGCAAGAAGACCGCCGGAAGTAAACTTAAACTGCAAAAGTCCGAAAAATCCGTTTGCTATTTCTTTGTATGAAACGGCACCGCAAAGCCATACAAGCTGAAGCATAGCCATTGAATATACTACCGGATAGGTATTTACATCTAAAAAGGCAGGAAGCGCAATGCCGAAAGTAGGCAAGCATTCAAGTGCAAAAAGAAGCAACGTAAATACCGCAGTTAATATAAGCTTTACGCAGGAATTACGGCTTGTTTTTGCATATTCAGCCAAAAAGTCCTCCTGCTGACGCTGATATGTAAATTCAGCGTGGGGAGCATCAATGGTCTTTGTTTCGTAAACTGTATCAACCTCAAAGCTCTGTGACTCGGCTTCGTCTTTAACAACCTTTTCCATGCCAAGTGCTTGTCTTATAAGCGAGTAATCAACACTGTCATAGTCAACAGATTTCTGCTGCGCTTCATTTTGCTTGCGAGCGACAAATCCGTCTTTACTTTCAATCCTCGAGATATGGTAAGCCTTGGACTTTGAAAGTACGGGCGCCTCATATTCGGGAGCCGCACTTTCTTCGGTAACTTCATCCTCTTCGGCAGCCTCGTTTTTAGGAAGCTCTGCGCGGTCGATTCCCCATGCTGCAAAGATGTCATCGTCATTGATAATGGGTGCAGACTCTTCGGACTTCTCTGCCACCTCGGGTTCTTCGGACAGTTCCTCAACCGCTTCTTCTGCAGCAAGTGTGATTTTAGTGTCGACACTTATATCAACGCTTTCTTCATTGCTCTCACCGATAGCAGAAGCAACAGCCTTTTTTATTTCATCATCCTCTACCTTTTCAGGAGAAGAACTAACATCACTGTTATCTGTCTGTAAACTTGCCTTGAGCTTTTCAAGCAATTCGTCTACAGACATTTCATTGTTCTTATTCTCATCCATAAACCAAAATTCCTTTCGTAAAAAGGTATTTTTAATGTCTGTGTCTTGACACTTCTGCAAGTACAACCGCCGCAGCGCAGGATACATTAAGGGAGTTTACATGACCGTAGTTCGGTATGCTTATTTTAAAGTCGCAATTTTCAAGCACCAAACGGGATGTTCCGTACCCTTCACTGCCAAGCACCACTGCGAGCGGGCCACTGCCGTAATCAACGCTTCGGTAATCATCGCCGCCTACTTCTGCAGCGTATATCCAAAGCCCGTATTCTTTGAGCTTCTTTATTGCATCGGTAATATTTGTAACCTTTGCCACCGCCATATGTTCAAGCGCACCTGCCGACGCCTTTTCAACAACCGGAGTAATTCCGCTTGCGCGGCGTTTGGGAATGATAACTCCGTGCGCTCCGAACACATCCGCGCTACGGATAATAGCACCGAGATTGTGTGGGTCCTCAACTCCGTCAAGAATTATAACAAACGGGTTTTCTCCCTTGCTCTTTGCAATATCTATTATTTCCTCAATTGTCGAATACTCTTTCTGTGCCGCCATAGCAACAACGCCCTGATGGTTGCCACCGCCGGAAAGTGAGTCAAGCTTTTGACGTTCGACCTCGACTACGGGGATTCCGCGCTCTATCGCCTGTGCAACAAGCACCGTAATAGACCCCTCTCGCTCGCCGCGAAGAACAAAAATTTTATCAATATCTCTGCCGCTTGCCAGTAGCTCGCGAAGCGCGTTTCTGCCTACTACAGCACCCTCTGCCGGTGTCAAATCTTTTGGCAGTGGTTTGCGCTTGAAATTTCCTTTATTTTGCATAACATCTCCAAAATAGCATAAATAGACTACTATATATAGTTAGTATACCACAAACATGTCGGTTTGTATATAATATATTTGAAATATTTTTAAAAAAAGACAAAAAAATACCCCGTCGGCAAATGCCGTCGGGGTGTTTTTTGGAGTAGTAAATTGGAATTACTGGCCCTCTTTCATTGCAGCAAAGCATTCGCTGCAATATACCGGTCTGTCATTTGAAGGCTGGAAAGGAACCTTTGCTTCCTTACCGCAGTTAGCGCAAACGGTAGTGAAGTATTCCTTCTGTGCGCGAGCCTGGCTCTTGCGTGCATCTCTGCAGGGTTTGCATCTCTGAGGCTCGTTCTGGAATCCCTTCTCTGCGTAGAACTCCTGCTCACTTGCGGTGAACACGAACTCTGTGCCGCAGTCCTTGCACTTCAAAGTCTTGTCCTGATACATTGTTTGTTACCTCTCTTTTAATGGGTTGATGATTTTTGCCCCAAGACGGATTTAAACCGACACCTTTGTAATTCCAACGCTCTTTGTTTAAGCTATTCGGGCATATTTATATAAGCGTTTTAACGCTGATATACCTTTTTTAATTTTGATTTTACGCGGCGAAGCGCGTTATCCACCGATTTTTCGGTTTTTCCGATTTGGTCGGCAATTTCGGCGTAAGAATAGCCGCCAATGTAAAGCTCAAAAATACGGTATTCAAGTTCTGACAAAACCGCGCGCGCCTTGTTAAGCGCAAGTGCGAATCCCTCTTTGTCAAGCATAAGACTTTGCGGATTCTCATCTCCGCCGAGCAAATCGTCATCCGCAAGCGACTCCATGCTGACATCTGCGGTCTTTTTAGTGAGATAACGGAGCGCATCCGCAATGCCGTTGACAATGCAAACCTTTGCATAAAGACCAAAGGTAACGCCGTAATCTGTGCGATAGGAAAGCGCAGCATGATAAAGCGCAACAAGTGCACCTTGACGCAAATCATCCAAATCCGCATCGCTAAGGCTTGATATGTATCTTGAAACCTCGCTTTCAAGCAAAGGCTTATACTTTTCGGACAGTTCCAAAAAAGCACCGCTACTGCCTTTTCTGACACGCGCAAGTAATTTTGCAACTTCGTCAAATTGTACAGTATCGCTTTTGCCCACTTATTCTACCTCGCGCTCGTTTTTCAAGCTTATAAAATAATTATACCATTAATTTACATAATGTCAATAGGAAAATGTAAATATTTTTTTGTAAAACATGCACAAAAAATGCACATTTTTGAAAAAAAGCAGGACATCCAAACGAAAAATGTCGTAAGGATTTCCTGCCGTTAAAATACCGTTTTGTTACCCTAAAAGATAATCTACCTCGCCTGCGAGCAACGCCATGATTCCCTTGTATATAACGTCGGGGTGATCTTCAAAGTTCTCCTTCATGCGTTCGATACGTGCAGAAGAATCGTCGACAAGATTGATATGCAGAATCTCCTTACCCATCTCGGTGATAATACATTCAATTGCCACCTTGCCATCCTCGCGTTCGGAAGTTGTACAGCGAACCTCTGCACCGCGCTTTTTGAACGACAACAGTTTCATGGCGCTCTTAAGGCTTGTTTCACGAATCGAACGGAGCAGATTGCTTTGGAGTTGACTTACCACCGCACTGCCAAGCGGCGAAATACGATATAGAGTCTTTTTCTCGCCGGTATGCGGGTCCTCCGCAAACTCCTCAATTATATGCCCCATGTCCAAAATTTCTGCAAAGCACTCTGCAAAATCAAAATAGTTTACATACTCGTTTTGAACAACAATATCGTTTACAGTTGCAAAATCAAGCGGATAATGAATATTCTGGAGAAGATAAAGTATGAAAATTTTAATATCGTTCTTGTTTGTAAGTTTTCTACCAAAACTCGGCATACTTTCCCCCTCCTTTTCAACATTTTTATTATAGTTGCTCGATTATTCTACCATTAACGACTAAATAAGTCAAGTAAAAAACGCGCAAAGAAACAAAGTTTTTTACTTTATTTCTTTGCGCGTTAATTTGTTAATTAAATTTTACTCCGCAGCAGTGGTCTCTGCACCGGCAATTTCTTCAGGTACATATTCATATGCAGGATACTGAACCTCGTCAAACATGCGGTAGCCGAGATAACTGGTCTTGAGACCTTTAAGCTCTTTGCTTACAAGATAGAAGTCCTTGTTAAAGAGAATAGGCATCACAGGCATCTTATCCATAAGATACTTTTCCGCCTCTGCAAGAATTGCAGAACGCTTTGCAGTATTCTTTTCTGCAAGTGCGGAGTCGATAAGTGCATCATATTCAGCATCGCTGAAGCCGGTAGCATGGGGCTTGAATGCATAGTCTGCGCCGGGAGTCATGTCGATACCGCTACCCGAAAGCTCGGTAGAATATACTGCAAGTGCCGCAAAAGCATCAACGCCAAGCATGGATACATCCACAGCAAGCACATCAAACTCTCTCGCCTCATAAGCTGCCTGAACACCGTCAACATAAGCAAAACGGTCTTCTTCAACCTCAATCTTGGTGGGAGCTAGCGCCTCGAGCGTTACATCAAATCCAAGCTGCTTCCACGCATCTGCAACCTGCTGTGCAACAAGCTGCTCAACCTCATTCTGTCTGTAGGTGAGTGTAAAGCTACCGCCGTTTACACCGGCTTCCTTGAGAAGAGCCTTTGCACCGTCAATGTCGGCAGTAACATTAAGGATTGCGCCGTTAACCTTACGGAAGGAGTCGCCCTTTACATTATTATAAACAGTGTTTGCGATAAGACCGGTTGCCGCATCCGCATAAACTACTGCGTCTGCGATTGCAGAGCGGTCAATAGCCATGGAGAGTGCCTTGCGCACGCGGTAATCGCTGAAGAGTTCGTTATTTGTATTGAAGAGATAAGAATATGTGGAGTTTGCATCTGCAACATGTGCGTCCTTTTCAACCTCTGCTCTCTTGGAAAGCGGAATGTCGCCCATGTAGAGAACCTCGCCTGCTACATACTTTTCGTAGATAGCTTCAAGATTGTCGGGAGCCATGTACTCGATAAGCTTCTTGTCAACGTAGTCGCTCTCGTACTGCGCCTCGGTGTCCTTGATAAAGGTTACGTTGATACGGTAAGGAAGAACATAGCGGTCGAGCATATCTTCAGCAGTATCGCGGTAGTAGTACGCATTGCGTTCAATACGCATTGTACCCTCGGCAATATCAATAGCCTTGATAGCGAAGGGACCATTGGTTACAAGAGTTGCGTGTCTGCGTGCCCAGTTAGCATTGTCTTTGGCAACTGCGCTTTCGCGGAGAGGAACAAGTGCAAGGCTTGCGAGATTCTTCTTGAAGCTTTCGTAGTCGATTTTTCCGTCAAACGAAATCTCAAGGAGATATGTACTGGGTGCGGAAATACCAAGCTCGTCTACAGAAACGTCACCGGCTTTTACAGCACGTGCATTCTTTACGTCGTAAAGAAGAGCCGCTGCGGTGCTTTCATAGTTGGACTTCATAATACGCTTCCATGCATATACAAAGTCGTCAGCAGTAAGTGCGTTACCGTCGGACCACTTTGTCTCCTTGATGGAAATCTGCATGATGTATTCGTTTTTGGTTTCGTCCTCAATAACCTTTACATCTTTTGCAAGCGCCTTAACGGCATTGCCCTTTTCGTCAAGGCGGAAAAGACCTTCGTAAATCATACCGAGAACCTTAACTGCAGACTCATCGGTAAAATCTTTACCGGGGTCAAAAGAAGGTACGTCACCGGTTATGAAAGCATTGAAAATATCACCCTTATCTTCTGCACCCGGGTCAATAGAACCGTTGCAGGAAGCAAGTGTGAGGATTGCCATAAGCAAACACAGAGTAAGAGCTATAACTCTTTTCATCATATTTTTCCTCCGATAGTGAAATGCATAAATACGGAATATCCGCATAAATTTACTTATAACATTATATCATTAAATCGGACGATTATCAATGAAAAATCCGCGAATTTTTATAATTAGACAGTTTGCATAATTTTTATTGGCTTTTTTTGTTATAAATAACAATTATTTTTTGAATTTGCCGACTACAATTCCTAAAATCCAACCGTCGTTTTTGATACAATTATGAATAAAGTTTCAGCGTAAAGAAGAAACTTTATAAAAAAGCCAAAGGAAGATTGCAATGAACAAATTTACCGTTCACACCGACCTCGCCTGCGAGTCGGAAGTAATGCACGATAAAAGCAAGGCAGGCACCGAATATACAGAGCAGACCATAAACGGCTATAAAGTGTCAAAGCTTTGGGTAAAAGATGAGATAGGCGAAGCGCGTACGGGCAAAAAAATTGGCAATTATATCACTATTTTCAGTGATATGATAAGCAATATCGACGGAGAAGATTTTGACACTCTCGCATCGCTTATATCAAACGAAATCGGGGTTCTTGCCAATGAACTGCTTGGCAAAAGCGCCTCCTGCGTACTTGTAGCAGGACTTGGCAACCGCGAGATTACCGCAGACAATATCGGACCAAAAACGGTTGACCGTATTACTGTAACCCGTCACCTCGAATTTCACAATAAAAAGCTATTCGACGCCTTTTGCAAGGCTCCGCTCTGCGCAATAGCTCCCGGCGTGCTGGGGCAAACGGGAATAGAAACCGCCGAGATGATACGCGGAGTATGCGAACATGCAAACCCCGACCTCGTCATCGCGATAGATGCGCTGGCAGCGCGTTCAACCGCAAGGCTCGGAGCGACGGTACAGATTTCCGACAGCGGTATTTTCCCCGGCAGTGGCATCGGCAACCGCCGCAGTGAAATCAGCCGTGAGTCACTCGGCATTCCGGTAATTGCCGTAGGCGTACCTACCGTGGTAAACTCGGCAACGCTTGTCTATGATGCGCTCGGCAAGGCCGGATATACCGATATCGACGAAAGCATTAATAAAGTTTTGCGCGAGGGCGAAAACTTTTTTGTTTCACCAAGGCAAAGCGACATGATAAGCGACAAGGTTTCCGAACTGCTTGCCGCAGCGATAGACGAACTGTTTTTATATTAACAACCGAAAGGAGTGAGCAAGTGCAACAGGAAAGCTTATTCAAAGATGCACTCCCTGCACTGCCGCCGCCAAGAGAAGAAGCCGCTTTGCCGCAGAAAAGATACGCGATAACTCTGCGGCGTGTCCTGCGCGCCCTCTGTTTAGCAGTTGCGCTATCGGTACTCTCGCTATGCGCATATCAAAAGCTGAATGTTATTTTTGAAAACGGAGTATTGGCATACATCAACGAGGAGTTTCTCAAATCCGGCGAGGCAAAAAGCCTTGGCGACAGAGTAAGTGCCGTAGCATTCGGCAACAACAGTATTCCGATAGAAGTTATAGGCAGCGGCACCGTTTCAATGCCGAAAATTTTCTATATTCCCAAGGAAGAACTCATCAGAAACATTGAGGACAAAAAGGAGCAAACGAAAATCGAACTTGCCGACCTGTACTCATATGATTTATCAAAGGTGCCAAGCGGCTATTATCCGATAATACCTAGCGACTCAAGCACAACCGACGTGCTGGCACTTAAAAACGATACTTCCTATCAGATAGACATGGAAAAGGTTGCAAAAGATGCAAAAAACATCACTCCCGCCGTGATTGCAAGTGAGCCCCTTGTGCTTGTGGTTCACACACACGGCACAGAAAGTTTTTCAAGCGGCGATGTCTCCTATTACAGCGATACCTTCAATCATCCGCGAAGCGAAGACGTATCGAAAAACGTAGTTGCGGTCGGAAAGGTTCTCTGCGAGGAGTTAAACAAAAAAGGCATACCTACTCTACACTGCGAAACGATGCATGACAAAGAATCATACATAGCGGCATATGACCGTTCGGCGGAAAGCATAAAGTATTATATGGAGAAATATCCGTCCATACAATATGTCTTTGACGTTCACCGTGACTCACTTATACGCTCGGATTTAACCAAACTGCGCCCCGTAACTCTGCGCGACGGCAAAGCGTGCGCGCAGATAATGATGATTATAGGTTCTGACGAAAAGGGCGCCGGTGAATATGATTGGGAAGGCAATCTGACCCTCGCTGCGGCACTTCAGCAAGAACTTTTCAACGATACCGCCGCTATCACGCGCAAACTATACCTGCGCGGTGCATCATACAATCAGCAGTATGCAAAGCATGGATTGCTTTTGGAAATCGGAAGTTGCGGCAACACCCTCGCCGAAGCAAAAGAAGCCGCAAAAGCTTTTGCAGTAGCGTTTGAAAAAGTTATAAAACCGTAAAAAACAGCAGGTCTTGGGGGAAGACCTGCTGTCTTTTATATAGAAAGGAGTAAAAATGAGGACTTAATCATCAAAGTGTGTGAGCAGCACTGCTACTGCAAGAACGAGGCAGATTGGGAGACCTATGTAAAGCGGAACCGAACCGCACTCCATACCGCCAACGAGACCAAGGGCAACAACAAAGCTGCACACAACTGCCGCTACGCGGATTTCATATGCGCCAACGCGCTCCATAATAACTTCAAAAACTGCGCGCAGGAAACGGGCGATAGTGTTAAAAGCCGAGCGATTTCTCTTTACTCTTACATTTTCTCTGTATCCGTATGCGTTCATAGTCTTGCCTCCTGAAACTTTATTGTCTCTTCGTGTCTTAATGATAACACCACTTTTGGAAAATGTCAATACATTTTTTGAAAATATTTTCCGCTTTAGAAAAATATTTTTATCGTTTTAGAAAAAATATCGAAAAAAGTATTTACTTTTGGAAAAATCGGTGTTATAATCGAATTAGTAATAAAAATGATGTTTTTATATGTATGATTTTGTAGATAAGGAGCAACTTAAATGAGTTTTTCCGAGAGAGTTAAGCGTATTAAAAAGGAAAAGGGTATCACGAACGAAGCACTTTCCGCGGCCAGCGGCATTCCGCTTGGCACACTTGGCAAGCTGCTTTCCGGCTTCACCGAGGAGCCAAAGCTTTCTACTGCTATCTCCATTGCAGACGCACTGGGATGTTCTTTAGAATATCTCGCAGTCGGCAAAGAGGAGCAAATGCAGTTAAGCGAAGCGGAAGAGACTCGCCTTGAAAAGTTCCGCGCGCTCGATGCGCACGGTATGCGCGTGTGCGATTTTATTTTAAATGAAGAATATCTTCGTTGCGCTACCGTGTCGAGAAATGTTTTGGCAGATGCACACGATACAATTTCCCGCGCGAAGTCTGCCGAAAAAAAGGCTCGCATGATAAAAATTCCATTTTTCGCAGACCGTGTTTCCGCAGGCCTCGGCGTTCATCTTGAAACGAATGACTCAACCGAAATCAGCGTTGTTGAAAATGAAAAAACCAAGCGCGCTGATTTTGCTCTCCGCGTAAGCGGAGACTCAATGGAGCCGCGATACCACGACGGCGATATTCTGCTGATTGAGAACACTCCGAATATTGAAATCGGCGAGCTCGGCATCTTCATTTGCGACGGCGAAGGTTACTTCAAGGAACTAGGCGACGGATGTCTTGTTTCCCTCAACAAAAAATACGCGCCCATTCCCCTCTCGCAGTTTGAAAGCTTTTCCTGCCGCGGCAGTGTTATCGGCACTCTCCGCCAGAAGAACTGATTTCCCTCTCGCATTTACAGTATATCACAGTGTCTGTCCAATAAACGGGACAGACGCTGTTTTTTTACGGACAGTTATGTAATACCTTCCAAAGTGCAAAAAAATATTGACTTTAAGTCGAAAAAGGTATATATTATAGAATGAAGTATTTTGTGCATTTTGCAGTAAAAACAATACCAAAGTTTGTGAATATTTAAACAATGTTTTATATAAGAAAGGTGGCTGAAATATGGCTTTTAACCTCCGCAGTATTCATGTTCCTCACAGAAAGAACACCGCCGACACCCACTCGGTAAAAATGAATACTCCCAAAACGGTAACTCTGCCAACTTCCATGCACATAGGCGCACCCGCAACACCGGTTGTAAAGGTTGGCGACCATGTGGACGTAGGTACTCTTGTTGCCGAGCAAAACGGATATGTTTCCTCCCCCGTATATGCTACGATTTCGGGAACCGTTAAAAAAATCGAACCCCTCGGTGTTGCAAACGGCTCTGCCGCGCCTGCTATTACAATTGAGTCTGACGGTGAAATGACACTTGACGCATCTATCACTCCACCCACCGTTAACGACCGTGACAGTTTCATCGAAGCTGTTAAAAAAAGCGGTATCGTAGGTCTCGGCGGCGCAGGCTTTCCTACCTATGTAAAGCTTGATGTCGCCCCAGAACGCATAGAAGAACTCATAATCAATGCAGCCGAGTGTGAGCCTTATATCACGAGCGACACCCGTGCTATGATTGAATACAGCGACGATATTGAATATGCAATTGAAGCATTTGAAAAATATCTCGGTGTTAAAAAGATAATCTTCGGCATTGAAAACAACAAAAAAGAACCTATACGCAAGATGCAGGAAATTGCATCAAGGCATGACGGTGTAAGCGTTAAGGTGCTTAGCGCAAGCTATCCGCAGGGCGGCGAAAAGGTAATGATTTACCACGTTACAAAAAAGGTTGTCAAGGGCGGCAAGCTTCCCATCGACGTCGGCTGCATCGTTATCAACTGTTCAACCGTTGCGGCTATCGGTAAGTATCTTAAAACAGGCATTCCGCTTGTTGAACGACTTGTTACAGTTGACGGCAGTGCAGTAAATACCCCTGCAAATATAATCGCCCCTATCGGCACATCTATCGAAGAGGTGTTTGAGTTTGCCGGCGGCTTTAAGAGCGCCCCTGCAAAGGTGCTTTACGGCGGACCCATGATGGGTGTGACAGTGCCCTCCCTCTCCCTCCCCGTACTCAAGAACACAAACGCGCTTCTTGCATTTAACGAAAAGGATGCAAGACCTATCAAGGTTACCAACTGTATTCGTTGCGGAAGTTGTACAAACAAGTGCCCCTTCGGTCTTAACCCTGCGGCAATCGCAGAGGCTTACCGTCTCGGTGAAGAAAACACCTTGAAAAAACTTCGCGTAGACCTTTGCATGGAATGCGGCACGTGCGCATACTGCTGTCCTGCTAACCGACCTATAATTCAAACACATAAACTCGCAAAAGCGGCTCTTCGCGCCGCGGCTGCAAGAGAGGAGGCAAAGAAAAATGGATAATTTGCTGCATCTTTCGGCATCGCCCCATATTCACAGCTCGCACTCAACAAAGCGCGTAATGATGGAAGTTTCTCTTTCATTGCTCCCTGCTGCCATTGCAGGCGTTGCTATTTTCGGTCTCCGCGCGCTTGCAGTTATCGCAATGTGCGTTGGCGTGTGTGTTTTTTCTGAATTTATCTTTAACCTCATTATTAAAAAAGAACAAAGCATCGACGACTTCAGCGCGGTTGTAACAGGACTTTTGCTTGCGCTTAATCTACCTGCAAACATTCCGCTCTGGCAGGCGGCTGTCGGCTCGGTTTTTGCAATCGTCGTTGTAAAGTGCTGCTTTGGCGGTATCGGTAAAAACAGCGTTAACCCTGCAATTACGGCGCGTGTATTTATGCTTATCGCATTCGGCGAAATGGCAAAGGGCGCGTTCCCTTCGGTTGACACGGTTTCAAGTGCAACTCCGCTTTCAACTCTTGCGGAAAGCGGCACGCATCCGGATCTTCTCACACTCTTTTTGGGCAACTACGGCGGCGCTATTGGCGAAACCTGCACAATTGCACTCCTCATCGGCGGCATCTACCTCATGATACGCCACATTATCACATGGCACATTCCCGTTGCGTTTATCGGCACAGTATTTGCATTTACGCTTGTGCTTGTGGATTTTAATATGGCAACCGCACTTGCATATACTCTCTCGGGCGGTCTCTTTATCGGTGCTATCTTCATGGCAACCGACTACGTTACCTCCCCTGCTACCTGGGGCGGTCAGCTGCTCTTCGGTGCGCTTGCAGGTGTTATCACGGTTATGATTCGCATTTTCGGCAACTATCCCGAAGGCGTATCGTTTGCAATTTTGTTTATGAACATTCTTACCCCCTACATTGACATATGGACATCCCGCAAGATTGTCGGAGGTGATGCAAAATGAAATACATAAAGTGTATACTCTCCCTCACTCTCATCTGTGCGGTTATGGCAGTCATGCTTGCGGCGGCAAACTATATTACCGCCCCGATTATTGCTAAAAACGAGTCTGCAGCCGCAAACGAAGCGTTGCTTGTAGTAATGCCAAGCGGCGAGGGATTCACTGCGGTTGACATCAGCACACTTGAGCTTGCCGAAAGCGTGCAAGAAGTATTTACCGAGAAAAACGGCGGCACTGTTGTAAAGCTTACAGCAACCGGCTTTAACCCCAACATGACCATTATGGTAGGCGTCGGCGCAGACGGCACCGTTACCGGTGCGACCTGCCTTTCAAGCGAGGAAACCCTCGGCTACGAAAAGACCTACGGCGAAAGCGTAGTTGGCGCAAATATTTCTACAATTGACTCCATTGACACAGTTTCAGGCGCAACCAAGACCACCGCGGCTTACAGAAACGCGGTTAGAGATGCGCTTAACACCGCGATAATTGTAGGCGGCGGCGAAGCTGTAAAATCAGAAGAAGAGATTTTTGCCGAAAACCTTGCGGCAGCACTTCCCGAAGCTGACGGATTTACACCAGTGTTTATGCTTGACACAATCGAAGGCATTGAGGGCGCATATGTTGCAAACAACGGCGTTGGTTACGTAATTTGCGCAAACGGCAATTTCGTTGGCACAGATGCAAACGGCAAGGTAATAAGCGAGGGTGCAACCACCGAGGATAAGGCGACTGCAACAAGTGCGGTTGCAATGATTATCTCATGGCAGCTTACTCCTATTGAACTTACAGAAGATATTCCTTCGGCAATTACCGCAGCATATAAGACCGACGGCGGCAATTATGTATTTGACGTTAAGGCGGCAGGCTACGGCATCAACGGCGGCAGTAAGTATCATCCTGCGTCCGGCGAATACATTTATATTAAGGTAAGCATTACCGCAGACGGCAGAATTATCGCTTGCGAAACCGTATCGCAAAGCGAGACAGCAGGACTTGGCGATGCTTGCGCAAGCCCAGATTTCTATTCGCAGTTCAACGGCAAAACTACCGAAAACTACAAAGAGGTTGACGCAATCAGCGGTGCAACCCTTACTACAAACGGTTATATTACCGCTATTTCCCGCGTATTTGAAGCGGTAACAATCTTAAACGGAGGTGCAAACAATGAGTAAACAGAATAATCTTTCTGTCCTTTTAAAAGGCATTCTCCGCGAAAACCCCGTTTTCGTGCTCATACTCGGCACCTGTCCGACTCTTGCAACCACAACAAGCGTAATCAGCGCACTTGCAATGGGCTTTGCAACAATGGCGGTGCTTATTTGCTCCAACATATTCATCTCGTTGCTTCGCAAACTCATCCCCGATGAAGTGCGTATCCCCTGCTACATCGTAGTTATCGCAGGATTTGTTACCCTTGTTCAGATGTTTATGCACGCGTTTTTGCCAGACCTTTATGAAATGCTCGGCGTTTACCTTGCACTTATCACCGTAAACTGCATCATCCTCGGCAGAGCCGAGATGTTTGCAGGCAAAAACACCGCCGGCAAGGCGGCGCTTGACGGCATCGGTATGGGTATCGGCTTTGTGCTTGCGCTTCTCTCTATTTCAACAATCCGCGAGGTGCTTGGTGCAGGCTCGTTTGCAGGCATTCCGCTTCCTCTTTTCTCCACTCATAAAATCAGCATTATGACACAGGCTCCCGGCGGTCTGCTTGTTTACGGCATTATGATTGCTGTTGTAAACAAGATTACAAAGGGCAAGCTTATAAAGAAAAAAGAATTCTCATGCGCAGGCTGCCCCACCGCATCCGTTTGCCACGGCAACTGTGCTGAAAATGCAAAGGAGGATAAATAATGGAAACTTTCAAGTCACTTATTATAATCCTCATGGGTTCGGTACTTGTAAATAACTACGTGCTCGCTCGTTTCCTTGGCATCTGCCCTTTCCTCGGCGTTTCCAAAAAGCTTGACCAGGCAACGGGCATGGGCATCGCGGTTACATTTGTAATGCTTATGGCAACCGCAGTTACATACCCCATCCAATACTATGTACTTGAAGCAAACGGACTCGGATATCTGCAAACTATCGTATTTATTCTTGTCATCGCGTCACTTGTACAGTTTGTTGAGATTTTGCTCAAAAAGTTTATTCCCGCACTTCATAAGAGTCTCGGCGTTTATCTCCCTCTTATCACTACAAACTGCGCGGTACTCGGCGTTACCATCAACAACATCACCGACGGCTACAACTTCCTTGAATCAATGGTATCATCTCTCGGCTGCGGCCTTGGTTTCTTGCTTGCAATGGTACTTTTTTCAGGAATCCGTACCTACATTGACGAAAGCGAAGTTCCCGAAAGTCTTAAGGGACTCCCCGTGACACTTATCGCAGCTTCGTTTGTTTCTCTTGCATTCTTTGGCTTTGCCGGAATCATTGAGAACTTGTTTGCGTAAAGGAGGGCTAAAAAATGATAGCAGATATTTTGATTGCACTCCTTGTAGTTGCTATAGTTGGCCTTATCGCGGCAGTTGTACTTGTGCTTGCTTCACATTTCTTTGCGGTTAAGGTTGACGAGCGCGTTACAGAGATACGCGGCTGCCTCCCAGGTGCAAACTGCGGTGCTTGCGGCTTTGCAGGATGCGACGCATACGCAAAAGCACTTGTAGACGAAGGCGTTAAAACAAACCTTTGTATCCCCGGCGCTAAGGCCGTGGTTGAACAGATTTCCGCCATTCTCGGCGTTGAAGTTGTAGAAGGCGAACTTAAGGAAAAGAGCGTTGCAGTGGTACACTGCAACGGCACCTGCGGTGCCGCTCCCAAAAAAGCGATTTACGACGGCATGAACTCCTGCCTTGCGGCAACCGTACTTTACGGCGGCGCAAATGCATGCAACTACGGGTGTATCGGTTGCGGCGACTGTGCAAACGTTTGCTTTGCAGACGCGATTTGCATTATTGACGGCGTTGCCCGTGTTGACTCACGACTTTGCATCGGCTGCGGAAAATGCGCAAAGGCTTGCCCCAAGGGTGTTATCCGTCTTGTACCCGTTGACTCGAAGCAGGTTGTGCTTTGCAATAACAACGAAAAGGGCGCAGTTGCAAGAAAGAATTGCAAAAACGCTTGCATCGCTTGCAAGAAGTGCGAGCTTAACTGCCCCGAAAAGGCAATTACCGTTTCGAATAATCTTGCAAAAATTGATTATGATAAATGCAGTGCTTGCGGTACATGCGTTGAAAACTGCCCCGTACATTGCATCACAAACGTTAATTTTGAAGCATAAGGTTTATTATGTCAAAAGTAAAAAATGACATTATACTCGCAGTCGTCCTGTTACTTATATCGGTAGCAGGACTTCTGCTATACAAAGCTCTGCAAAACGACGGCGATTTTGCCGTTGTAATTGCAAACGGTGAAGAAATCGCACGTTTTTCGCTTGACGAGGACACCGAATATGTTATAAACACAGAAAGCGGCACAAATACTCTCGTTATCAAAGACCGCAAAGCAGACATTGTAAGCGCCGATTGTCCGGACCAAATCTGCGCTGACCACGCACCTGTTTCAAAGGTTGGCGAAAGCATAGTTTGTCTGCCGCACGGAGTGGTTATAAGAATCGAATCGAACAAAGATAGCGAAATTGATATGGTGGCATGATGACAAACAGAGTAAAAAGCATAACAAGCATCGGCGTTTTGTGCGCGCTTGCCATTATCCTTTCATACATCGAACTGCTCCTTCCGCCGATATATGCAGCTGTTCCCGGCATAAAAGTAGGACTGCCTAACATAGTTATCATATACGCGCTTTACAGCCTCGGTGTAAAAAAAGCGGCGGCAATATCCTTTATCCGCCTTACAATATCCGCTCTTTTGTTTAATCCTTCAACTTTTATTTATAGCCTAGCCGGCGCAGTTTTGAGTCTTGCCGTTATGGCACTGCTTAAAAAGAGCGGAAAGTTTTCTGCAATCGGCGTGAGTATTGCAGGCGGTGTTATGCACAATCTTGGGCAGATACTCGTTGCAATCTGGCTGCTTGAAAC
>JAZNOM010000133.1:0-4013 GCA_045580835.1 Eubacteriales bacterium
ATTCCATTTTTTAGCGGCTTTGCAAGCGGTTGCTTCATCAAACAAATAACCGTTTGATGTAATATGAGCGGCAAATTCAATACCAGCTTTCTCAAGTGCTTCTGAAATAATATCAATAACCGCACTGTTGCAAAGCGGCTCTCCGCCAAACCATGATATATCTACCTTTTTATTAGAAGGAGCGTTTGCGATTATGTATTCAGCAACATCCGCAGCCGTCTTTTCGTCCATGGTAAGCTTTTTGCATCCAAGTTCATAGCAATAAAAGCAACGTGCATTGCAATCGGTGGTGGTAAAAATGGTATACCCTTTGATTCCGTCACGCTTTTCAAAAGCTTTAGCAAACGAAATAAACTCATCGCAAAGCTCAATATCGTCATGCTCCATGGGCACAAGATACCATCTTTTTATAAGCTCTTCGGCCGCTTCGGACGGTTTTACGCTTGACTCATTCAGCAAAGCTCTTTCATTTTCATCAAGCTCTGCTATTTCGCCGGTTAAAGTATTGTATACAATATGTTTACCGTCTTTCTCTGTGAAAAAGCAAAACGATATCGCTCTGTAAAGCTTGTTATTTTCAATTTTCTGCGCTCCGAGAAGTATATCCCAGGCATCTATATTTTTTCTAATAACAACCATTTCAAACTCCTAAACGGCAAAATCACTGCGCCGCACCATTCATTCCTTCATATGCAACTTTTGCAGCTTCGGGGTTCATATTGCATTTAAGCGAATATGTGGGCACTTTTTCAAGCAGTGCATCAACAAGCTCAAGCTGTTTGCCGAGGTCTGCAGAGTCCGCGACCATGACCTGCGACAAAACAAGCGGAAGTGCAGCTACATCTGAAATTCGGCATATAGAATTATCTTCGGCGCGCTCTAAAAAGCAAACTCCGTCAAGCTCAACGCGCGTGTTGGTGGTAATATACTCCTTGCCGCACCATGGTGTTCCGTATGCATAAATCTTGCCGTCCATTGCTCGAAGAATTGGCTTGTCGCCATTGACTATTACAACATTCTCTTCTCCAAAAACCTTTCTCCAGAGATTAACATGAGTAGTCTTTCCAACGCCGCTCTTGGCAGTAAAAAGATAGCCTTTTTCCTCGTATTTTATAAGCGCACCGTGCATCATAAACGCATCGTACTTGAGAATCTCTGCACATATTTTTCTGTAGATTGCATTAAGTTCTGCAAATACAAGCTGCCTATAGTTTGCAGTTTCGGGAGTAACGCCTTCAGCAAGCTCTGAAAGGGTTTCTTCTTTATTAACTCTTACGCTAAAATCAATTCGCGGGTAATCCTTGGCGCGAAATCTCATGCAAAACTTGTATATGAATTCACAACTGCCTTCAATATCTATATACAAATCAGCTATCTTAAATACCATTTTAACACCTACAAAATCAGTTTTTCGCAACTATTTTGCGATATGCCGCGTCAATACTGCGATTTAATTTTTCTATTGCGATATAACGCTTAGCCTCATCGCAAATATAATATCCTTCACCCGGACATTTCTTAAGTTTTATACATCTAGGGTATACTGCGCATCCTGCGCATAGTTCAGGCGTATTTGCACGCTCAAACTGTGCCATAACGCGTTCGTTATCAGTAACGCCATTATAAATATCTCCAATAAAGTCGGTTTCTGTATAGTGGTCGCACTTACCCAGTTTGCCCCATGGCGTAATCATAACATACCCAAAAGTATCAGATGTACATCTGTTGGTTTTTACACGCTTGCCAAGTCCCTTTTCATTAAGGAACCCTGCTTTAATACAATAGTCCCAAAGTGACATAAAGTTCTTAGCAAGCTCCATTCTATCTTCGGCAGTGTGATTTGGTCTACCCGCGCCATCCTGCTCAAAAATCAGTGCAGGATAAACAAACAAGACCTTTTTATACTCTCCGAAGCGCTCGGCAAGAATATCAACAAGCTTTAAAAGATCACTTTGATTATGTCGGTCCATGTTCAATCTGACAAGCGTTTTAACTCCGTTTTGAAGAACACGCTCAAGATTGTCGAGGACAACCTGATAAGGGCTACGACCGTCATCGTATATGTACGCCTTACTGCGATTATATACTTCCTCGGTACCGTCAATTGTTATCTGAATCTTATCAATATGCCAAAAATCAATGGCTTTGCGAAGAGTGTCTTCATCCAGCAAATAACCGTTGGTAATAAGCACACCGCTGTATTCGATGCCTTCTTTTTCCATTCTTCCGCAAATCAGATCTATAACGCTTTTGTTATATAAAGGCTCGCCGCCGTACCAGTCGAAGTACACTTTTTTCGATTTGTCGCGGGTTTGCACTATGAAGTCTGCCACAGTTTCTGCAGTTTTTTCTGACATGTGAACGCGGTTGGCACCCTTTTCATAGCAGTAAAAGCAGCGAGCATTGCAATCAGTAGTAGTCATTACAGTATAGCATGAATAACCACTAAACTTTTCCGTTGAACGTACAAACAAGCGATACTCTTCACACAAAAGCATGTCATCATGCTCTTCCGGTACCAAATACCAATTTTCAATAAGTTCTTCGGCTTCTTTGCAAGGTACAACACAATCGTTTCTAAGAAGTTCTGCCTCTTTTGCGGAAAGCTTCACCATTTCGCCGGAAAGTCCATTTAAAGCGACGAAATCGCCGTCTACCTCTCGAACAACACAAAAGTCGAGCTTGCGGTACTTTACGTCAGAATTAACACTTTGTTTTCCAATCAAGAAATCGAAATTATTATAGCGTGATTTGACTACTATCACAGATTACTCCTCCTCGATAAAGGGCAATCTGTTTCCATCGTCAATGCTAGGGCGAAGAGTAAACTCTGTTGTTTGTTCAGTTGTTTCGACAGTAGTTTCAGCCGTTGTTTCTTCGGGCTCTTCAACAGGTTCGGTAGAAGCAGTAGTAGAAGCAGGCTTTGAGGGCTTGTTTGAAGATTTTGTGGTAGTTTCCACTGTTTCTTCATCTTTTTCAACTTCTAAAACGGAGTACGCTGCATCAGCAATAACAGCGATATCACTACGCTTCATAAATTCGCCTTTTTTGCCCATAAGATTATCAGTAATGCCGAGTTTCTCTGCTTCAGCAATAAAGTTTTTAGACCAATCGGCAGGATCAATAACGATATTGTTGTCGGGTTCAAGAACGCAAACGATAACCTTTATAGCTTCTTCATACTTTACGCTATCATCGGGACGGAAGTTTCCGTCGCCGTCACCGTTGATAATCTTATTAGCCACCGCATAATTAACGTATCCGGTGGACCAATGAGTTTCAGGAACGTCTGCAAATGCAGTTTTGCCTGCAAGTGCGGTTGCCTCATCTACTTTTCCGAGCAGTTTACAAGCAAGGGCAGCAAACTGCGCACGTGTAAGTTCCCAATCACCATAGTAACGACCGTCACCAAAGCCGGAAAGTATTCCCTTTTCTGCCATACGTTCAGCCGCCTGTGCATAGTATGAATCGGTGGGAACATCGGTAAAGGTTGCAGCGGAAAGAGAAACAAAAAACACGCTTACAGCCAACACAGCCAAACAAATTGAAACTATTTTTTTCATATATCTATACCTCTTAAAATTATAAATTTAGACAAAAAAACGGGATGGCGGTTGCCATCCCGTTTTTTTAGTTTGATTACTCTTCTTCAACTTCAGGAAGCTTGCTTTCGCAGTCAGGATTGCAAACTACGGGAGCTTCAGAAGCAAGAACAACAGAAACAGCTTCAACATTGAAGAGTTCTGCTACAGGAGCTACATACTTCATGGGTAAAAATCCTCCAAATCAAATATCCAATAATATGTACAATATTATTATACATGTTTTATAGTAAATGTCAATATCTTTTTATAAAAAATATGTTTTTTTATAAAAAACAACTCCCCGAGGGGAGTTGTTTTTCGTTTGTTAATCAGCTATTAGCCATTTCTGTCGAGGAAGTAGGTCTTCGCTGCTTCTGCATAGGAGATGATTGCCTTACAGAGACCTGCAAGTGCTTCATCGCCGCTCGA
>JAZNOM010000134.1:0-1564 GCA_045580835.1 Eubacteriales bacterium
TTTGATGTTTTATTTATATGTATAAACTGAAATTCCTTTCCTTTTATGTTCGCTTGTCTTGTGCATACGCTCAACGATTATCCTCTTATCCTCAGGAATATCGCCGCCGGAAAGATAACTGTCAAGCTCGGCATATGTTACACCCATTTCCGTTTCATCGGTCTGTCCGTCAAAGAGTGCTGCGGATGGAGCTTTTTCTATAACGCACTTCGGAGCATCGAGATAGTGCAAAAATTCATATATCTCTGTAACGGTGAGATCTGCAATGGGATTAAAATCGTGAGCACCGTCGCCCCACTTGGTAAAGTAACCTACATAAGCTTCACTTCTATTGCCCGTACCGGCAACAAGACGGTTTTCCGCTGCAGCAACCGCATATAAGGTAAGCATACGAAGTCTCGGCGCAATATTGGCGAGTGCTGCGGCATTCATAACAGCAACACCGTCAAGGGCTTTTAGTTCTGCTTCCTTTACAGGTGTCAGATCAACAGTTCGGGTTTCAATATTATATTTTTTGGCAACCACCTTGGCATCGGCAGCATCTTCATCATAGTTTCTTTTGGAAGTACACGGCAGAATAATACTCACTGTGTTATCGCATGCCGCTTTGCAGAGAATACCGACCAAAGCGGAATCCTTGCCCCCACTGTTGCCGTAAACAATGCCTTTTGCTCCGCTCTCACTGAGAACGGACTTTATAAAATTAACTCTCTTTTCAAATTCAACCTTATAATCACGCATGGAATAAACCTCTTTTCAGTAAAGTTCTGGTCGTCTGTCACTAAACACAGGGATGCTGTTGCGAATTTCGTTAAGTATCTGCATATCACAGGCTGCGGTTATGATTTCTTCATTTTCCCCGGCAAGTGCAAGCGTTTTTCCAAAAGGTTCGATAATGGCTGAATTGCCGCCATATACGGTTTTGCCGGCTGTACCGCAGGAATTGCAGCATACCACAAACATTTGATTTTCAATTGCTCTGGCAGTGGTAAGCGTGCGCAGATGAAAGATGCGTTTCTTCGGCCACTGAGATACTACAAACAACATATCAAGTCCCTGCAAAGCAAGGCTACGGGTCAGCTCGGGAAAACGCACATCGTAACAAATGATAATACCACACTTCACGCCGTCGAGTTCAAAACGACATAGGTGGTCACCGCAAGTATAGTAGTCATCTTCTCCCATGGGCGTAAACAGATGTGTCTTATCATATTCGGCAATGCACGAACCTGCCCTGTCGAAAACAAATGCAGTATTATATACCTTTCCGCCTCGTACATTAGAAACTGAACCGGCAACAATATTTACTTTATACTTTTTTGCCAGTTCTCCAATACGGTTGTTTACTTCATAGCCGTTCTTACAGGATAACTCGGCAAGGTTTTCTTTCGGGAAAAATCCGGTATTCCAAGTCTCAGGCAGAACAATCACATCCGGTTGTGCTTTAACGGACTCCACGATAAGTTTCTCGGCAAGAGTAAAGTTTTCTTTCGGACAACCGAGTTTCATATTCATTTGAAGGCAAGTGACTTTCATGGTGTTTACTCCTTTGTAAGCAATTTGC
>JAZNOM010000135.1:0-36374 GCA_045580835.1 Eubacteriales bacterium
GTAAAATTCCGTAAAAAAGGCGGACATGCGCCGGCTTTTTTACACCTTAAAAACCGCGCGCGGTGAGCGCGGCGCGAGCGAACGGTTTTGCTCCACTTCAAAATGCTTGCATTTTGAAGTGATTAGATAAACATTAATTTATAATTGCTTTTTTTTGGGGGGTGTGGTATACTTGTTTTGTTATTAATCAGGTAATTTTACAGGTGAACTATGAAAATTTTAATTACCACAGACCTTTTTACAACAGAAACAAACGGAGTTGTAACTTCGGTTAAGAATTTGCGCGAGGAGCTTGAAAACAAGGGGCATGATGTGAAGATTCTCACTCTTTCGGAAGACATGCACTCTCACCGTGATGAAAATGTTTACTATATTCGTTCAATGCCGCTCGGCGTTGTATATCCCGATGTGCGCATGCCGCTTTCGTTCCGTCACCGCCTTATAAAGGAGCTTGTGCGCTGGAAGCCCGACATTATCCATTCTCAATGTGAGTTTTTCACATACCAGTTTGCGCTTTACATTTCAAAAAAGACCGCAGCCCCCATTGTTCACACGTATCACACACTGTACGAGCAGTACGTAAGGTATGTTATGCCCAGCCGCAGACTCGGTAAGCGCGTTGTGCGTGTGCTTTCAAGAAAAAGGCTTAAAAAGGCAAGCGCGGTTATTGCACCCACGCACAAGGTTGAGGACGCGCTCCACGGCTACGGCGTAAACAACCCGATAAAGGTTGTGCCAAGCGGAATTTCGCTTGAGCAGCACAAGGTTCGTATTCCGGCAGATGAGCGCGAGAAAAAGCGTCTTTCCTACGGTATCAAAAATGACGAAATTGTGCTGATAAACCTTGGCAGACTCGGTACCGAGAAAAATCTTGACGAGCTGCTTCGCTTTTTTGCCGCGGCAACCGAAAAACACGGCAATATCAAGTTTTTGATTGTCGGCGACGGCCCTGCAAAGGGAGAGCTTGAGGCTCTTTCGGTAAGCCTTAACATTTCGGACAAGGTTATTTTCACGGGCATGGTAAAGCCTTCCGACGTGCAGAACTATTATCAGCTTGGCGACATTTTTGTAAGCGCATCCACAAGCGAAACGCAGGGGCTTACTTATATTGAGGCTGCCGCAAACGGACTGCCGCTTCTTTGCAGAAAAGACCCTTGCTTTGAGGAAGTAATGCTTGAGGGTAAAAACGGTTACACGTACGAAGATAAGGAGGGCTTTTTGGACGGTCTTTCCAAAATGACCGCAAGCCGAGAATGGCTTTCGGCTGCCAAAAAGCAAAGTGAGGAGCTTGCACTCTGCTTTGATAAAAAGCATTTCGGCGATGCTGTCGAAACAGTTTACGATTCGGTTGTAGAAGAATAAAAAAGGAACTCTTACGAGTTCCTTTTTCATTTCATCGGAAATTTTACGGTCACGGCGGTGCCTTTTCCAATCTCGCTTTCAAGGCTGATTTTGGCACCGTTCAGCTTTGCCGCGTGTTTTACGATAGAAAGACCAAGTCCCGTGCCACCTACGGTTTTGGAACGGCTTTTATCAACGCGGTAAAAACGCTCAAAAATGCGTTCGAGGTCGTCTTTGGGGATGCCGATGCCCGTATCAGAGACGTGCAAAACGGCAAAACCGTTTTCTTTGAACACGCGAATGCGCACACTGCCGCCCTCGCGGTTGTATTTAATCGCATTGTCACAGAGGTTTTGTGCAACTACGCTTGCAAGACGGCGTATGCCGTGTACGGTAACGCTCTCTCCTGATATGTCAAGCGTAACAGAAACATTTTTTGCTTGGGGTTCAAGACCTCTTACAACCTCGGTGCAAACTGCGTACAAATCAAAGTCCTCACTCTGCATATCGGTTGCCCCCTCATCGAGGTGTGAAAGGCTTATGATGTCCTGCACAAGCGTGGTCATGCGCTGTGCTTCTGAATAAATCTGCCGCGAAAACTGCGGAACATCCTCCGCTTTTACAATTCCGTTTGCAAGTAATTCGGCGCAGCCTGAAATCGTTTGCAAAGGCGTTTTAAGCTCGTGCGAAACATTTGCCGTAAACTCACGGCGCATCTTTTCCGCATCGACGTTTTCGGTGACATCAAGGATTAGCAGCACAATTCCCGACACCTTATCGTTTGAAAAAACGGGAGTTGCCGAAAAATTGTACTCTCTCGTGCCAAGCTTTGCAATCTGCTCGGTACGTTTTCCGCTTTTGGCTTCGTTAAGCAAATTTTGCAACGACGGCAGGCGACATATTTCAACAAATTCTGTTCCTTCGCAATTGGGTGAGGTTTCAAGTAAGGATGAAGCCGCACGGTTTATGCTTATTATTTTTCCTGTAATTCCGATGAGGATTAGCCCTTCGCTCATTTTATCGGTGATAGCGGCAAACTCCCGCTTGCGCTGCAAAAGTTCTGCCTTTTGCGCTCTTATCTGCTTTTGTTGCACATCAATTCTTTTGAGCAACGGCGCGATTTCATCATATCCCTCATTGCTTAACGGCTCGTCAAGGTTGATTTTGTTAAGCGGTTCCACTATTTTTTTTGACAAGCCAAAAGCCAGAGCAAGTGCGCATATTACGGCGACGAACATGATTACTACTATAGGCTGTAGCATAGTGAGTAGTAATGTTAAAAAGGTGTATTGCTCGGTGGAAAGGCGTATAACGGTTCCGTTTGAAATGGCTTTTGCATAATAAAGCGACCTTGTAGTTAAAGTAGTCGAATTACGCACTGCGTTACCTTCGCCGGTTTCTTTTGCTTCGATAAATTCTTCGCGGTCGGCGTGGTTTCCGATTTTTGAAATATCGCTGTGGCTGTCATAAATAACATCGCCATCTGCTTCAATGACCGTAATTCGAGTTTCACGGGGGTGAAATTCATCAAAAAAATCAAGCCCGTTTTTTTCAAGCCCCTGCGCCGCAAAGAGAGTTTCGTCAATCAACTGTTGCAACCTGATGTCCGAAAAGTAGTCATACAGCACGCCCATAATAAGCAAAAAAGCAGCAATCAGCACGCCGAGAGCAACAAGGCATATTGAGCGAAAAATTTTGTTGGTCATTGCTTGACCTCCATGCGATAGCCTACGCCGCGCACGGTTTCGATATAGTCGCCGCACTTGCCAAGCTTTGCACGCAGTGTGCCGATATGTACGTCAACGGTACGTGTCTCGCCGACAAAGTCGGCACCCCATACGGTTGTCAAAAGGTTGTCGCGCGAAAATGCCTTGCCGACGTTTTCCATGAAAAGGCAGAGCAACTCATATTCTTTAAGCGTAAGTGTTAACCGTTCGCCGCATGAAAAGGCAAGATGCTCGGCTTTGTTAAGTGTAATCTTGCCGAGGACAAGGGTTTGTGAATCGGCTTTAGGAGCCGCGCGGCGCAGCACCGCCTTTACTCTTGCAACCATTTCCATCATACCAAACGGCTTTGCAAGGTAGTCGTCGGCGCCGGTGTCAAGACCTATCACCTTATCATATTCGCTGCCCTTGGCGGTTGCCATAATAACGGGGATATCGGCGGTTGCACGGTTTGACTTCAGCCATTTTAAAATCGCAATTCCGTCTTCATCCGGAAGCATGATATCAAGCATGATAAGCGAAGGAGTGCGCACTTCAAGCGCCTTGCGAAGTTCCTTGCCGTCGGCAAGTCCCTCCGCTTCGTAGCCCGAAGCGTTAAGAGTGTATATCATCATGTTGCGGATGCCCGCATCGTCCTCTACACAGTAAATCATTTGCTGCCTCCTCTTCTTTCACCGGTAAGTGAAAACAGTACCCACTCGGCAATATTTACCGCATGGTCTCCGATTCGCTCAAAGTATTTTGCTATCATAAGCAGGTCTATTGCATATTCGCCGTTGGTTTCGGGCTTTGAAAACATATTTATCAAAATGTTTTTAACTTCGTCAAAGCAACCGTCAACAACATCATCGTACTCGATTACCTTTTCTGCACGAGCAGTATCTTTTTTTACAAATGCTTCGATGCTTTCGGTAACCATATGAATTGCCGCCGCTGCCATGTCGTGAATAGGTTGAATACTGTCGGTTGCGGCGATGTTGGCAACGGTTATTATCTCTGCGATGTCCGCAGATTGTACGCCAATGCGCTCCATGTCGGTTATCATTTTGAGCGCCGCAGAAACCGTGCGCAGATCACGCGCCACCGGCTGTTGGCGAAGCAAAAGCTTCAGACACATTCCCTCAATATCACGCTCTTTTTTTGAAATCTCATCCGAAACTGAAAAAACCTCTGTCGCAAGCGTGCTGTCTCCGTTAAGAAGTGCCTTTGAAGACACCGCAATTGCCTCTTCGCAAAGCGCGCCCATTATAATAAGCTCTTTGTTAAGATTTTCAAGCTGTTCGTCGAATTTTGAACGCATTATCCAAACCTCCCCGTAATGTAATCTTCTGTACGTTTGTCGCTCGGCATTGAGAAAAGCTTTTCGGTTTTATCAAACTCAATGACCTCGCCCAGGAGAAAGAAAGCGGTTTTATCCGATATGCGGACAGCCTGCTGCATATTGTGAGTTACTATAACGATAGTATACTTCTTTTTCAGTTCAATTGCAAGGTCTTCTATTTTTGAAGTTGAAATCGGGTCAAGCGCGCTTGTAGGTTCGTCCATAAGCAGTACCTCAGGCTCGACGGCGAGCGCGCGTGCGATACACAGGCGTTGTTGCTGACCTCCCGAAAGACCGAGTGCGCTTTTGTTTAGTCTGTCTTTTAACTCATCCCATATCGCCGCATCGCGCAGTGAGCGCTCTACAATGTCATCGAGCTTTGCCTTGGAGCGCACGCCGTGCGTTCTCGGCCCGTAGGCGATATTGTCATATACGCTCATCGGAAACGGATTTGGCTTTTGGAATACCATGCCCACTCGGCGGCGCAAAAGACTTGTGTCCATATCGCCGTAGACATCTTCGCCGTCAAGCTTTATGTTACCGGTTATGCGGCAACCCTCAACAAGGTCATTCATGCGGTTCAGTGATTTTAGCAGCGTTGATTTTCCGCATCCCGAAGGACCGATAAAAGCGGTGATTTCGTTTGAACCGATGTTTAAATTTATGTTTTTCAGCGCTTGAAATTCGCCGTAATATAAGTTAAGGTTTGTAATTTCAATTTTGTTCATGTTTTTTCTTATTTCTTTTCTAACTTTTTTGCAACAATGGAGGACAGCGCATTTATCGCTATTACAAGCACGAGCAGTACAACCGCCGTTGCATACGTTTGACCTATATAAAGGCCCTCGCCCGAAATGGTGTACATATGCACTGCAAGAGTGCGTGAAGAGTCGAAAAGGCTGCTTGCCGCCTCTGCAACCGTTCCTGCTGTGAAGATAAGTGCCGCCGACTCGCCGACTATGCGCCCAATGCCGAGAATCACGCCTGACAGTATACCCGGTACGGCGCTTGGAAGCACAACCTTCATGACTGTGCGAAGTCTGCCTGCACCGAGTCCGAAACTGCCCTCGCGGTAGCTGTCGGGTACACTTTGCAGTGCTTCCTCGGTGGTGCGGATTATAAGCGGAAGAATCATTATTGAGAGCGTCAACGCACCCGAAAGCAATGATAGCCCCATGTGAAGTGCTTTTACAAAGAAAAGAGAGCCGAAAAGACCGTAAACTATTGACGGGATGCCAGAAAGCGTTTCGGCGGTTACCCGTACAAGAGAAACAAGCCTACTTCCGCGCTTTGCGTATTCGGTGAGGTATATCGCGGCACCGATACCCAGCGGCACTGCAAAAATCAGCGCAAGCGCAGTTATTTCAAGCGTGTTGATAAGCGCGGGCATAAGCGACACGTTTTCTGTGGTATATTTCCATTCAAACAGCGAAGGGGTAATGTAAGGGATGCCCTTTATCAGAATATATCCGACAATGCCCACAAATACTGCGGCGGTAATTGCAGCCGCAAGGCAAACGGTTACAAAGAGAAACAGAGAATACGGATGTTTGCAAAGCGAGCGCAGCTTTTGTTTTGTTTTATTCATTTCAAGTCCCTCTTTTTAAGCAGTGAAAATGATACATTGATAATAAGGATAAACACAAACAGTACCACTGCCGTTGATATGAGTGCTTCGCGATGAAGGTCGGTGGAGTACCCCATTTCCATGACGATGTTGGTAGTAAGTGTGCGCACTCCGTCAGTGAGACTGTCGGGGATGAGCGGCTGATTGCCTGCCACCATCATCACTGCCATGGTTTCGCCGATTGCCCTGCCGATGCCAAGCACTACCCCTGCAAAGATTCCGCTTTTTGCGGCAGGCAGCACTGTGTGAAACACGCTGCGCTCATGAGTAGCTCCAAGCGCAAGTCCGCCCTCATAGTAGCTGTTTGGTACTGCCCGAATAGCGCTTTCCGATACGCTGATAATAGTCGGCAAAATCATAAAGCCGAGAAGAATCGAGGCGGTCAGTACACTCACGCCTCGGCCGCCGATGTTGTTCCTGACAAACGGAACTATTACCACAAGTCCAAAGAAACCGTAAACTACGGACGGTATTCCTGCCATAAGATTAACCGCAGGTTTTAGCAGTTTGTATATCGGTTTAGGACAGAACTTTGCCATAAAAACCGCGCACAGTATGCCACATGGCACGCCTATTATAAGCGCGCCTGCGGTGACATAAATGCTGCCTACAATCATTGGCAGTATGCCGAAAACGTTATTTGAAGGGCGCCACTCTTTGCCGAAAAGGAAGTCTGTGATGCCTATTTTAAACATGGCAGGCATGCCGTTTGTGAAAAGGAATATACAGATAAGCACGACTGCCGCGATAGACACGCAGGCGCACAGTGCAAAAACCATGTGCATTGCCTTTTCTCTTAATTTGCCCATTTATTCAGTAACCTCGTTCCATGTCTTTATATTGCCCATGAAAATGTTTTTTACCTGCTCGGATGTAAGTCCGCTTACGGTGTTTTCGTTGTTGACTACAACTGCGATACCGTCAAGCGCGATTACAGTGGAGGAAACACCTTTAGCTATTTCAGAATCTTTAAGTTCGCGTGACGCCATGCCGATATCGCAGGAGGAGTCGATGGTGTCGGATACACCCGTAGAGGAGTCGCTCTCCTGAACCTCAACGGTAACACCGGGGTTTTTCGCTACATATGCCTCTTTAAGCTTTTCCATTATGGGCGTTACGGAGCTTGAACCGGAAACTACTATTTTTCCGGATGCTACCGAGCCGCTGTATGCAGGCGCATCGCTTACTGCAATATAACCGCCGTTTTCGACGACTGCCTGACCGTCGGCACTCATGATAAAGCTGATAAAGTCTTGCGCCTCGGCACTGATATTATCCTTTATAACAATATTGAACGGACGTGACACCTTGTATGTTCCGTTTTTGATGTTTTCAACGGTTGCCGCCGCTCCGTCAATTTCAAGTGCTTTTACGGTGTCGTTGAGCGAGCCTAGTGAGATGTACCCTATGGCGTATCTGTCGCCCTCTACTGTGGTCATCATTACCGAAGTTTTGTTTGTGATAACCGCCTCAACGGTGGTGTAGTCAATTTTTTCGCCTGCTTCGTTCTTTTGTTCGATGCCGAAGAGTTCGATAAAAGCACCTCTTGTGCCGGAACCGTCTTCGCGAGATATTACACCGATTTCGCGGGAGGAGTCAAAGCCCTCGTCTGTTTTGTTGCATGCCGCAAATGTAAATACAAGCAATGCGGTTAAGATTAAACTGATAATTTTTTTCATTTTGAAAATCTCCTTTCGTTTTCTGGTTCCATAATAGCGCGGTAACAGTAAAGAAAAATACCGTGATTTTGTAAAATCAAAGTAAATTAATGGTTACGTGCGGAGCAAAAACAATTATCAAACCTGTAGGGGCGATTATTAATCGCCCGAAAAGCCGCCATCAGATGTTGTACGGGCGGGCGAATGATATTCGCCCCTACACATTTGTGGTTTCCAATTTGCCCCATAAACTTTAATTTATCAC
Organism: Eubacteriales bacterium; assembly: GCA_045580835.1. Taxonomy (GTDB): domain Bacteria; phylum Bacillota; class Clostridia; order Oscillospirales; family CAG-272; genus UMGS902. The sequence goes on from JAZNOM010000135.1 coordinate 7,937, forward strand.
CATTGACTTTCGTTATATTCATATGATATACTGAAATATAAAGAATTATTTTCGGAGGATGGCAAATGGAAAATCCTAACAGAATTCCCGAACTTTTCGGCTCACTGGTTTTTAATGACCGTGTGATGAAGGCAAAACTACCCAAAGATGTTTATAAATCGCTGAAAAAGACCATTGAAGAGGACGCTCCGCTTGAAATTGATGTTGCAAATGTAGTTGCAAACGCAATGAAGGAGTGGGCGCTTGAAAACGGTGCAACCCACTTCACTCACTGGTTCCAGCCGATGACGGGTATCACTGCCGAAAAGCATGACAGCTTTATAGAGCCGCAGGGCGACTCGGTTGTTATGGAGCTTTCGGGAAAAAGCCTTGTAAAGGGCGAGACCGATGCTTCCTCTTTCCCATCCGGAGGACTTCGCGCAACCTTTGAGGCGCGCGGCTACACCGCATGGGACCCCACATCTTATGCATTTATCAAGGAAAAAACTCTCTGCATTCCCACAGTTTTCTGCTCCTACGGTGGTCAGGTGCTTGACAAAAAGGCACCCTTGCTCCGCTCAATGGAGGCAGTTTCCACTCAGGCAATGCGTGTGCTTCGTCTGTTTGGCCACACAAGTGTTGCAGGCGTGCGCACAACCGTTGGTGCAGAGCAGGAATACTTCCTTGTGGATAAAGAAATGTACGATGCCCGCGATGACCTTCGTCTTTGCGGCAGAACGCTTTTTGGCGCAAAGCCGCCTAAAGGCTTAAATCATGCCGACCACTATTTCGGCGCGATAAAGCCGCGCGTTAAGGCGTACATGGAGGATTTAAACGACGAGCTTTGGAAGCTTGGCATCACCTCGAAAACCGAGCATAACGAGGCTGCGCCCTCGCAGCACGAGCTTGCACCCGTTTTTGCCACCACCAATATTGCAAACGACCATAATCAGCTTATAATGGAGCTTATGCAAAAGGTTGCAAAGCGCCACAACCTCGTTTGTCTGCTGCATGAAAAGCCTTTTGACGGCACCAACGGCAGCGGCAAGCACAATAACTTCTCAATTTCCACCAAAAAGGGCAAAAATCTGCTCTCTCCCGGTGATTCTCCTGCGGATAACGCGCAGTTTCTTATTTTCCTTTCGGCGGTTATCAAAGCCGTTGACGAGTACAGCGACCTGCTCCGCATTTCGGTTGCCACCGCGGCAAACGACCTTCGTCTTGGCGCGGCTGAAGCACCCCCTGCAATAGTTTCTATCTTCCTTGGCAGCGAGCTTACCGAGATTCTCGATTGCATAGAGGCTGAAAAGCCTTACGAGGGCAAGGAAGCGCAGGTAATGAAGATTGGTGCAAGCGTTCTGCCCGACTTTCCGATGGATAACACCGACCGCAACCGCACATCACCGTTTGCATTTACAGGTAACAAGTTTGAGTTCCGCATGCTCGGTTCCTCGCTCAACATTTCCGAGCCTAATGTCGTGCTTAACACCGCGGTTGCCGAGGCACTTAAGCAGATTGCGGATATCCTAGAAGCAGCAGATGATTTTGACAGTGCCGTTCACGATATCGTTAAGCGCGTTTACAGCAACCACAAAAAGGTTGTTTTCAACGGCGACGGTTATTCCGATGAGTGGCAAAAGGAAGCTGCAAAGCGCGGCTTGCCCAATTTCAAGACCGTGCCCGAGGCTATTCCTCACTTGAGAGACGAAAAGAACATCAAGCTTTTCACCGACCATAAGATTTATACCGAGCAGGAGGTTGTTTCGCGTTCGGAAATCATGCTCGACAACTACTGCAAGATAGTTTCGCACGAGGCTTATATTATGAGTGACATGGTTAAGCGTCAGATTTTGCCCGCAGTGCAGAACTACATAGCCGAGCTTTCAAACAATATGCTTAACAAGAATGCACTCGGCATCACCGCTACAGCGTATGAAAGCGATGTTTTAAAGCAGCTCTCCGAAAATTCGGATAAGCTTTACAAGGCTACACTTGACCTTGACAAGGCGGCAAACAAAAAGCCGAGCGGCGACAAGGAAAAGGACGCAAATCACTATCGCGACAAGGTTTGCCCTGCGATGAAGAAGGTGCGCGAATACGCAGACCTGCTTGAAACCTTGACCGCAGATGAGTATTGGCCTTTCCCCACATACAAGGACTTGCTCTACGGAGTTAATTAAAATAAAAAATCCTGCGAAGGGGAGCTGGTATTAGGGATTTAATATTCCTAGGAAATAGCGGCATAGTCGTGTTTAACGGCTATGCCGTTTTTGCAAACCGAAAACCACGCGATAGTCGCGTGGTTCAAAAGAGGTTAACCGATGAGGAAAAATCCTCCGTTTGTGATAATATGTAAATGACCTGCCAGTCAAGAACAAAACACAAACGGAGGATTTTATCTATGAAAAAAGTGACCATAGACTCAAATAGTTTAGCACATACGAAATGGGATTGCAAGTACCATATCGTGTTCGCCCCGAAGTATAGGCGAAAAGTATTCTATGAAGAAAAAAGAGCAGAGATAAGAGAAATATTACGCCAATTATGTCAATGGAAAGGCGTAGAGATAGTAGAAGGCGAAGTATGTCCTGACCATATACATATGTTGGTGAGTATCCCGCCCAAGATGAGCGTTTCGGGGTTCATGGGATATTTGAAAGGAAAAAGTTCATTGCTAATATTCTAAAGATGGGGAAATATGAAATTCGCATACCGAAACCGTGAATTTTGGTGTAAGGGATATTACGTAGATACCGTGGGGAAGAAAACGAAAGCCATAAAGACATACATAGCAGAACAGTTAAAGCGAGATCAAGAAAGTGATCAGTTAAGTATATTCGACCCACGGGACCCATTTATGGGTAGTAAGTAACAATTGCATGGCTGGCAGGCCAATCCTAAAACGCACTTGTGCGTCGCCAGTATCATTAGGGCTATGCCCGAAACTGAAATACCCCCCGTTAAACGGGGGGATATTTATTGCAAAAGAAAAATTTTAAGAATCGGCAATAATCTCCGCTTCGCATTTAGGACATTTTAACTTTACTTTGCCTTTGCCTGCGGGGATTCGGATATTAGAGTGGCAATTTGTACATTGAATGATAGTTTTTTTCGGTTCGTTTTTAACTTCTTCTTTAACTTCCGCTTTCGTTTGAGAAGCTGGGGCAGCAGCTTTGGCTGCCTTTTCGTTTGCAGCGGACTGCGCCTTTTGTGCCGAAGTGCGCTTGGTTTTTGCAACGCCAGTGCTTTTTTGGGAACCGTTTGTTTCTGCTTCACTTAAATTCTTCATGTATTTGCAGAAGAAAGCGATTACCCAACACATGGTTACAGGGAGGAGAAGAAGGAGCCAGTCTGAAAAATCATTCGGCGGTGAGTTTAAAAATGTGTAAATGCCGAGGATTACGGGCGTTATAAGGTACAGCAGAGATGCGCTTTTGGCATCGTTAAGGCATTGTGAACGAACAGCGGGAGATACGTTGAATTCGTTCAGTTTTTTGTTTTTGAACGGACTCAACAACATAAGGCCGAGTCGTATGACCAAAAGAATAAACGTGGGATTGCTTAAAGCCACCTTTCTGATGCCTTCTGCAACGCTTAAAACCACGGCTACGATAAGGAATAAAAAGAAACCGGAGCAGCCGTCATTACCTATAGAGCGTGTGAAGCTTTCAGCCTTTGGTTTGCTTTCAGTCTGCGATTGTGATTCGTTTTTTTCCTCGCTTGGAGTCTCAACCGTTCCGTTATAAAGCATTAAAAGGTAAATGGCTGCTGCTTGCTTGAAATGAGGACCTGTTGCATGGCCAACGGCATATCCCATTTCTTTTTCAGGGTGATTGTAGATAATACCGTTTTCGTCCACATGCCCTACACAATTGCCCATTTTTGATGTTGGGTGATTGTATATTTTTCCGCTTTCATCTACATGTCCGAGACAAAAGCCTGCCTTTGATACAGGATGGTTATAAACCCGTCCGCCATCGCCAATGTGGCCGCATGCTAAACCAAGTTCTTTGGCGGGGTCGCTGTATACGATTCCCTTTTCGCTGATGTGTGCAATGGCATAGCCGAGCTCTTTATGAGAATCATTATAAATGACCGTGCTCATAGCTAATTCTCCTTAATCGTAGCATTGTTCCGATTGTAAACCGCAATTGCAACTGATGCTATACTCTGTACATTTCAGCGGTTTTGAGCATCTGGGGCAACTGCCTGCACGCTCCGGCGTAAAAGCCGCGCCTGCAAATGCATCGGTATGGATTGCGATACCGCCCGTGTCGCCGCTGTGTGTTTTAACGCTTTTAAGTGAGGTGCAGTTTTTGAAAGCATCTTTATGTATCGCCGTAGTGTCATCGGCAAGAATTACAGTGCAAAGAGATGTGCAACCTTCAAATGCCGAGCGGCTGATGCCGTCGTCTGTGAAATATACACTGTGCTTGGGATGTACAAAGGTTTCCAAAGATGTGCAGTTCATAAATGCGCCCTGTCCGATATCCATTTGTGCGTTTTCGTCAAACTTGACGCTTTTAAGCTTGGTACAGCCGGAAAATACGGCACCGTTGAGCTGGATTATCTGTGCGTTTGAAACGGTAACCTCTTCAAGGTTTTTGCAGTCCCTAAACTCTCCGTCAAAAGCGAGCATATCGCCATTGCAAATTACGCGTTTAAGGTTTTTGAGTCCTGCAAACAGACCGTTATCGCAAGCGGTGTTTGTAAATCCGCCCCCAAACACGAGTTCGACTATCTCATCGTGACCGTTAAATATTTTTGTGTTTGCAATATCCAGAAATTTGTCAGGAAAAATGACTCTCTGTGCATTTCCGGTGTATGCGGTCAACTCATATGAGCCGCCAAATCTTTTCTTAATAACAAAGTCCGACGGAGCGGATTCTGTAAGTTGCTCGTCTTCATCCAAAACTTCGATATCTTCAGTGTCAAGGATTTCGATTTCCTCAACGTCCAAAATCTCGATATCTTCTGTATCGACGACTTCAGGCTCTTCTATAGCAGGGGCGGTTGTTTTGCTTTTTGCGTTCTGCTTCGCTGCTTTAACGGGGGCTGTTTCAACTCTTGTTTCTTCGACTACTCCGAGCATTTCTCTAATTCTTTCTACAGAATGTTCCATGCCGCAGTTTTTGCAAGCGCCGCTTTTGCCGCCCGAAAGCATTACCAATTCGCCGCCGCAAATATCACATTTTATCTTCATATGCAAAATCCTCCTTGTCTTTTTTATACTTTAACATATTTAATATAAAAAATCAATAAACAATGTTGTGAATCAAAGTCTATAAGAACAATGCAGCCAGTACAGACGTATTTCATTATATTTTGTAAAATTAATTATATTTTGTAAATTTATGTTTAGTTTTTATATTGACGGTTTTAATTGGTGCATGGTACAATTTTATTACCAAGTATTAACGGAGGTATAAGTATGGCAAACTATACATTCGGAGAAGCAAAAGAAATGCTTCTCGCTTACGAAAACAATTTCAGCGACAATTCCATGAAGGATTTTACCGTCATTTTCGGTGATATGGAAGTGCGTGACGGTGCGCTTCGTACTACTAAAGCAGGCGGTCACTCTACAGCGCTCCTTGAGTTTGCAAACAAGCCTAACTTTGTGCTTGAGGCGGATTTTATCAACCATCAGGGCGGCGGCGGAATTTTCTTTGGCGGCGTTGCAGGCGGCATGAAGAAAAGCACTCCCGAAGATGACAAAACCAACGGCTACTATGCGTTTGTAAGCGCAGACGGACTTGGCGGCGCGCTTGGTTGCACCAATCATCCCGGTAAATGGATGGGCAACTTTACCGCAAGCAAAAACGGTGACAGGTTTACTATCGGTCAGGATTTGCACTTCTATATCCGCGTAACCGGCGACTATATTGTTTACACAATTTCCGACTGTGAAACCAAGGAAGAACTTTACAGAGCAGAGTACCGCAAGGGCGATAGCCGCCATGACAGTTCTCCTTTTGAAACGGGTACTATCGCTATCCGTATCAACAATGACGGCGGCAAGGGCGGTTTTACCAATCTCAAGATTTACGAAAAGAAAGAGTCCACAACCTATACTGATGCGACCCTCGGATTTTCCGAAAAGCTTACCGCGCGCCTTACCCTTACAAATGCAGAAGAGCTTGTAGTTTTTGAAAAGAACGGTCAGGGCTTTGCATTTGGCTATGATGCGGCAGTTGAGCGTCTTGTGGCGTACAAGTATCTCCATGGCAAGCTCATGTTCCTCTCCCAGCATGCAATGCAGCTTACCGCAGGCAATACATACGATTTTACAGCAGTAAACGGCGGCAATGTGCTCTCCCTCTACTTTGGCGACCAGACATGGCCCATTATGGAAGTACAGGTTAAAAAGCCAATGGTTTACAACATCGGCACAACCGCGCCCATCACCTTTGATATTGACAAGACCGAGCTTTACGAGGGCGAAACCTACGTTAACCCCGTAACCTACGGTGCAGACCCCGAAATCCTCTATCATGACGGCACATTCTACCTCTACACACTCCATCATCCCTTTGGCTCCAAGTGCTCCGTAAGAGTCCGCACTTCCAAGAACCTCTATGATTGGGAAGAGGCAGGCTTTGCTTTTTCGATTACCGAGGATAGCCCGATTCACTATTTCATGAGCCCCAACGTGTTCTACAAGGACGGTTGGTTCTATCTGCTCATCGCTTCGCAGTTTGCAGGCGGCTATGGTCCCACCGAGTTCCGCGTATTCTATGCAAGTGCGCGTTCTCCTCTCGGTCCCTTCGTTATGAACAAGGAAAAGCCTTACGTTAACACCGAGCCTGAAATCGGCGGCGCACCTTTCGTTGACGACGACGGCAGAGTTTACATCACCACTGTTCGTTTCGGCGGCGGCAACCATGTATATATCCAGGAGCTTGACGCAAAAGACGGCGTGCTTTCCAAGAAGCGCGATGCAGTTCACTGCATCAGCCCCACCGAGCATTATGAAATTGACGAGTGGGCACCCATTAGTGAGGGCGGCGTTATCACAAAGCACAACGGCTACTACTACATGATGTACGCGTCAGGTCATTTCCGCGGCCACTACGGTGAGTCTTATGCGGTAAGTAAGGATATTTACGGCCCGTACAAGAAGTACAAGTACAACGAGGTGCTTGCCTCCAACCGCTATGTTGAGGGCGCAGGCGACTGCATGTTTGTAGTTTGCCCCGACCTTGAAGAAAACTATGTTGTTTACCACAAGCATTCCGACCGCGCAAACAACAAGGGTTTTGACCGCGATATCTGCATCGACCGCTTCTATTTTGTTCCCTCCGAGGACGGAGGCCCCGATGTACTCCGCGTTTACGGTCCTACCGACACCCCCGTTCCCGCACCCAAGTTCAAGAAGAAATAAGATAACAAAAAATCCGCCGCAATGAGCGTTGGTATTAGGGATTTGATATTCCAAGAAAATAGCGGCATAGTCGTTTTAAACGGCTATGCCGTTTTTCTTTGGTCGATGTTGCAAGGTGCAGCGAACTCGCCAATGCAGTTGTAAATGATGCGGATTCGCTGCACTTTTCTGCCGTCAATGGTCTCAGCCTTATGTACATAAATCTTGTTAACAAACTCACGAATAATCTCGGCGGTGAGTTCTTCGATACATGTATACTTGCGAACAAGGCGCAGGAAGTATTCGATATTGAGCGCGTTCTGCTTGTCGGCAGTGATTGTCGCTTTAAGTTCAGCAATGCGTGCTTCCAATGCCTTTTGCTCAGCTTCGTAGTTCGCACTCATCTTGGCAAAACGGTCATCCGAAATCTTGCCCTCGAGGTTATCCTCGTAAAGTTTTTGAATAATACCATCCAGCTTGTGTACGCGGGCCTCGGATTGCTCAAGTTCTCGCTTGCATTCGCGAAGTCCTTTCTCGGACTCGCTACGGCTTTGCTTCATAACCATTGCAACAAATTCATTCTCGTGCTTCTTTGCAAACTCGGTGATACCGCGAATGCCGTCAAGCAGCATCTGCTCTATAACATTGTTGCGAATCTGATGTGAGGAACAGCCACCTTTGATTTTTCGGTACGTGGAGCAAACAAAATGGTCTTTGACATTCTGGCTACGGCTACGTACCTGATACAGCTTCTTTCCACAGTCAGCACAGAACAGCATTCCTGAGAGAATAGGCATTTCACCAAGTGTGGTAAGACGACGTCTGCCATCACGGATACGTTGTACAATGTCGAAGGTTTCCTGATCAATAATGGCTTCGTGCGTATTTTCGAAAACCAGCCATTCGGCAGGATTGGTACGGCTCCTTTTCTTTGTTTTATAAGATTTGCTGTAAGTTTTGAAATTAACCGTATGACCAACATACTCAGGGCGCGAAAGCATATTTACAACTGTACTGCCGCTCCATGCATAAACATCACTTGGGACATGATTACCGGATATGCTGTATCCATGACTTTTTGCATACGCAGTAGGATTCATAATGCGCCGTTCGGTGAACATTCTTGCGATTTGCGTAGGTCCATAACCATTGATGCAAAGACGGAACGCTTCACGAACAACCTCCGCCGCCTCCTCGTCAAGAATCCAATGTAGTTTGTCGGCAGGGTCTTTTATATATCCGTAAGGCGGGTTAGCAGATAGCGGCTTCCCTAATTCACCCTTTGTCTTGAACACAGCACGAATTTTCTTGCTTGTATCCTTGGCATACCATTCGTTAATGATGTTAAGGAACGGAGTAAAATCGCTGTCCTGCTGATTGTCACTGTCAACACCGTTGTTGATTGCAATGAAACGAATATCCGAACCAGGAAAGAATACTTCAGTGTAATAACCAACCTTAAGGTAGTCACGGCCGAGACGGCTCATGTCCTTGACAATGACAGTTCCAATGGAACCGTCCTCTGCCAGTGCGACAAGTCGCTGCCAGTCGGGACGGTCGAAGTTTGTACCGCTATAGCCGTCGTCCACAAAGAATTCGGTGTTGCTAAAGCCGTTATCATCGGCATACTTTTGCAGAATAGCCTTCTGATTGATAATAGAGTTACTGTCGCCCTGCAGTTCGTCATCGCGGGACAAGCGGCAGTACAGCGCGGTAATTTTTGCAGTAGTAGAAGATTGTCTTTTTATCATATTAGCCTCCTTTTTCCGACAATCTTCAAGCGGGTACTCTATTTAAGCTTACTACTGCGAAGATGTCAAGTCATTTATCGTATATAATATAAGGTTCTTTTAGCGGTTGTTTGGCACTACTTTGTATCAATCTTTTTAGTTTACTGTACACGGTTTCTTTGGCGTCGTCGCTGTATGCGGATTCTACTATGTACAGTGTATCGCCGATTTGTTTTTCTTTTGTGTTAAAAACTGTTCCCTCCATAGCATCAGCTCCTTTCTTTTAGGGGTAGGGGGGGATAGGGGGGTAAAAATCTCCACAACTTTTCGATTCCAAGACGGGCGTGGAGCGTCACGCAAAAAATCGGGAAATCAAGAGGGGGATAGAGGGTATAACCCATATCAATCCCATATAATCGAACATAACATGTTCTTTGAAAAAACTTGATTTAAGTTGAGCACAGCCAAGTTCTTTGACTGTGCCCACTGTGTTATTCTATTGAAATGCGTGGGAATCTTTTATCCGCATCTCTATAAAGTTTGCGTATCATTTTTTGAGAATATCTGTGAAGTTTAGTAACCTCTTTGCCAATATCCTCGAACTTTACACCCCAAAGTTCTTTGAATCTGTCGGGACCGCACAGGAAGATAGCGATAGGATATCCTTTTTGGTCTTCACGCGGAATGTGTATTTCAACAAAGTCGGCGTTACGAAAGTATCCGAATACGACGAGTTCGCCGTCTATTCCAATTTCGTGCTCTTCTCTCACAATGCATTTGCATAATTTACGTAAACTGTAATTGTACATAACAATTCTCCTTTTTAATTAAATTTAGTGATAGTTTAGTGACAGAAGTGACAGTATGGTGACAGTTCTATCACCGAACTGTCACTGCGCAAAACCAGTGCTGACAAGGCTTCGCGGGATTTTGTGACAGAAGTGACAGTATTTCGAATTCCTTTTTTACTTTTTTCTTAATTGTATTACTACCACTTTTCATTCCATTAAGAAATTTTTTCAGCCAGCGAGTTGAAAAAACTGTCACTTCTGTCACTTTTGCTCGCAAACCCTTAAGGGATAAGGCTTTAGGCGGTGACAGTTCTGTGTGAATACTGTCACCGAACTGTCACTTCTATCACTTTTTAAGCGAGAAAATCTTCACACGGAGCGCCATAGGCGTGATTGTAGTGAGATTTTGCATCGCGGGTAAGCGTATAATCTTTATAATAGGTGCCCTTATTGGTGTGCACTGTCATATCTTTGAAAGAACCACCAATATGGGCCGCAAGTGCCTCGCGAAATTCCTTAGCAGTTTTCGCAAAGCCGTTATTGTTGTCGTGGCACCACGCACGGTACACATCGTAAATGCGACCGGTGGTAGCAGCATCGGCAATCTTGCCGTTTGTGCGCTCACACATACATTCTTCAAAGAAAGATGCAACCGTGTTATTCTCGGTCATATACTTTTTGCGTGCAGCACCAACCGAGTCAGGCTCGGTAAAGCGATAGCCGTTCTTGATGACTCGCTGCAGTGCGGCGATTGCCTTGTATACAATGCCGTCACGCTCAGCGTACATTTTTTCAAGTAGGTGCTTGTCCTGCTTGTGCTTCGGTATAACGTTGTTGCACTCTACGACCATAATGCGGTCGTACACCCACTGTCCGTCATCGCCGCCAAACCTCGGTAGGCGGTTCATGCAGAACCAAAGCAAACCGCCATAGGTGTATACAAAGGCTGGCTGACCTTTGAACTCAGCGTGCAGGCTATCTCCGCCGGTCATCTTCTTGAACGTCTTAAGTTCGTCCACGGTGAGAAAACTCATATCCGAGCTACCCGCAAGTCTTGTGCCATAGACGGCACCGGTACCGAAGCGCGCTTCAATTTCTCTAAGATCAATGCCAATGTAATTGCCTTTGCCGAGTAGCAGTTCAACAAGGCTTTTAAGCTGCGACTTGCCTGTGTCGCCGTCGCCGACAAGGAATAGCGATTTCTTCATTCGCCAGCCTTTGACGTTGGAGATACATACACCGATGAATTCCATAAGCAACTGTTCAACGGCTTTGTCTCCGTTTGTAAGTATGTGCATATACTTGTCGAACACAGGTGTAGGCATTGCTTCGCCTTTCCACGCACACGGAATCTGAATGGTGGAAAGCACATCAGGACTATGCGGTGTGAGCACCGTGCTATTCTCGGTTATATGCAGAAGTCCATTTTCAAAATTGATAATACTCTCATCTGCATCCAGTGCATCCTGGCTCATATAGGCAAGGTCGGTTGTGATATGCTGCAAGGTTTCGTTTACCTTGCTCATTTTCACAAGTTCCTCGTCATAGTCGGCAATGTACTGCTTGATAACACCCATCAGCATATTGTCTGCATACAGGCGGTAGCAGCCGTCCTCGTATACATACTTCAGAAGTGCCTGCTTGCCGTCATCACGGACAAGTACATAGCGCAAATGCTCACGCACATACTTTGCAAGGAGCGGAACACTAACGGACGGCTGCCCTGTTTCAGGATGAAACTTTATAAAATACGGATGTTCCATTTTTGAGCCGTGAAACTTTCCGTTGCAGGCAGCGATACCAAGTTCAATGGTTGCGCTTCGATAATCCTCACGATCCCACTTTTCACGGTAGAGTGCAGAGCCTCGGAACACTTCGTCGATTGCTGCAGAATCGGGACCTGTGCGGAACGCAATCATTGCACAGAGCGCAGCGTCTGCTTCAGAGTGTGAACCGAAGTCGGATATGTCGCCGAGGTCGTAGAGCTTTTTGAACTTGTCGCCGTTTCGCTGCTTGCGAAGGCTTGCAACGATGTCAAAGGTGTCTTTGTCGCCGTCGCGTTTTTCGCTGTAACGGACTTTTTCGCTGCGGCGCATATTCTTGTCCAGAGTAACAAGTACGGCAGAGGTGCAATCCTTTAGCGGCGTATCCATAACCGTATCGCCGGTAAATGCAGCGAATCGGTTGGTAAGACCACCGACGTAAAGTTCAAGGTGATTGTGCGGATTTTTCATGTAGTAGGCTTTGTCAAGTTTTCGTGTGCCGGACTTATCTATATTAATAGGGAGCTTTGATATGTCGCACTTGCCGTAGATGTGAAGACCGCCTCCGCTGACAGAGCGTTCGGCATAAGAGCCGAAGCGCTGAATCAGCAGTTTTACAAACGGATCATCCAAGGCATAGTGGTCAATGTCGAGGAAGAAGTACCCTTCAGGGATTACAAAACCGACACCTGCAGCATTCACCGCATTTCTCGCGGTAATCGCTTCATCGTATGTAACCCAAGTGTGGCGATACTTTTCATTTGTGCCTGTAGCGCCGCCACCTGCGGCAAATGGAATTTTGTTGATGCGGCCGTCAACCATTTCCTTGCGCCAGAGAAACCATATTTTTTGAGATTTTAATTCATCCATACTGTCCACCTCCTTTCTGAGAGAGTTTGCGGCTCATTCATTTTGATGCGTTTTCGATAAGCCATGTTTTGTATGCATCGATTGGAATAAGAATTCTTGTACCGATGCGGATAGTTGGAAACCCCGGAGTTTTTACAAGCTCGTATGCCTTCAGCAGGCTGATTCCCATTTGTGCAGACAATTCCTGCACGCTCATTGTGCTTCTTTCCATAACTGCTTCTCCTTTCATTTTTATTAAGAGCAAACAAATACCACCAATCGCATCAAGGTACGATTGGTGGCACAAAATTATTTCAATACGATAGGAGCCTTGCCGTTTGTGCGAATCTGCATAACGGCATTGTATGCGGTGAGGTCCTTAACACCGCAGGCATTGCGCTTGCTTAACATTTCTTCTTTTTTCTTGAGTTTGCGATTGGCTCTTTGCTTGACTCTGTTCTTCATAGATATCCCTCCTTCTTTAAAATGGGCAGAACTATCCCGTTAAAACCGCGAGTAGATTACTCCCGGGTGCGGGAAACGTCCGATATATTTAGGTGGACGACATCCGCGTGGTTGAAAACATTTTTGCTGTTTGCCCTTGTTTTCAATGCCATTTTAATATATAATTTAACAACAAGAAATGAGCCAAGGTGTAACGCAAGGTGTAACGCTTTTTGTAGGAGGAAAAAAGTATGGCAAAGTTTTATAAGAAGTACTCGCGCGAAGAGTTTGAAGACTTTTTTGAGAATGAATATGATGGTTACGACTTTCCCTCGGAAGCCAATAAAACAACCGATATCATCGGCTTCGGCGAAATCGGTGGTATCGGACAGCTCGTATACCATACTATAAGGTTTTCCGATTACGAATACGAGCAGGCAAACGGAGACGAGTGGTTTTTGAAGCCAATTATAAACAGAAACGACAAACTCGAGTTTCATGACGAAGAAGGTCTTTCCGGTGTTGATTTGCTTTATGCTTTATATAACCTTGCAAAAGAAATTGATGAGAACAAAGATAATGTTTCCACAGACGAGCGTGTCATTGAATTTTGCAAAACTGTTGCGCATCCATATTTTATAGATGAGCTTTATGGTGAGGCAACAGACAAAGCCTTCGTGTTAGCAGAAGACGGATATCACTTTGAACGAGATGCTATGTTCAGAGTCTCGGACTTCATAAGTGATCTCAAAAGGTTTTATACAACAATGAAGCATTTCTTAGCGTTCAAAGAGACAGCAGAAGGAACGGGAACTTCAGCATTTACACTTTATGAGGACAGCAGATTTTTCGACGGTCTCCCGTTTTTTGAGAAGTACAAGAGTGAAACATGTTTTGATGAAACACCACGCGTAGATGATGATGCTTCTTTAGAGGATTTGTTCGGAGAAAAGATGAACGCCGAACAGGAAACGGCGGACAGTTCGGAACTTAAAGAGAAATCCGACTGGTTTGTGCATGAGCCGGCGGACTATATTCACGATATTCTTGATCTACTTCTGGATACATTGCCGAACATTAATATGCGCTTAAAGAGGAATCCCCAAGACGGCAAGGTTGTTTTTGCAGCGGACGTGCATTCAGTTTTTGATATTGCGTACTACACACTTGCAAGAAAATTAGCTACATTCAATTGTGACGAATTTAAAGATGAAATCCGTGGCAGAAAAGGAGTCATTGCTACCTGCCTTAATTGCGGCAGAGCGTTCAGACGCACAACCAATATGCAAATGTTTTGCAAGAATGAGGCATGTCGAAAAGCGCACAACGCAATGCGTCAAAAGAAATACCGTGAGAACAAGAAGGTTAAAGCGGTAAGCAAAAAGAGAAAAAAGGAGCAAAAAAGTAATGGCTGAAAAGAAAAAAACAACACTATGTACCTAAGGTAATATGTGTCGATTTGCGAATGAAGACAAGCAGTGACATAAAAAAGCTCAGAGGCTGTAGCCTCTGAGCTTTTTTATGTCAAAGTGGTATAATGCAATTTTTAAATTCGCTTTTCCGCTAAAATGGTTTGTCCGTCGCAAGCGATTGAGAAGGTATAATATAATCTTGTACATCTCCAAATGGTTTTGCATATTCTTTGTTGAATAATACAATGTTTTTTGCTATCGGACACACAGTGCTTTCATATATTATACCATCATAATTTCCGTATGCATCAGCAGTAGCGGAAATGGCACTTTCATCACGAGTCCAATATAATTCGATTATCTCGTTGTCTTTCATAACGTCCCCCTTTTCTTGTTTTAAAGGCCTTTCACCTATATACACAACAAAAAACTGCTTTTATTGCATTAAGAAAGAAATTTTTACTATTTCGTGTAGACTTCTTTCAATATATCAAAAATTAACAGTGTTTTCAAATTCTTCTGCTCAGGAGAGGGAGCTGAGAAAAAAAGACAACCTCAACGAGTTACAACACATTGGGGTTGTTTTGTATAATGGATATATGGTATAATTAATATGTGCTTTAACAGATTTTTGTTAATAAGTGGAGGAATATGGATAAGAAAATTTCAGACATAAAATTTTACAGTCCTAACGACTTAAGTGTAGGCACTTGCTTGAGAGAAGTAGCTAAAGAACTTGATTGTTTTGATTTCTCTTCCGAAAGTACAGCGGACATAAATAGAATTTTAGAACTGCATAATATAGCTTTATACATAGAAAATGATTGCCTGTTGTCTGAATGGGACGAAGAAACAATAGAAAAATATAAGAATGCCGTTAAAAAAATACGCGGCGTGATTGGACGATATTTTTCAAATATATGCGAAGATAATATCGTAGACATATATGCTAGCGTCAATGCACAGTACTTTGAAGATTTTTGGATTTTAATAGGCAAACATAATACTTTAGATAATATTTCTGATAATAAATTCGAAGAAATTATATTAAAAAAACGCAGCTCATTATTGCATATTCTTACTGTGCAAAACATCGTATATAAAAAAGGCGGTATTATCGCAAAGTTTATGCAATCTTCAGAAAACAGTGCTCAATATATTGTTAAAAAGTTTCTTATTGAAAAAGATGAACGAAGTAAGCCGATTTTTTTACCAAGAGAACTTACTCCTGAAGATTTAGGCAACCTTTTGGTGCGTTATGTTGAATCGGAACAGATACCGATAAGTTATCTGGGGCTGATATACGAATCGCAGTCTTCAAAAGAATTACCTATATCTGATAAAACTCGTTTAAAAGCAAAGGACAAGTATGATGACTACTGTAAAAACAATTCGGATAAAGGGGCGCACATAACAGTTGGAGCTCATATTTCTTTTGAATCGATGGAGCATATAGAAGTTGACGAATCTTTTTCTGATACCGAGTATACAGCAATATATAGCAAAGAGTGGGTGGCTGAAAATTTGGATTATCCCACTTTGTTAAATAATTTCATATATCTTTTCGGTTATACGGATCTTAAGTGTAGATGTAATTTTGCTCATTCTGCGCCGAGTACAACTGAAATATCGGAGCTTTTTATTATTCATGGGGTCAAGGAATATCGGCGAGGAAGTGCTTTCATATTAAAACGGATGATTAGCACCTTACAAATGGGAGCATACAGGCAGGAATTAAAAACGAATGGGATTAATATTGAAAGCCTTTTTCAATGGTTTTTTGAAGAATATATAAAAGAAGAATTTGGAGTAGAGGGGTTCTTCTATTCTCCACCCTCCGCAGGAACGACAGATTTGGAACGGTGTCAATTACTTGCTTCTGCAATAGATTCTGTGCTGAAGCAATATAGAATGTATTGTGAAGACGGAGAAATAGATAGAAGGCTATTCGCGATCTCTTCGGGACATATTGCGTTTGAAACAGTGCCAAGTATGCAAAAAAAGAAATATGCATATGCAAAAAGTGATTATTTGAAAAATGAGCAACAAATGCTATTCTCGGACCAAGGCATGCTTACTTTCGCCGGAGAATCAAAAGCAAACAGTGACTCGCTTTTTGCGTTACTTAATGATAACCAGTTGCGTGTAGAAGATTTTGCAAGATACCAGAAGCCTTCAATTGAATGGTTAATAAAAAGAGGTACGCTGACTTGTAATGAAGACAATATATTGTCTGTAAATCCGCAAAGAGCCCTTTTGCTCGAGGATTTATATAATAACAGATGTGTTTGCCTCGCTTATAATACCCAATATATTCCACTTGTTTTTGAACTTGAAGACACCGATGATATAGTTGTTGAGTCCACACTTTTTACACAATCGGAACAGAATTATTTAAATTTCATGCTGAACAAAGCACAATATAGTAATGGTCATGATTTGCGTAACAAGTATGTGCATGGCACACCTCCGCCAGATATAAAACAGCATCAATCAGACTATCTGGAACTTTTGAAGATAATGGTTTTGATTATAATTAAAATTAATGAGGAATTCTGCTTAAAGTTCCCCGAAAAAGATATCGAATAAGCAAAGGCCCCATACATCAAAACGATGTATGGGGCTTCCGCTTTCCGCTTGAAGTGTCGGCATAAAAATAGTATTTTCATAAAATCCCTATGACCAACCCTCAAAAGGGCGTTTTTTTACGCTCGAAAATACAGAAATTTCTTTAAAACTTTCCGAATTTTCCCAACTTTGATGTGTTATAATATAGGCACGCAACACAGAAATATCTGTAACGCGTAGCGGTGAGAGCCGACTTTTGCTGAAAGGAGGAGAAAAAATGGAAAACGAAAACAAGGCAGTTGCAACAGAAGCGGAAGTGCTTGAAGCACTCACGCGCATTTTGCGCCGAGAGGAAACCGAGGACAGTGTTGTCAAGCTTCGCGAGGAAACAAAAACCACCGAGGAAGACGGGCGCACCTTTGTAGAGCGCGGCGAGCGCGTGGAGGTTGTAAAGCTTCGTCCGCGACTGTCCGACGTGACTCGCGCCGCCGAGCTTATCGGCAAGCACTACGGTCTTTTCGGCGAGCGCATTGAGGGCAGCATTGCGCTTCCGCTTATCATCTGCGGCGAGGACGAGCTTAAGTGACAAAAAAGCAATTTTTGCCTGACATTGTCGGCGGCGGTTATGCCGAGTTCTGGCGAACACGCAAGCGTTACCGCGTTGTCAAAGGCTCGCGCGCCTCAAAAAAGAGCAAGACTTGTGCGCTTTGGTACATCTATCACCTCTTGAAGCATCCCGAGGCAAACCTCGTTGTGGTGCGCCGCACATACCGCACGCTTGAGCGTTCGGCTTTTTCCGAGCTTAAGTGGGCGATAAAGCGGCTTGGCGCAGAGGAATACTTTGATTTCAAGAGCGCTCCGCTTGAAATCATTGTAAAGGCGACAGGGCAGAGGGTGTTTTTTGCAGGACTTGATGACCCGCTTAAATTAACCTCGCTAACGGTGTCCTGCGGCGTGCTTTGCTGGATGTGGATTGAGGAAGCGTACGAGGTGGACAGCGAGGATGCGTTCAACACGCTTGACGAAAGCATCCGCGGCGAAATGCCAAAGGGCCTTTTCAAGCAGATTACGCTGACCTTTAATCCGTGGAGCGAAAATCATTGGCTTAAAAAGAGGTTTTTTGACCGTACATCGCCCGATGTGTTTGCCATGACGGTTAACTACAAGGTAAACGAGTGGCTTGACGAAGCAGATTTGCGCGTATTTGAGGAAATGAAAGTCCGCGATCCCGAGCGTTACCGCGTTTGCGGTCTTGGAGAATGGGGAGTTGGCGGAGGGCAGTTTTTCTCGGAGTTTCGCAGCGACGTGCATGTCGTTTCGCCAAAGCCGCTGCCGCGCGGCGCACGCATCTATCGCGCCATAGATTACGGTCTTGATGCGCTCGCCTGCCTTTTTATCGCGGTTGACTCGGCAGGTTACGCTACGGTTTTCAAAGAGGTTTATGCGCACGACCTTATCGTTTCGGCGGCAGCCGAGGCGATAAGAGAGGCAAGCTGTGGACTTGAAATTTATCGCACCCTTGCACCGCCCGACCTTTGGTCGCGTCAAAAGGACAGCGGCAAAAGTATTGCCATGCTTTTTGAGCAGCACGGCGTGCCGCTTACCGCCGCAGATAATAACCGCATTGGCGGATGGATGGCGCTTAAAGAGTGGCTTAAGGTGTTTGGCACTTCTGACGGCGGCGAGGACAGCCGCCTGAAAATCAGCCGGGATTGCGAAAACCTCATCCGTTGTCTGCCTTCGCTCCTTTCCGACAAAAAGCGCATCGGCGACTGCGCCACAGAGCCGCACGAGATAACGCATCTGCCCGATGCGCTGCGCTATTTTGCGGTTATGCAAACTGCCGCGCCAAAGCAAAAAAGCAGCGTCACTATCAGCGATTTCACGGGGAAAAACCGAAGAAAAAACAGATTTTAGGAGAGATTTATGAAACAGATTACTGTTAAGGCGGCAAAGCATATCTGCTCGGTGCCCGCCTGCAAAAGCACCGCCACGTTCAAGGTTTCGGGCAGCCCCAATATCCTCGGCGGCTTTTACATCTGTGCCGATTGCGCGGCACAGATAGCGCGGCTGACCAAGCCAAAGAGAGGGGAAAAGTCTTGACGGTGTTCATTTTTACAGCTTTTCTCATTATGCTTTTCTTTCTCGAGCTTTCTCACCGCCGCGAGAGAGAAGAGATGTACAAGCTTTTCGGCAAAGATGAAAAAAAGCCGCACCGCGCGCGGCATATTTCCTCTCACCGCAAGACTCTTGACGAAAAAAGGAGAATTAACAAATGAAACTTTTTAATTTCAAAGAAAAGGAGCCGCCGCGCGGAGAGTATAAAGAGGACATCTTAAAGATGATTGAGGATGAGTGCCGCCGCCGACACGAGGAGCGCCGCCCTCTCGAGCTTAAGTGGATGCTTTCATCCGACTTTTACTCAGGACATCAGTATCGCGACATTAATCCTTATCGCGGCGAGCTTGAGGACTACGAGCCTCCGTTTGACTACATGGAGCGAGGCGTTTACAACCGAATTGCGCCGCTTATTGAAACGCGCATTGCAAATTTCAAGTCGCTTGACTTTTCCATGGCGGTGCATCCTGCGACAAGCGAGATGAGCGACTATGAAAAAAGCCTTGTTGCCACGCGTCTCTTAACGCAAACGCAGTATAAGTGCGATTTTCCAAGTAAAAAGGACAGTCTTATACTCTGGAGCGAGCTTTGCGGCACGGCGTTTATGCTTTCGTGGTGGGATACGGAGAAGGGCGACACCGTTTTTGACGGCGAGCATCACATTCCGCTCGGTGACCTTGATTTCGGTGTTATCACTGCTTACGAGGTACTGCCGGAGAGCATCTACAAGGAAAACCTTGATGACCAAAGTTCGATAATCATTGAGCAGGTCGTCAGCGTAAACGAGGTTGACCGCCGCTTTGGCGTGCGTGTGAAGCCGCGCGATGTTGACACATATGCGCTTGTGCCAACGGCAGGTGTCGGCGGTCTTTCGTATGTGGGTACAACATTTTCGGCAGGGCTTCGCAAGGCGGAAAACGCGACGTTGCTTCGTACCTATATGGAAAAACCGTCTGCTCGTCATCCGTCAGGGCGCATGTTTATCACAACGCCCGACCGCATCCTCTACTACGGCACTCTGCCGATAGACGAGTATCCGCTTTCGATGCTTCGATGCAAGAGAGTGGCAGGCATGTTTTTCGGTCGCTCGGTTATCGAGGATTTAATTCCGCTTCAGCGCGCGTATAACGGCGTGAAAAACAAAATTCACGACTATATCCGTTCGCTTGCGCTCAATCCCTTGCTCGTACCCGAGGGCGCGGTTGACGATATTGACTCTCTTGCAATGCACGGCGTTGCGCCCGGTGATATCGTAGAGTACAATCCCGACCGCGGCGAGCCAAAGCCGCTTGCTACTCAAAATTTGCCAGAGGGAGTTTTTGAGGAGTGTGAAAATCTTTCGCGCGAGATGGAGTATGTTGCAGGACTTTCGCACCTTGGTGCAACGGGCAATTTTGCAAGTTCATTGACAAGTGCAAGCGCGATTGAGCGTTTGCGCGACATTGACGGCGTGCGCCTTGCGTTGACCGGCGACGAAATTCGCACAGCGGTGCTTTCAGCGGCAAAAATCTGGCTTAAGCTTTACAAGGTTCACGGCGACGTTTCACATGTCGAAAAGCTTTCGGGCGCTTTTGACAAGAGTGCCCTTCTTGTATGGTGCGGCGAGGATATTAATTCCTACGATATCATTTTCGACAGTGAAAACGCGTTGCTTCATAGTGACGAAAGTCGCATTTCAGCAATTAAAAACGGCATAGATATGGGACTTTTTGAGGGCGAGGACGGCAAAATTCCGCGTCTTATCCGCAAAAAACTGCTGAAAGGGCTTCGTCTTGGCGACTTTATGCGCAATCTTTATGAGGATGATTTGCAGAGTGCGGCGGCACGCAGAGAAAATATGGCTCTTGCGGCAGGCGAATATGTTGAGGTAAGCAGTTTTGATGACCATGAGCTGCATATTGCCGAGCATCGCCGTGCTGCGCTTGAGTATTCTTATTTCAAACTCCGCCGTGATAATCCTACGCGTGCGGCGGCACTTGAAAACCACATCAAAGAGCATGAAGAAAAGAAAGGAAAAACCGATAATGGAACAAATTAAGTCACCAACTCTTGATTTTGAAAAGCTTGCTTCTCTTAGCGAAGAGGAGCGCGCGGCGGCAGTTGCAGAGTATACTGCGGCGGTTGAAGCTGCTGCGCGCGCCGCGCTTTCTGCGGATTATGATGCCGAGCTTCGTACGCTTCGCTACGAGTCGGTAAAAAGCAAAATGGCACTTGACGGCACGCTTCCGCACTTTGGCGAGCGTATTGGTGCAATTGAAGAAATCATTGCATCAAATGCAGCTCTCGGTGCAATGAGCGATGAGGAAAGACTTCGCACCGCGTATTACATTGACCGCGGCAAGAGTGCAGGGGAAGCACCTACTGCCGAGGAGCTTTTGAATCTTATCAAAGGCAATCCCGAGGCGATGCGTCTTTGCGAGGCGGCGATTTTAGAGCGCCTTCGCATAGAAAATCCCCCTGCGCTTTCCTCCACAAGCGGCAGCGCAAGCGTGCCGCTTACCCCAAAGGCAAAGCCGAAAAATTTAAGCGAAGCCTCCGCGCTTGCAAGACAAGCATTCGGCATATAGCATTTGGAAATCTGCGAATAAGCGAGAGCGTTCTTTCTTAAGAAGAAAGAACCAAAGAAAAACTATAAAATATTTATTATATAGCCATGGCTACTGATAGTATTTTTCACAAAAAGGTTTGGAGGTGTTGGAACCTTTCCTTAAAAGGTTCTGACATCCGTACTCACAACAATTTTATTTTACATTTGAAAGGAAACATTTAAAATGGCACAGATTCTTACAAAACTCGAGGCAATTCTTAAGGACAAGTATCAGCCTGCACTTACCAATCAGATTAACACCGAACCCTCTCCTTTTCTTGAAAAAATCAAGAAGGTGACTCTCACCAACAACACCATCAAGTGCGCAGCACCCGTCGGTATCAACGGCGGTTTTGGCTTTGGTGCAGAGGGCGTGGGCACTCCCAAGGCGGGCGCACAGCGCTACACCCGTTTTGAAATCGACGCGGTTGACATGTACGTTGACCTCCAGATTTCCAACAAGACCATTGAGCTTGCAAGCTCCAACGCTTCTTCCATGATCAACGCGCTCGACAGCGAAATCAAGGGTTCTTACGCTGCGGCAAAGTGGAACATCGGCAGAGCACTTTTCGGTGACGGCACAGGCAAGCTTGCAACCGTTACCGCGGCTACTGCACAGGGCACAGGCACCGTGCTTACACTTGACAGCGTTAAGCGCGTTATTGAGGGGCTTTCCATTGACCTCTATGATGAAGACGGCACTCTTGCAAGCGGCAACGGCGGTCACCGCATCATTTCTGTTGACCGCGCAAACAAGACAGTAGTTTGCGAAGGCACGCTTACTCTCGCTTCTGCAAGCGGATTTATCACCGTTCAGGGCAGTTACAACCGCGAGCTTATGGGCCTTGGCGCAATCTTCGGCGACGGCGAAACCCTTTACGGTATCAAAAAGAGCGAAAATCCTTGGATTTGCCCCACCACGGTTGATGCGGCAGGCGACATCACCGACCTTGTACTCTACCGCGGCATCAAGGAAGCAAAGGACTACAAGGGTGCAAATATCGACCTTCTTATGATGGGCGACGATGCTTTCCTCGCATATCAGGACTACATCCACACCAACAACGTTACCGTTACCGATAAGTACCACTTCGTAGGCGGCGCAGTTGGCTATAAAATTCTTGTAGGCTCAAACGAGGTCGTTATCGTAAACGAGCGTTTCGTTCCCGAAAACGAGGTTTGGGGCGTTGACACCTCTGCGTTCTATCTTGAAGCAACTCCTTGGAACTTTATGGAAAAGGACGGCGGCGTATTTGTACCCATGCCCGACACCTCCATTTTCCGTGCGCTTCTTGCATCCTACGGCAATCTCATGTGTACAAATCCCGGCGGCTGCGTACGCTTTATCAACGCAGCAAATTAAAAAAGGTTTGAAAGAATGAGAACCTTTATAGGTTCTCATTCTTAATAAAAGGAGTTTTTATGGATTTAAAAAAGCTTTACGGGGATGTGACAGTGCTGATTGGCAGAGAACTTCCCATATATGAATTTTTATCCTTTTGCGACACCGGCGTGCGTACATTCCTCTGTCGATATCCTAAAAAACTGATTGTGGGTAAGGGCGAGTATACCTCGCCCGACACTCTTAATGCTTCTTTTGCGCTCGACGGCATGTTTTACACCGCGCTTTTGTATTTTATCGTTGGCAGTGCAAACAAGGATGCAAAAATGCTTGAAAAAAGCAGTGCCGAGGCAGAGAGTGCATTTATTTCTCTTTGGAGAAATGCAGCACGCGGAAAGCGCATGGCTTGTGACAGGTGGTGACAAAATGACGGTTAACGAACTTATTTTAGAAGCAATGGGCAACTTTGAGGGAGAGTTTTTTCCAAACTTTTCATATCTTGTGGCGGAGTACAACAGAATCATTCGCTCGCTTTTTCTGATTTTGCCGAGTGCCGATGCAAGCGTAAGTCTTGCACCAACAGACGGAAAAATCGAAACCAAGCTTTTGCCCGAGCAGATTCGCCGTGTATTTTGCGACGAGTGCGAACTCATGCCGGCATCAAGCACCCTGCTTTCGCTTATGCCCGAGGCAAAGCTTTACCATGTGGCGCATGACGGTATCTACGTCACAACTGACGGAGAATGTACTGTTTATTACCGCGCTTTGCCTGACGATGTGACGGATGTGGAAGCACTTGATGCAACCGTTCCGCTTGATGAGCGCTACATACCGCTTGTCCGCGCGTGGCTTGTGCGCAGCGTATACGTTTATGTCGGAGATTTCGACTCTGCAAACGCCTATGGCGAGGAGTATAACGGATATCTTGACGAGTACAAGCGCGAAAACGGGGTGAGCACATGAGGGCGGCTGCTTTTCCGGTACTCGGCAAAAAGACGCTTGATATACGCAGCTTTTTGGGTGAGCATTTCGGCAAGCTTTCAGACGGACAAATTGTTAACAGTAACAATGTCACGGTGCTTTCAGGCGGTGCGCTTTACTCTATGCTTGCCGAGCGAAAAATTGACATTGCGGCATCGAGCAACAGTCTTGCAGACGGAGTATACTCGCTTTGCGAGGAGCATGACGCCGAGTATGAAACTTACGTAACGCCGGAGTGGGTGTACAAAAACATCTGTCCCAAAGATGTTTTAGCCTACGAAGATTGGCAGTTGCCTGCCGCCCGTATTTTTGTTGAAGATATCGGCGAATACGGAAAAAATGATGCAGGATATCGTCGCGTACTTGGCGCATTCAGTGACGGAGAGAACACATTTGTGTTCTATGAAAGTTGTTATAAAATAATTGATGAGCGCCGAAGCTACGAGCATACAAGGCTTCCAAAAGGTTACATAGTGCAGTTTAATTCAGGCGAATACGATGGCGACACGGGTTCGATTTGTATATACGCGCTTTCGCAGGTATTTTTGGATGTGATAGATTCATGTGGCAATGTTACAACAACGCTTGTGGATGCAAGGCGTGTTTTGCACAAGGAGATAACTGCCGAAAAATATCTGAAAAGCACTCTTATAAGCACGGACGGTAAAACCTATAAATATGCAACGCTTGACTATGCGCCTCATCTTGGTGAAAATTATACGATTAATTTTGACAAGGTGTATACCGACATATATCAGACTCTCGGTGATTATGCATCGGTATATGTGTCATACAGATGTCCCAAGCGAATGGTGCGGTATTGCAACATGAAAGACGGCGAAGCACCGTTTGGTACAAGCGGCGAAAAAATGTTGGTTTTGCCTGATATGCGTTTGCTTTCGGAGTCGGGGACGTGGTCGCTTTCAAGCGAGAGTGCGGACATGCCCACACTTTATGCAGCGGTGCAGTATTTTGACCGCCTTTTCGGCATAAACGGCGACACTGTTTATGCATCGGCAATGGGCGCATGCACCGATTTTGACGAGTCGCTTGACGAGTCGGCGAGCGGAAGCTGGCGAATGGTGACCCCGGATATCGGCGGATTTACAGCGATTTGCTCATTTGGCGGCAAGGTGGTTGTTTTTACCGAGCAGAGTATGATGACGGTGCGCGGAAACGAGCTTCCGTTTACTCTTTCGTTCGTGGGTGAACACGGCTGTGTTTCGCAGGATGCACTTGCTGCGCTTGACGGCGCGCTTTACTTCGTTTCGCGTGATGGGGTAATGTGCTACAACGGCTCTTCGGTTAAAAAAATCAGCGATGCGCTGCCGCGTGGTACCGATTATTCCGCGGCGGCACTCACTGCTGAAAACGGCACGCTTGTACTTTCCGTTTGCGACGGATATCTGTGGTTTTACGAGCCGTCAAGCGGCGAATGGAGCCGAAGAAGGTTTGATGTGGGAGAACTCTCGTTTGTAAGCGGCATGGTGATAGCAAAGGCAAACGGCGGCAGTTTGCCGTATATGCTTTTTGATGAGCTTGGAGACTTTTCATTTGACATCGCGCTTGCAAACGGCGGCCGCCGCCGCATAAAAAGCATATCCGTAACCGCAAGCGTGGGTATCGACTCCGAACTTTCATTAATTGATGAAAACGGCAACACGCTTATGTGTATTTATGACACCGACAACGAGGTTGTAACGCGCACATTTTTGCCGCGTGCGTTTTATGTTGACCATGGCAAAATTAGCTTTGAAGGGCGCGGCGAGTGCGTACTTTACTCGTTGCGTATAGAGTATGCTCCGCTTGCATGCATGTCAAAGAGAAAAGGATAGGTGATTTATGTTAGTTATAGACGTTACTTTAAAAGGCTCTGAAATCGAGCTTTCGCAGCCTATCGTGGCAAGCGGTACCGCGGGCAAGGTAGGCTTGTGCTTTAGCTTTGATGAAAAGTGGCAGGGACTTGCAAAAACTGCCGTGTTTGTATTGCCGCGTGGCAATCTGCTCGTACCGCTTGACGGCGACAGGTGTATTTTTCCGGCAGAGGCACTTGCAAAAAGCGGCAGGGTAAAGCTCGGCGTGTTCGGTACCGACGGCGAAAATACGCTTACCTCACTTTTTGGTGCGGTAAATATTGAGCATGGTGCCGCCGCAAAGGGTATTCGCGCCACCAATTATACGCCGAGCCTTTACGAGCAGTTTTCGGCAAAGTTTTCAAAGTTTGAGAAGATGTCGGTTATAGCCGAGTGCGGCGATGAAGCGGCGGCAACGCTTGCCGAATCAGACGGGAAAATGGTGCTTAACATCACCCTGCCGCGCGGTGAAAAGGGCGATACCGGAGCAGCAGGTGAAAAAGGGGCTGACGGCTACACGCCGATTCGCGGTGTTGACTATTGGACGGGAAAGGATAAAAACGATATGTTAGGTGAATTTCAGAACTATCTTTTTTATCAGTTAGACGGTATGCCGGTATATGGAAATATCGTGAGCTTTACAAACGATGAAGAGTTTGAAAAGTGGAAAGGTACGGAGGTCAACGATTTGTACAGTGGCGGTAACCAAAACATGATTGTATTTATCGCAGGTGTGCCAAAGTATTTTTATTCAGGTTGGCTTGGCGGCGGATACATTCCATTTGCATCCCCCATGCTTGAAAGCGAAAAGGCGGAAATTGAGGCACGATTCGGCGATATCGAAAGTGCGCTTGAAAGTATTATCTCTTTGCAAGAGTCGTATATAGGAGGCATGGCATGAGTATTGCTGACAAGCTTATAGAAATTGCAGGCAATGTTCCGCGTGTATTTGCCGCGGGAAAGACTGCCGAAGCCGCACGTTGCGCTGCAAAGCACTACACCGAGGTTAAAAAGGGGGACGGCACGAACAAGTTTTCCGTGGATTGCGGCTTTGAGCCCGACCTCTTTATGGTGTTTTCAACCGCGGGATATCCTATGACGGTGGCAAATGTTATTAACATGCTTTATCAGGATTTTCGCGGTATGGGCAAGCACTCGGCGTATCGCAGAAATACAGACGCAAACGGCGACCAATCAAACGCTACTATAAAAACCTCCGCGGCGGTAAGGTTTTTCCCTCGCGAAGGCGGCGTAGTGTCGTATGACGGTTCGCAGTCTACCTCTGCCGTATCGCAGGGTTATATCTTTGATGCAAACACCTATTATACCGCGGTTTGTGTCAAGTATACGGATAAGACCGATGCTGAAATTATCACGGACTTGGTAAACGCATTGCCTGACTCCGGCGGCAGCGTGGAGTTCGCAGAGATAAAGGTAAACGGTGCGTTTAGCGAGGAAGAGTGGCAAACGCTTATTGCGACAAAGCCAAATTGGACATTTGTTATGGTATAAGCCGACGGGAGTCGGCTTAAGGAGGATGACATGAAAACAGTAACAAGAACGGTACTTATCGCAGACGAGGGTAAGGTGTTGACCGACGGAAAGTCTTTTGGTAAAAGGGTTTATCTTGAGGTTGGCGCCGATGCGTCTGTGTGGCAAGAGGTAAGCGAAACAGAAAGTGAAGCGGAGGAAGAAACGTGACCTGGGAGATAGTGCTTGGACTTATCGCGCTCGTTGGATTCGGCATCAGCGTTTCAACTCCGATAATTAAGCTTAATACCAGCATTACAAAGCTCAACTGTTCGGTTGACAGCCTTAATGAGAATCTCGAAAACTCAAATAAGCGGCTTGATGCACATTCTGTGCGGCTTGATGATTACGAGCATAGGCTAACGGTGCTTGAGGGCTTTCATAGAAAGGGGGAAATCTTGTGAAGTTTCCTTTTAAGGGTGAAAGCGTGAAAGTAACCTCACGCTACGGTACACGAACACTCGGCGGAATTACTGAAAGTCACGGTGGTTATGATATTGTGGGCATCGGCTCGCAGGAGGTGGTTGCCGTAGAGGGCGGCGAGGTAGTTCAGTCGCGCATTGTAACCGATAGGTCAAATGCAACATGGGAGTGGGGCAACTATGTTTGTGTTAAGACCGATTCGGGGCAGTATCATTATTACTGTCATCTTGCTTCCCGTGCGGTGAAAAAAGGTCAGCGCGTTATTTTCGGCGACAAAATAGGTGTTATGGGTGCTACCGGCAAGGTGTATGGCGCGCATCTGCACTTTGAGGTACGAAAGAGTGATGGAAAGACGAAGATATCACCTGAAACGGTGCTTGGTATTCCTAACAAGGTTGGTGCATACACACGCTCTACGCTTGATAGTGACCTAGAAGTACTTGTCAAGCGCGGCATCATCAATTCGCCGCTTTATTGGAAGCAGATTGCGGCAAAGGTGCAGTATTTGCCGGAGCTTATTCACAATACAGCGGAGGAGTTAAGGTAAATTAATGTTTATGCAATTAAAATTCCGTAAAAAAGACGGACATGCGCCGGCTTTTTTACACCTTAAAAACCGCGCGCGGTGAGCGCGGCGCGAGCGAACGGTTTTGCTCCACTTCAAAATGCTTGCATTTTGAAGTGATTAGATAAACTTTAATTTAC
>JAZNOM010000136.1:0-3711 GCA_045580835.1 Eubacteriales bacterium
CGTAAAGGAACTGTCGCCAAAGACGATGGAATCAAAAAAAGTCCCCGGTCTTTTCTTTTGCGGAGAGATTATAGATGTCGACGCATATACCGGCGGATTTAATTTACAAATCGCATTTTCAACGGCGCGTCTTGCCGCCGAAAATTCAATCTATTGAAAGGATTGTGACTATAATGATAGGAATTGCTATTGACGGACCGAGTGGTGCAGGTAAAAGCACCATTGCCAAGGCACTTGCAAAAGAGTTTGGCTATATCTACGTTGATACCGGTGCAATATACCGCACGGTAGGTCTTTATATGCAGAAAAATGGCGTTTCCACTGAGGACACCGAAGGAATAGTAAACAATTTGCCAAATGTCAAGGTTGAACTTAAATATGTTGACGGCGAGCAGAGAATGTTTCTTAACGGCGAGGATGTGAGTGACTTTATCCGCACTCCTCTTATCGCAAAGTATGCATCTGTTGTTTCGGCAGTGCCAAAAGTGCGAGAGTTCCTCTTTGATATGCAGCGTTCGCTTGCAAGAGAGAATAATGTAATCATGGACGGCAGAGATATCGGCACTGTTATTCTGCCGGATGCAGACGTAAAAATCTTTCTCACGGCTTCTGCCGAGGCACGTGCTACTCGCCGCGTTGCGCAGCTTGCGGAGAAAGGCGAGATGGTCAGCTATGAGGACATCCTTGCTTCTATTAAGGAGCGCGACGAGCGCGACAGTGGAAGAGACGTTGCGCCGCTTAAGGCGGCTGACGATGCTGTAACTCTTGATTCTTCAAACATGACACTTGAAGAGAGTATTGCGGCGGCAAAGAACATCGTGCTTGAAAAACTTTCAAAAAAAAAAGCTAAAAAGCAAAACAAGCTTTATGGCTTTTTAAAGGCTACTATCGGTCCGATTATCAAGTTTTGCATGCGTGTAAAGACTTTCGGCACTGAAAACGAGCAAAAGGACGGCGCACTTATCGTTTGCGCAAATCATACGGCGATGCTTGATGTGCTTTCGCTTGCGGTTTCATTTAAGCGACAGCTTCGTTTTCTCGCCAAAAAAGAACTGTTTAAAATTCCGCTTCTGTCGCAGCTTATAAGCGCACTTGGTGCATATGCGGTAGACCGTGGCAGAGGAGATATCGGTGCAATTAAAAAGACACTTTCCATTCTTAAGGACGAGGAGATTGTTGCAATGTTTCCGCAGGGAACTCGATATGTAGGCGTAGACCCTGCGACAACAGAGGTGAAAAGCGGCGTTGGAATGATGATTTACCGCTCAAAGGCAGACGTGCAGCCTGTATTTATCCGTGTTAAGGGCTATAAATACCGTTTTCTTCGCAAAAAGGAAGTCATCATCGGAAAGCCTATAAAATATGCGGAATTCGGATTTGCAAACGGCGGTACAGAGGAGTATGAAAAAGCGGCACAGCTTGTTTTTGAC
The DNA here is from genome assembly GCA_045580835.1 of Eubacteriales bacterium. Lineage (GTDB taxonomy): Bacteria > Bacillota > Clostridia > Oscillospirales > CAG-272 > UMGS902. The sequence continues at coordinate 1,431 of JAZNOM010000136.1, forward strand.
CGAATACTTGCACTCCGACGTGAGGGACTTGATAAATGAAAGTAACTGTTGCTAAAGAAGCGGGTTTTTGCTTTGGCGTAAAACGCGCAACCGATTTTGTTGAAAAAGAACTTGGCGGAGAATATGATATATATATTCTCGGACATTTGATTCACAACCGTATTTACAATGAGCAGCTTGCATCACGCGGCGCAAAGATTGCCACGGTGGATGAGGTTGAAACTATTGCAAAAAACGGCAGGGAAGCGCGCATTATAATCCGCACTCACGGCATTCCGCGCCACGAGGAGGAAAAACTTCGAGCGGTCGAGAAGGCATATCCCAACATCCATATTGAAGATATGACCTGTCCGTTTGTGAAAAAGATTCATAGAATCGCTGATGAAAATACAAACGCCGACACTACTCTTGCAGTAATCGGCGACCCCACTCACCCGGAGGTGCTTTCGATTTTGAGCTATGCAAAAGGCGAAAGCGTGGTTTTTGACAGTGAGGAGAGCCTTGAAAATTATGTAAAAGAGGAGAAAAATCCCGAAAAGCCCATAATTTTGGTTGCTCAAACCACCCAAAACACAAATCTTTGGAAAAAATGTGAGAAAAAATTCAAAAAAGTATATACAAACGCGATAATTTTTGATACAATATGTAGTGTTACTGAAAAAAGGCAGTCCGAGACAAAAGACCTTGCACTGCACAGCGACGGCATGATTGTAATAGGCGGCAAGCAGAGTTCAAACTCGCACAAGCTTTTCGAGATAGCTTCTTCCGCATGTTCAAAATGTGCTTTCGTTGAAAAGGCCGACGAACTTGATAAATCATATTTCGACGGCTGTATTACTATTGGTATTACTGCTGGGGCTTCCACTCCAAGCGGTATTATAGAGGAGGTATATAAAACCATGGCAGAACTTGAAAACTTTGAAGAATTACTTGAAGCTTCACTGAAAACTTTAAATACAGGAGATACCGTAGTCGGTACAGTTATGTCGGTTTCGAATAACGAAATCCGTCTTGACCTCGGCGCAAAAGCCACCGGCGTTATTACATACGACCAGATTACCGACGAACCCGGCGTGGACCTTAACACCATGTTTAAGGTTGGCGACCAGGTAGAGGGCTTCGTAATTAAGGTAAGCGACATTGACGGCATTGCCGTTCTTTCCAAGAAGCGCGTTGACTCCGACAAGAACTGGAAGTATGTTGTCGAAGCAAAAGAGAATGATGCAATTCTCGAGGGCAAAATCGTTGAAGCAGTTAAGGGCGGTGTTCTTATCAACCTTAACGGCGTTCGCGTATTCATCCCCGCATCTCTCACCGGTGTACCCAAGGGCGGTGACCTCACCACTTTGGTTGGTACTACTCAGAGAGTAAAGATTGTTGACATCAACGAGCAGCGCCACAAGGCATATGCTTCTATCCGTGCCGTTCTCAACGAAGAGCGCAAGGCTCGTGAAGAGGCATTCTGGGCAACTTGCGAAGAGGGCAAGCACTATCAGGGTACTGTAAAGAACCTTGCTACTTACGGTGCGTTTGTTGACCTCGGCGGTGTTGACGGTATGGTTCACAACTCCGAGCTTTCCTGGAAGCACATTAAGCATCCTTCCCAGGTTGTTAAGGTTGGCGATGTTATCGACGTTTGGGTTAAGTCCTTTGATAAGGAAACCGGCAAGATTTCTCTCGGTTACAAGACCGACGATATGAACTCTTGGTTCGTATTTAAGAACAAGTACGCAGTAGGCGATGTTGCTACCGTTAAAATCGTAAGCTTCACTCCTTTCGGCGCATTTGCTGAAATCGTTCCCGGCACCGACGGTCTTATCCACATTTCCCAGATTTCCAAGACCAAGATTGCACAGCCTTCTGACGTTCTTGAAATCGGTCAGGAAGTTGAAGTTAAGATCATCGATATCAATGAGGAAAAGGAAAAGGTTAGCCTTTCCATCCGCGCTCTCATTGAAGAAGCAGAAGCTCCTGCAGTTGAAGAGGCTCCCGCTGCTGAAGTAGCTGAAGACGCTCCTGTTGCTGACGCTGAATAATTTTTCATATAAAAAACTCGGACTTATGTCCGAGTTTTTTTATACCAAGCAAAAAAGCCGACTCCGAAGAGTCGGCTTCAGAGAGCTGACAAACACGTCAGAGTGCAAGTAAGAAATAAAAGCGAAGGGAATAAATAGAAATAATTTTTCACTTTGTGTAAAAAACAAAATGCGGCAAGGGCTTTTTTAGCCCTTGCCGTTACTTGCTTTTTCGGATTTTTGTCTCTACCGTACACATGTACGCC
>JAZNOM010000137.1:0-10199 GCA_045580835.1 Eubacteriales bacterium
GATAAAACAGGTGCATATTTCATCAGACAGCTGCAAACAACTGCAATACCTACAACCGCAAGAACGCTTTTTTCTTGCTTTGCAGCAGGTACAAAAACAGCAATAAACATTCCGTAAAGTGCAACGCCCAAAGCATTTTGAACAATTGTCGGTAAAACTCCTCCGAGCAGAGCACCGAAAAGAGTACCGCCCGACCAGCCGAGTATCGGCAGAACTGCAAGTCCTGCGAAATATGAGCGGCTGATTTTCTTTTGTCCGGAAGCGACAGCAAAAATTTCATCTGTTATTGCAAAGCCTAAAATCATACGAAAAGGCGAAGAAAAGTTTTTATTCAGCTTTTGAGAGAGCGAAATGCCCATAAGCGAGTATCTTGCGTTAATAAGCAACTGGGACAGTGCAATCTCAATAAGCGAACCGCCTGCAATAATTATATCAAGCCCTGCCTTTTGACCTGCCGAAGTGAGGTTGAACAGTGAAATCATCACTGCTTCAAACCATGTTAGTCCGCCTTGAATAGCAGTAACTCCAAATGCTACGGATACCGAAAAATATCCAAGGCAAATCGGTATACCGTCTTTTAGTCCACGTTTGAAATCCATTGTATAGCCTTCTTTCTTACAAGATGTCATTATACGACAAAAATAATGAAATATCAATATTTTTTTATATATTGACAAGCTGAGTTTTATGTGGTATACTTTTGTATATAAAAAGGAGGCAGAGATTATGGGTAGATTACTTGGCGCACATGACAGTGAAGAACTCGACCGTCCCGATTTAAATAAATGTCCCGACTGCGGATGCTTCTTTGCGGATGATAACTGTCCGTTTTGCGGTAAAGAATGTCCCGAGGAGTTTCGCGCCGGCAACCGTAAGGCAGTAAAGAAAAAGAGAAATACCCGAAGTGGCTCAGGAAGGGCAATTTTCGTTGAGTGGTATCATTCTTGGTGGGCTATAGGCATTGCATTGCTTATGTTTCCGGTGGTCGGACTAGTTCTTTTAGGCACAAGCCCGTACAAAACTAAAACAAAAGTTATTGTATTTGTATTGGCTATTGCTTTGGGTGCTTTTTCTTGGTTTGGGCTTGGTGACAAAATAGTAGCCGGCATATCAAATGTGTTCACAGAGCCACTTGACCGTGATATAACGTATGAAAAGTATTTGGAACTTGGCGAGAGCGTAGATTTGGAAGAGTTTTATCGCTCGGCAGAGAGTTACAAAGAAAAACTCGTAACGCTTACGCTTGTTGTCGAGGGGATTTATAGTGAAAAAGAGGGATTCGCACTTGGAAGCACATACAAAGAATACGGAACGTATTATTTATGCCGCGATGAAAACGGCGGCGAGTTTGCCGCTTTTGTACGCGACTGTGTAAAGGATAACCCAAAGCAATTTGTTAAGGGCGATAAAATAACAGTTTACGGCGTAGGAAAAGGTATGTACACTGTTGATGATTGGAATTACGGCGGAATGCCTTTGCCCACTGTATACGCCGCATATATTGAACTGAATTAAAAAAAGAGCTTTGCCGTACGGCAAAGCTCTTTTAGTTATAAACCAAGTTCTTTTTCAATTTCTGCCATAAGTGCGCTCGGGCGCATGCTTAATGCATCGCTTATTTTGAAAAATGTTTCAATCGTCGGCTTCCTTTCTCCTCGCTCAATTGCGCTTAAATGAGTTCTTCCAATGTCAGCAAGTCCACTCACTACCTCTTGAGAAAGTTTTTTGCTTTCGCGGATTCTTTGTATCACATTTCCTACAATTTTTGCATCTAACATAACTTTCTTCCTCCTACAAACAATTGTAAAAGTGATATAGGTTAATATTGAACACATTTGTTGACAAATGAACACAAATGTGTTAAAATTCATGTATTAATATTAAAATTACAGGTTTTATGAGGATTATTTTTACAAATTGCGACAGAATATAGAGAATAATTTATTGTTAGATAATTAAGATATATTTAATTATTCTATATCTCTATTGACTGTGGTGCACTGACATGGTATAATAACTGTACTGCTCGTAATAGTACAGTTGAACAGAGGAAAATATGAATAAGAAAAAAGTGAGAAAGAACAGGCGGGCAAAAATTGACAGATTTAAAACTTCGTTTTTTATAGCTCCTTCTTTTATCGGAGTAGCTGTGTTTTTTTTGCTACCGTTTTTTGTAGTCGGATATTATTCGATTATTGATAATCCGATAAACCAAGAGTATGTTGGAATTCAAAATTATTTAAATCTATTTAACAACAGTATTTTTCGTATGGCGGCGAAAAATACGGCAGTTTTTTCAGCAATAGCCGTTCCGTTGGCTGTTGTAATACCGCTGCTTTTTGCGATGCTTTTAATGCGAAAGATACCGCTTAATTCTTGGTTTAAAACAGCCCTTATAAGTCCGCTTATGGTGCCTACTGCGTCTGTTGTTCTTATTTGGGAAGTTATTTTTCATTATGAGGGAACCGTAAATAATTTTTTAAATACGTTTGGAATTGAGCGGATAGATTTTTTCAAATCCGACTGGAGCTTGCTTGTAGTTGTATGTTTGTTTCTTTGGAAGAATATAGGATACAACATGATTTTGTTTATGGCGGCACTTGCCGGCATACCGAAAGATGTTACAGAGGCTTGCATGCTTGACGGTGCAGGGCCTGTGCGCGTTTTTTTCAGAATTAAGCTTCCGTACATATTTTCAACCATACTGTTTGTTACGATACTTTCTCTTATAAATTCGTTTAAAATATTCAGAGAAGTGTACTTAATGACAGGTAGCTATCCGTACGAGAAGCTGTATACACTGCAGCATTTTATGAACAATACTTTTGCAACTCTTGACTATCAAAAGTTGTCTGCAGCAGCCGTTATTATGTGTGCCGTTATGATTGTAATAATCGGTACTTTGTTTATTATTGACGACAAGGTAGGGAGGGATATTGAGTGAAACCAAAAACTAAAAAAAGGATTTCCGATATCCGTCGAAAGATTTTTACTTCAATCACATGCGCTTTCTTTTTAGTAGTTTGTGTAACTTTTGTAATGCCGATTGTACTTACGTTTACAAATTCACTGATGTCTCAAAATGAAATTGCGGCAAACTACGGACAAATCTTTTCAAGTGTAGCCGACGACTCGAAAACATATGTTTCAGGCGAGACAAATTTAAAGATTATTCCGGATATTGTAACATTTTCGCAGTACGAAAACGTGCTTTTAAAAAATCCGCAGTACTTACTAAAGTTTTGGAATTCTGTGATTTTAACCGTTCCGATTGTTTTATTTCAAATTGTTATTGCATTGCTTGCGGCATACGGATTTGCACGCTTCCAGGGAAAGATACGAAGTATAATATTCTTTTCATATGTAATTTTGATGTTAATGCCGTATCAGGTTACTTTAGTGCCTAACTATCTTGTTTCAAATTGGCTTGGTATTTTAGATACGCGTCTTGCAATTGTTTTGCCGGGAATGTTTTCTCCGTTTGCCGTTTTTATTCTTACAAAGTTTATGCGCAGAATACCCGCCGCGACGATTGAGGCCGCAAAACTTGACGGAGCGGGGGAAATACAAATCTTTACGCGTATTTGTGCACCGATGTCAAAAGGAATAATCTATTCGGTTGCAATATTGATATTTATTGATTATTGGAATATGGTAGAACAGCCGCTTGTTTTGTTAAGCGATTCTGAAATGCATCCGTTGTCGGTGTTCCTTTCGCAAATAAACGCAGGCGATGCCGCACTTGCATTTGCGGTAGCGACAATATACATGATTATTCCGATACTGACATTCTTATACGGCGAGGAGTACATTATAGAAGGCATATCGTATTCGGGCGGCGTAAAAGGATAACTTTTGTACATAGAAAGGATAGATTAACATGGGCGAAACTCAAAAGCGTGGTTGGATAAAGAATATAATTATAGTTTTTTTGGTAATTATGCTTGTACTCACGCTGTTTTCAAATACAATTATGAACCGTTCGTTGCCCGAGGTATCCGTCTCAAACTCGGAGGGGGGCACTATTACCTCGCAGATTAAACTCAGCGGTACTGTCGGCGCAAACAAGGTAAGACAGGTCTTGACCGAGGAGGCACGAACTATTGATACCGTTATGGTTCGCCGCGGAGACACCGTTTCGCGCGGTGATGTCTTGGCGACTTTGGTGAAAGGTGAAAGCGCCGACATATACGAGCTGGAAATAGCTTTGCAGCGATTGGAAATTGAATATAAGCAGATGCTGGTTGTAGAAGAAGATAATCTCGTGGCTCAACGCCGAATCATTGAGGATAGTCAAAAAGATATTGCAGACATTGAAGAGTATCTTGCGGAGTATCCTGCTTTGGAAGCAACCGTAAAAGGATATGAAGAACAGATTGCCGCTTTTGAGAATTCTATTAAGACTGTAGAGCAAGAAATCGAAGAAATAGATGAGATTATCGAAACGATAGACGACAGTATTGCGGATTTGCAAAAGCAGCAGGAGGATTACTCAAGCGGCGGTTATACAACCGAAAAGAATTTTGAAAAAGAAAAAGAAAGACTGGAGGCGGCATTAGAACGTGCAGAAGATATAACTGCCGAAGCTAAAAAAGCTCGCAGTGACGCGCTGGTAGCACGCCAAAAAGCGCAGGCGGCATTGGATGCATACGATAATGCGGACAAGCTTATCAAAGATTTGACAGAGGATATAAATTCTATAAAGTCAGATGTTGAAACTAAAAAATCCGAGAAGTCGGATCTGAAAGCACAATATGATGAAATAAGAGCGGGAATGACAGAGGAAAATGCTTCAGAGATTCAGATAACTCTTGATGAAATCATGGCTAAAATAGATGCACTTAATAACGAAATAGATTCGTTGGAGGCTTCTCTTAAAGTTAAAAAAGAAGAGTTGAAAGCGGCGGAAGAAAGCTTGAGCGGCATGAAGTCGCGAGAGGAATTAGAAACTGTGCTTGCCGAAAAGAAGAGTGCGTACAATGCCGCTGACCGTGTTTTTGATGATGCGGATGCTGCAGAAGACGACGCCAAGGACGAGCTTGATATGTACAGCGAGGACGGATTTAGATATTTTTTGATTCAGTCACGCATAGATGAGTATGAGCAACAAAAGGAGAATACTAACAAAGACAAAGAAGATAAAGTCGAAGTAAAAGAAGATTTAGAGGAGCAGATTGCAGAAGTAAACGAGCTTTTGACAGAGTCGAAAGATAAAATCGTAAAAACTCCTAAAGAGTGTGACGAAGAGAAACTGCAATTGAACCGAGCAATAGAAGATGCCGAAAGAGCTATAGAGCTTGCAAAAAAGAACGGTGCTATCGAGGATGAAACCGCAGCTTTGAACCTTTCTATTAAAAAGCGTGAAATCGACAGAAAGAAAAAGGAGATAAAAGAGCTTAAAGAGGCAACATCGGCTACAGAAATTTTGGCACCCGTCGGCGGTGTAATTGCGTCTGTAGGAATTTCGTCCGGCGACGACGTAGAAGCCGAAACCCTTGCGTTTGAGATAACAATGACGGATATGGGGTATACAGTGGAATGCAGTGTTACCAACGCACAGGCAGCTAAACTTCGCGTAGGGCAGGAGGCAGAGGTACAGTATTACTACTGGGGAGAAAAGCCTTCTGTTCGTATAACTCAAATTATCAGCGACCCAAACAGCGGAGGTAAAAACAAGCTTGTTACGTTTACAGTAGATGGTGATATAAGCGAAGGAACAACGCTTTCTTTGCTGCTCGGCGGTGGAGGTGCAAGCTATGACAGTATAGTTCCCAACAGCGCAATACGAGAGGATGCAAACGGTAAGTTTATTTTGAAAGTTATATCCAAGTCGTCCCCTCTTGGCAACAGATATTATGCCGAGCGTCTTAATGTTGAGGTTTTGGCGTCTGATGCAACAAAGAGCGCGATAGATGCATCTCTTTCTTGGGGAGACTATGTTATTACCGGCGCTTCGGTGCCGATATCCGACGGTATGCAAATTAGATTGGCAGAATGATAAAGCAATGAAGAAAAGATATATTGTATTCACAGCTTTGATATTCGGCAGTTTGCTGCTTGGCCTTATGTTTTACTGCTTCCGTGCCGGTGTAGTTAAAAACAACGTTAGAGATTTTGCTGCCGAAAACTATCAAGGAGCATCAGAAACCAATTATACTCAGTTTGCCGTATACCTTGGCGAAGATGCATTTCTAACGCCTGACAGTATCATGGGTGTGAAAAATGAACTTGAAAACGCAATGGTAAAAGCCTCGTTTGAGCCGCAGGATAAGTATTTGCTTTGCGGCTCGGGGGAGAAAGATGTGATTTTAGACCGTGAAGGCATCTATTTAGACGCGGTTGCCACTGTTTATTTTGGCGACTACTTCGGACTGCATCCTCAAATACCGCAGAGCGGAGGATATGTTGATGAGAGTGCCGCGTCAACCGATTTTTGCGTCATTGACGATATCGCAGCGTGGAGATTGTTCGGTTCTGTTGACGTGTGCGGTATGGAGCTTAATGTCAATGAAAAGAGCTATGTGATAAACGCTGTTATTCGTGCCGAACGCGAAGAGTATGCTGAATTTTACGGCGATAAACCTAGAATTTATATTATGTATTCTTCCGCAGCTGTCAGAGATGAGCAGGTGATGTTTACTTCGCTCGAAGCGGTTTTGCCCGATCTGTATGACGGGTTTGCAAAAAACATGTTGAGCGAAACCGTTATAGGATTCAGCGATGAAGTGCAGGTTATAACGAAAAGATTTTCGCTTTTGCGGTTGCTTGATAATTTAAAAGAAATTATAAAACTTGGCGTAAAAAATGGTGAAAAGTATCCTTATTATGAGAATATTTCATGTGTTATGGAAACAAAATGTGCTTTGCTTTTGTTTTTTGAAGGAATATTCTTTTTAACGGCGGCAGTATTGTTTATGGTGCTGGTTATACTTGTTGGTTATCCGATTTCGAAAAAACTTAAAGAAAAAAAGCTTGCCAAAAGAAGGCATGCCATAATTTGAAAGAGAGGTTATTATGAAAAGAATTCTTCGCGCGATAGCGTTTAGCGTTGCATTGGTTTTAGTGCTTTTGTCTTTTTGCTCCTGCTTTGGCAAAAACAAGCAATTGCCCGAAAAACAGACGGTAAACAATGTTTACAAATACAATACCGTTGAACTGCTTAAGCTTGACGTTCCGAGATACGACAATGCAGAATCTTACAACGGTGAAACAAATATCGGCAATTTTTCCATAAATAAAGACGGTTATCTTTATACACTTCAAACTGTGGATAAGAATTATGCGCTGACCGACTTTGTAGCACATATAGGTACGTTTGATTCCGAAGAAACCACACAGATACCTCTTCCTGTATATGATAACGAGAACGGATATCGCGGCATAAGAGAACTGACGAAGCTGTCGGATGGTCTGCTTGCAACCGTTTACGAGAACGTGCGCATTGAGGACGGCGAGGATTGGTATTATGAAAACAATTTCGTTGTGGAGATATACAATCTTGACGGAAGTGTTCGCTCCTCTCTTAACGTAACGGAACTCATAGAGCCTGAAAACCAGAATAAAGATGACGAAAACAGCTATTTCGGAATAGATAATGTCTTCTATGGTGAGGGAGATATTTTCGTAAAAGTATACGGCAGTGATGAAAGCTTAAACAGAAAGATATACAGATACGGTTTAGATGGCACCTCTAAAGGCGTTATCGAGATTATTCCTGACGGAAAGGAAGGCTATATTAACAACATTCGCTTCCTTGGAAACGGAAAAATGTTAGCACCTGTAGAAATATACGGTGATGATTATAAGCAGTTGCTGATTACTATTGATCTTGTTACCGGCGAGCGCACGGAGATTGATGCAGGTAATAATTACGAGATAATGTACCGTTCTTTTGTGGGGGCTGACGGCGGTCTTTATTATATATCCGATAACGGAATATATTCGTTTGACCTTTCGTCGGGTGAAGAAACTTTGCTGATGGATTTTATCAACTCCGATTATGTTGTTAAAAACGGTAGTTTTTATGCAACAAACTCTGAAGAGTTTGTTTCCATTACAAACACGTATGAGGAAGAAGAGAGTATTCTGGAACTAACTACATTTAACAAAGTTCCCGATGATCAACTTGTTCCCAAGTATTTAATAACAGTTGCGTCCGCAGGCGGAGCATATAATTTCCGCGATCAGATCATTGAGTTTAACAGAGCTTCGGAAGAATACCGAATCAACTATATTGACTACTCTCAATATAATACAGAAGAAGACTACCGTGCAGGACAAACCAAGCTTAATAATGATATTATAGCCGGTAATGTTCCCGATGTGCTGATTACCGACCAGGAGTTTTCGGCGGCAAAGTATGCAAATAAGAATTTGTTTGTTGACCTTTATACATATTTGGATAAAGATACCGAACTTACACGCGGAATGTTTCTTGAGAATGTACTCAAGGCGTGCGAAACAAACGGTAAGCTTTATGAGATACCTACCAATATATATCTAATGGGATTTATCGGACAGAAGGACAGAATCGACAATTTCAGAGGACTGACTGTCCGTGAGTTTGCGGATAAGGTAATGTCATTGCCGGAGGGCGAGTCTTTCTTTAGAACCGGAGATTATTCCCGAAACGATTTGTTAGAACTGCTTTTCTTTATCAATTATGTAAGTTATATTAATCCGACCACAGGACTTTGCAGTCTGAACAACGATGATTTTAAGGCAACTCTTGAATGGCTAAATACTCAGCCTGAAAAATCCAGATGGGAGCAGGAGGATTTTGATTACGATAACTTTGACCATGAAGCGTACAATAACATGTTCAAAGAGGGAAAGGCTATTGCAGTATGGGCATCCTTGCAATCGTTTGAGGATTTTCAAAACTATTCATACGATTTCGGCGATGTAGAGTTGGATTACATTGGTGCACCTTCGCCGGACAGAGACGGAATGGTGTTTACCGCTACCAATTTAAAATTCCTCGTAAGTTCAAAAAGCAATTTCCCCGACCAAGCTTGGAATTTTGTAAAAGTATTCTTCACTGAAGAAAACCAAAGAGATCTTGGATGGGGATTCCCCGTAATTAAGAAAGCGCTTGATGCAGAAAAGCAGGAAGCACTTGACCGCATCGCTGAACGTGATGCAAAAGATGAGGAACAGGACGAGGATGTTATTACAGGCGTAATCGGCCAAGGCGGTGTTATTTATGAAGAAGTATATCCTTCGAATATAAGACGCACTACTCGCGAGGATGTTGAAAAAATTTATGGCTATGTAATGAACGTAAATAAACAGCTTCGTTATGATGAGAGTATTCTTGATATTATAAAAGAAGAAGCTTCTGAATACTTTGGTGGAAAGAAAAAGATTGACGATGTGGCAGCGCAGGCAGAAAGCCGCGTTAATATTAAAATAGGTGAACAGATGTAAGAAAAGAGCTTTGCCGCAAGGCAAAGCTCTCAGAGTGCTGTCAAACACGTCAGAGTGCAAGTAAGAAATAAAAGTGAAGGGAATAAATAGAAATAATTTTTTACTTTGTGTAAAAAACAAAATGCGGCAAGGGCTTTTTAAGCCCTTGCCGTTACTTGCTTTTTCGGATTTTTGTCTCTACCGTACACATGTACGCCGACGAAACAAAAATCCAAAAATCTGACTGTGTTTCTCATCCTCCACTCAGCCTGATGACAAAGTCATCAGGCTAAGAGTTTTGCCGCAAGGCAAAGCTCTTTTACGATATCATTTGCTTTCGCAAGAACTCTATCAGTTTCTTTTCTTCGCGAGAAATTTTGACCTGTGAGAGCCCTAAAAGTTCTGCGGTGGATTGTTGCGAAAGGTCGCGGTAATAACGAAATACAACGATTTTTCGCCATAGCTCCGGCAGTTTTGAAAGTGCTTCGCCGAGAGAGAGCTTTTCGAGCATTTTATCGCTTTCATCCTGCAGAAAAAGTGTATTTTCCAGCGTGAAATTTTCTTCATCGCCGAAAAGCGGCTCGGAGAGAGAAACGGCGGGTGATACTGCACATAAAGCAGAAGCTGCTTCTTCGGAAGTTACGCCGCAGATTTTTGCTATTTCTTCAATTCGTGGAGAAGTACCGTTTTCGCTGATGTAGTTTTCTTTCGCGCGCATCAGCATTGCGCCTAGCTTTTTTTGAGGTCGGCAGATTTTGATAAGCCCGTCATCACGCAAAAATCTTCGAATT
>JAZNOM010000138.1:0-8623 GCA_045580835.1 Eubacteriales bacterium
TATATTATACATTAGATTTCATATTCAACTCGAGCTAAGAAAATTTATATTTTTCTATTGAACGGGTTTACATAATATATTATACACAAAAAAAGCATAAATTCCATAAAAAAATTGTGCAAAGCGGTATAAAATTTAAAACACTAAATTTTCAATTATTTAAACTTTTACGGTTTTATGTATTCGAGTTTATCCATATAGGTGAGGATGTGTTCTTGAGAAGTTGTGCGTCAAATGTGATTTTACAAAAAGCGCCGTATGAGCAAGCAAATCTTGCCCATACGGCGCTTTTGTTTTAATTTAGTAATATAAATTTATAGTTTTACTAGCATCAAAACCAAGAGGTCTTGGTGTATCGGGAAGCTTATCATCGTCGGGACCGGTCGTAATCTCAATGCTCATAAGAAGAACTGAAACAGATTCAAACTCAATAACCTCTGCTAACGGTGCCATGTATTTCATCATTCTTCTCCTTTAATTCTAAGATATTCAGCCGCCGCGTCGCTGTAAGCAAGTGCTGCACGGCAAACCGCCTTGAGCAGTGTGTCATCAGAGACAATACACTTTGCTGCGTACGCCTCAAAGCTTGTTGTTACGGTAGGCGATACCTGAGTATCACCGATGTAAAGAGCACCTGTAAATTCTCGGCGCAAATCCTTTGCTGCAATCGTATCAACTGTTACACATAAGAAAGTCTTTCCATCTTTTGTTGTGATGTCCATGCTCTCTCCGCTCACTTCAATTGATATTTTTGCACCATTGATATTTGTATAGCTGCCCTTGAATACAAGATTGCTTGTATCAATACCGTCTACAGCCTCAAAATTAATAGACGTTGATATTTTTTGTTCAAGAGTTGCAAAAATGCTGGCGGGGGTGTAGAGCTGACCTTCTACCGCTTCGCCTATAACGCCTTCATCCTCTACGGCAACTTCGGTTACAGTATAATCTACTATCGCGTCTGTTGGGATGTGGTCTGTAACAAGATTTTCTGTATTATGACCGAAGTAAGTCTGTGCAGCTGCACCGTAATTGAACATTGCATTGAGCACTGTTTCAAGTTCGGCACTGTAGCTTGCCATAACTTCATAATAGCTTACAAGATTGAGATGTTTCGTTGCGGCTTTGTAAAGAACATCATTCTTTACATAGTAATATGTTCCGGAAACGGTGTCGTTCATTTCTTTTGCAGCAATACCGGGAACTTCAAAGCGCCACATGCCGTTTACTTCAGCAGGATATGCAGTGAAAGGCTCTTCGCCGCTCTTTTCAAATACTATCCAGCAATCCGAAACATCGGCTTCAACAGGAACGATGTATTCAAGCACATATTCACTGCGAAGGGTTACGCCAAGGTAGAAGCCCTGAGTCACTTCGATATACTCAATTTCTTCGGTTTTGGTGCCGCTACATACAGTACAAGTGTAGGTAACAATGCCCTTTTCTTCGAGAGTAGGATACTTGGTTACTACACCATCATCCCAGCCATGTACGAGCATGGGGATTACATCCTGTGCTAAAAGCACTACGCTACATACCGAGCAATGTGTGCCCTCGGTAAGACCTGTCGAGGTACATGTGGGAGCTACTGCTGCGGTTACTGCACTCTCGTGAGCAACTATAACCTCGGCAGAAAGTGCAGTGGTCGCAATTTCACTTTCCGATGTATTGTAGCTTGCTGCATCGTAAACTCTTACAACATGGGCAGTACCGTCATCATGTTCAATAGCACTTACATCAAATGTAAGTGTTACAACAACGGTTTTAGCTACGGTAGCATCAACCGCAGGGTTTTGTACAAGCAGAACACTATAAGGCAGTGTTGTGCCGCCTGAAGTTGTTGCTGTGAAACCTGTGCCGGATTCGGTAGTAGGAAGCTTAACCTCTGCGGATGAGAGCACAAAGCCGGCAGGAGCACTTACCTTAAATTCAGAAGCCACAATTGCCTCTGTTGCGGCAATTGTTACATCAAGAGTAACAGTATTACAATGTGTAACAGGCGTTGCTGCAACAATAACGGAAGTAGTAGGTGCTGTGAGTGAGCACTCTGTCCAAACCTTGTTGCCACTAAAGTCGTAGCAGTAATATGTGCCGTCTTCCTTTACAACATAATCATGCTTGTGAGCAACAGACTCGGTCTTAGTTCTGCCACAAATCGTACATGTAAATGTTTTTACACCGGCTTTAGTGGGAGTGGGAGCGGTAGTGATAACACCGTCATTCCATACACACTCAGCATCAACGCTTTGTTTAATGGTATAAGCATAGGTGTTTCTGTTTGTTGCGGGACCGTTTTCGAAAAGAGTATCATCACCCAGATTCGGAAGGAATCCGTGTCTACCGTAATCTGCGGTAACGGTTGCCGTTATACTTGCACTGTCAAATGTTCCGTTTCTAAAGAAGAAGAGATTGTGATAAAGAGGTGTGCTACGTGTTCCCTCACCCGTGTACTCATCAAATCCATCCTCGTCGGAAATCTTTATGACGGTATTCTTGGTATTAAGTACATAAAATCTACCTAAATTTTCAAAGATCTTATCACTTGAAGTTGCGTCAGGCTTGTTAAGAGCCTTTTTGTTTGCAGTTAAACCGTCGGTAATGTTGGAGTTATCGTTGAAATAAATATTGAGTTTGTCAAGATAAGCATTGCCGTCGGTAAATGTAATGGTCTCCTTCGTGCCATCGGGATTAACAAACGTTTCTGTACCTGCCTCGCCGACATTTTGTGAACCGGTAGCGAAAGCATGAACCATAGAATTATCGTTGAAGTATATATTGCTGGTACAGTTATCCGTATACACAGTCTGGATTTTGTCCGCAGTAGACATAGCATATACGAAGTAGATAAGTGCAGGCTCGGTTCTTATAGTAGAAGAAGCCGTCTTATAACCGTCCTGAACAGTAAGTGTTACCGTCTTGTTTTTTATAGTAACGGTTTCAAGAGGTGCACTGCCAAGCACAATTCTCTCATAGAAATAACCGACACTATTTGCAAAAGAGTCTGTAAGGCTCGGTCCGTCAATCTTGATGCTGGTATTTTTGGTTGTAGTAAGGTTTTGCGAATCTGCAGTCTCTCCGTACGTTCCGGCAATGATATAACAGGTTGCGTTATTCATCGCACGAACATGCTTCATTTCAAGGTTATACCAGTTTGCGGAAATGATAACACGGTAATTTGTTGAATCATTCGCTTTAAAGAGAATGTCATCAAATATTGCTTTACCGTTCAGTTGGAGCTGAACGTCCATTGCTTTTATAAGGAATCCTGCCTGAACATAGTTGCTGGAATTATACGAAGTGTTTCCGCTTGACTTATCCACAGTAAAGGTAATTGTATGGTGCCAAGTAGGAAGGTAAATATCACTTTCTAAAGGAAGCTGGCCGCATATAGCAACAGTACCGCCGACATTTACAAGACGGCTTACCGCCTCTTTGAGAGTGAGAACTCTTGTTCCTCTGGTTGCACCGGTATTAAGATCGTTACCTCCGGTACCTACATAAACAATAGGAGGTGTAACGCTCTCTAAGTAAGTTTCGCCACAGTTTGTACATTTAACAAAATACTTCTTTGTCGTATCGTTATATTCCCATTCACGTTCACTGTTTCCGTGATCTTCATTACAAACAAGGCAGAAGGTACATCTACCGTTTGAATATGTGTGCGAAGCATGACCGAAGAAGTCGAGAGTTACAACGCCGGTTTCTGTATTTGTCTTCCAAAGGTCACTTGAACTGTCAAGGCTTGCCATGCTTGATGCGCTTGAATTTACATTACGGCAGGTATTGAGAGTAACATTATTGGAGTTAAATGCAACCGTACCGCTGATGGTATCTTTAGAACGTAAGATTTGCTTGCCTACCATGTTGTAAGCACGAAGTATTGTAATTTCAGCTGCATTCTGTCCTGTACCGGGTTTGCCGATAATACCGACGAGAGCCTCGTCTTTATCAAGACCTACATGCTGCCAGTCTTCAAGGGTATACATGTTTGCAGGCTTATTAGTGGTAGAATTAAGAATAGGAGCATAAAGGCATCCTACAATACCGCCTTTATAAGAACCGCTTGTTGAATCAACCGAACCGCGGTTATGCAGTATCTTCATCTTAAGAGCGGCATTATACTTCTGCGTTGAAGCAAGGTAAAGACCAACGATACCGCCGACATAGTTACCGCCAGTTACATTACCTGTATTAGAACAATAAGTAACATTGAGCGTGCCGAGATCTGTAGTATTGCGGTAATCAAAGTAACCGAGGATACCTGCCGCACAATTTCCGCTTGCGGTTACGGAAGCTGTGTTTTTACAGTTGTTGATAGTAACAGTACCCTTTAAGCTGTGTGCTGTATCAGCACCACCGACACGTCCTACGATACCGCCGACATGCTTAAGTCCCTTTACCGCACCTTGATTCGCACAGCCATCTATACGAATAGCACAACCTGCGGAATTCATGCAAACCTGACCAACGATACCGCCGACTGCACTACCGTTTGATGTAACTGTCAAGTGAGAGTCCACATTGTCAACTGTAAGATTACCTCTCGAACGTCCTATAAGACCGCCGACAATGCCATTCTCCTCATCGCTTGTACCTTTATACGTAGATTTTACACTACCTTTTAATATAAGGTCATTAAACGTAGCGTTAGCCGTAGCACCGAAAAGTCCGGTATAAGCCGAAGAAGTGGAGACATTGATGCCACTGATTGTACAAGCAACACCGTCGCCGTCAGCGTCACCGTTAATTGTACCTCTAAACGGTGTAGTATTGTTACCGATAGGTGTTTGTGTACCTGTCAGAGCAATGCTGTCTGCCGTAATATTATAGGTATGGCTACCGCCCCAAAGAGAGCTATCATACAAATATGTCTTAAAGTCAGTCGCGTTTTTAATAGTGTATGTTGCAGCACTTGCAGAGAATACAAACACACTGACAAGCAGCACAGTCAACGTGGCAAGCAGGAGTATTTTCGATAATTTTTTCATAATATACTCCTTTCTTATCCTACGACTTTTCCAAGCCCGACATTATCGCCGAGAATGTGTCTGATTATAAGCATGGCATCAACAATATTTACTGTTCCGTCGGAATTTGTATCAATAGTGTCATAGCGAGAATTCTCTTTGTTGCCGGAGATATATTTAAGGCTTGTAATAACATCAAGCACGTTTACTTTTCCGTCACCGTTAGAATCTCCCGCCAAATGCTGATTTGTCGGGAACTCTACATTTGCGGTTGAAAACAACACATAGTTTTCACCCTCATACGCCGAGGAAAAAACAGAAAATGTGAAAAGCATCACAAAAGACAAAAGCAATGATATTATTCTTTTCATCGTTTTTCTCCTTTATTTCAAATTAATCTTCAACCAAGTTGAAGTATCGGTAGCAGATGTTCCGTTAATACGGTCATCTATATTTGATGCAACATCAACAAAGCCGGGGCAAACACGGATATATTCACCAAGGAGTCCAAGCTCTTTTCTGTCAAGGCGAATCTCATATGTTCTGCCTCCGATAACGCCTGCATTCTTAAAGGTAACTCCGCTAAGTCCTGTTGTGTATACACCGTTGCCTACTTTTATCTCATAATGTCCGTCTGCCGTTGCAATATTAACATAGTTGTAGTCGCCGCTTTCATATGCACTGTCCACACGGTCTATACCGATATAGATGTAATTATCGTCATATGCAAATCTGTATGTAGACTGAAGTGTACGTCTCTGGCTTCCTACAAAAAGTGCGTCGTCAATATACTTCCAATCCTTGAGGTTTCCGTCAAGGTTCATAGTCTTTTCCGTTGCATCAATAGTATGATTGAGTCGGAACTTACCAAGAGTTATTGTATTGTGAAGCACGGTAACTTCTTCGCCGTTTGCGTCCACTGTAGTTTCAGGTGCAGCACCCGCATATTTTTTATGCGCCATACCTGCAATTGCAGTATGCGAATCTATTACAGTGGAAAAGCTCCAGAAGCCGGCTGCCTGATTCTGGTAGGGAGAAAGAACCGCCGCCGTCGCAATATTAGAGCCGGTCTTGTTAAGAAGCTTCATTTTCATTTGCGAAGATGCGTTATATGTAAGAATTACTTCACCGGAATTAAAGCGCGAAAGCGAAGGGCCTGCACCGGTCATAATGTCTGCCTGCATGGTGGAAGGACCTGCCTCAGACATACCGAGTTCTTTCCATACACCGTTTGCACCAGACCATGCAACACCGATTTTAAAGTTGCTGTCGCCAATTTTCTTTTCCTCAACCGCAATCATAAGCTTGCCGTTGGTAAGCTCAACTACGCCTGGCATCTGTCCGCAGAAGAACGGAACAGTTTGACCGCTTTGCACTTTAAAATCGCCTGCGCTATATTGATAAATACGCTTTGCAGAATAGTTAGTTGCTGTGGAGTTTGCGGTAACATTAGGTGTCCACGTTAAACCGTTGTCGGTGGACGAAAGCATACCTACACCGCTTGAACGGAACTCGCTGTAATATCCGTATTTATAAATCATCGGTGCAATGTGAGTAAAGTAAATCTCAATAGTACCGTTTTCGCGTTTGATTATCTCGGGCTCCCAGTTCTGTCCGTAATATATCGGAGTGGGCTCGCTCCAAAGGATATAACCGTTTGAATTAACAGTACCTCTTACTATGTCAAGTCTGCTGAGATTTGCATACTCAGGTTTGGAATATCCGGCACAAGGACGAACAGAATATACCAACAAAACGCTACCGTCATCAAGCAAACAGTGGTCAGCGTTTGCCGCAAGCATCACATCCGCTGTTCCTTTGAGCGAACCTGTTTCGTAAGTGAACGGATTTTCGTTCATATTAAAAAGGAATCTGGGAGTGCCCCAATTTACGCCGTCCTTACTCGTTACGCAGAAGATATGGTCTCCTGTCTGATAACGCATATATGTCATGAGATAAAGATCATCTCTTACCTTTGTTATACGGGGATAAAACGCCGACTGATAAGAATAATGATTATCTTCGTCAAGTGTCACGAAGGTGCTCATATCAAATTCAAGATAAGCACTGTCATTATCGGCACTGTTCTCTGCCGAGGAAAGGTTGAGCTCGTCTATAGTAGTGAGAACTGCGGTATGTCCGCCGGTATACGAATCGATAAGATTGCTTGCCGCTGTCTTTTGCGTCGAGGTCGCCGAAGTATCATTTACAACAAACTCTGCAACAGTGTAAATGCTTGCGCTGTATGCGCCGTTCATACTATTTTTTTGTGTATAGTAAACAGTACGCTCGTTTCCGTTTACATCGGCATATGTGATATAGGGACGTGCGGCAATTTCTTTACAGAGTGATGCCTCGTCAATGCCTAAAACAGTAGCTGTATACGTGATGCTTGCGCTATTCTCTGCAAAAGTGTTAACGCCCGCAACGGTCACACCTGCAGCGACATTTTTGCCACTCATTTTCGTAATGGCTGTGGTATGAGTTGAATCCAATGCAAGCACCATGCCATATCCAATACCCGTATTGTGCTCGGTTCTCGGAGTAAGGGTGCCGTTAACGCCTTCGCGGTTTTTCGCATTGAGATTCTGAAGAGTTCTCACCAAAGGCTTATTTATGCGGGCAAGAAAACGTATGCCGTAAGGTGCATCAGTGCGCATCTCTACGTCAACAATCTCAAGCTGTTCCTCGGTAAAGGGGATTACGGCACCGTAAACAGTGCCTGCATAGCCGTCTTTTGCAGCCTTGGTTGTATCAAGCGCCTTTGCTGCAGACGAGGTTGTAAACCAGCCGCAGAATAGCCCCTCCTTGCTGACAGGCAAAGAGGACAGTTTTGTTGTAGAAGTCGAAGTTTCTGTTATAACTGTGAGAGTATTAACCGATGCGGCATAAGCACATACAGATAATGTCGCAACAAGTAAAATGCAGAAAATCAATGTTAAAAGTCTCTTCATTTAACGCATCTCCTTTGAAAAACATTTGTTTAATTCGTATATATATAAACCGCTTTTTATTTTTGTTTTATACAATATACCAATTATATAATATAGTAATAGCACCAAAAAATCAATACAAAAAAACATACTGGATTTTATACTTATTTTATACCTTTAATATACCTACCCCAAGCAGACACTTTTTGAGCACGTTTTTATGATATAAAAAATAAAAGCAAAGATTACCCCGTTAGTTTCGCGCCCGCGTGAAATAAGCAAAAAGCGCCTTATAGCAAGCAAAACTTGGCTATAAGGCGCTTTGCGTCTGCGTCGGCAGTACAAACCATAAATCAGTAAACTACAAAAATGAATAACTTATCTTTCAACTTCAATTATAAAACGGCTTTCTTTAAGAGATATACGATATGCTTGATACCAACTTCTTCTACGCTGAAGAAATATTTCTCGGTATCTAAAGCGCGTTTATTTGTCATGTTTGTTGCCGCCAAAAGGGTATCTTTTATATCAAACTTGCCATCAGCATTAAAATCTGCAACGATCAACCTACCCTTACCTATGCCGCTTGCAACATTTACTGTGAGCTTTCCTGTATTCTTCAAGGGGTTATAATTATTACTTTCTATATAACTGATAATCGAATTATCACGAATCAGAATATTGCCCCACTTGTTGATATTAGCAGTGATATTGCCTGTGTAG
>JAZNOM010000139.1:0-2699 GCA_045580835.1 Eubacteriales bacterium
ATACAAACTTAAGGGATGCGAGATTTATCTTGTAGACCTCACCGCTCTTGTAGCAGGAACGCAGTTCCGCGGACAGTTTGAGTCGCGCATACTCGGACTTATCAAGGAAGTTAAAGAAGCAGGGAATATCATTCTTGTTATCGACGAGGTTCACAATATCGTCGGTGCCGGCGATGCCGAGGGCAGTATGAACGCGGCGAATATTTTAAAGCCTGCACTTTCCCGCGGTGAAATCCGCGTTATCGGTGCGACCACGCTCAAGGAGTACCGCAAGCATATCGAGAAGGACTCCGCGCTTGAACGCCGCTTCCAGCCGGTTATAGTAAACGAGCCTTCGGTTGCTGACAGTATTAAGATGCTTGAAGGTATCAAGCATTACTACGAGCAGTATCACAATATTCGCATTCCCGAAAATATACTTTCCCTTGCAGTAACACTTTCTGAAAGATATATCACCGACCGCTATCTGCCTGACAAGGCTATAGACCTGCTTGACGAGGCGGCGTCATACCGTGCGCTTTCTTCAAATGAGCTTAATGAGCGCATGCTCCTTGACGATGAGCTTAAAAAGGTCGCAAAGGAAAGAGCGATGGCAGAGAGCGCACCCGAGCAGGAAATGGATGACATGCAGGAAAAATACCGTCTGCTTGCCGATATCCGCATGAAAGAAGCGCGGGTAAACGATCGCATTGCGGAGATAACACCTGCTTGTGAAGCGGTGGAACTTACTGCCGAAGACCTCGCGCGCGTTATCGAAATATGGACGGGAGTGCCTGCTACGGAAATTACGGAAAATGAGTTTTTTCGAATTGATAAGCTTGCTGATAGACTTAAAGAAAAAATCATCGGTCAAGATGAAGCTGTTGATGCGGTTGCAAGAGCAATCAAGCGAAATCGCGCGGGCGTTTCGTACAAGCGCAAGCCCGTATCGTTTATCTTTGCAGGACCTACGGGCGTCGGTAAAACCGAGCTTGTGAAAACGCTTGCAAACGACCTTTTCTCATCACCCGAAACGCTTATTAGACTTGATATGTCAGAGTTTATGGAAAAGCACAGCGTTTCTAAAATCATCGGCTCGCCCCCCGGCTATGTCGGCTATGACGATGCGGGACAACTCACCGAAAAGATACGCCGCCGTCCGTACAGCGTGGTGCTTTTTGACGAGATTGAAAAGGCGCATCCCGATGTGCTCAATATTCTGCTTCAGGTACTTGATGACGGCAGAATTACCGATGCACACGGCAAGGAAGTAAATTTTGAAAACACGATTATAGTTATGACTACCAACGCAGGCAGTGATGTCTCGGCGGCGGTTTCAGGCTTCCTCACAAAAGAGGGAGGTGCGGCAAGCGAAAAGACCGAAAAAGCACTTCTTTCGTTCCTTCGCCCCGAGTTTATCAACCGTGTTGACGAGGTTATCACATTCCGTTCGCTTGATAAAAACGATTTTGGCAGAATTGCAAAGATTATGCTCTCCGAGCTTGCCGAGGCACTTGCTGCAAAGAGCATCGCACTTAATTTTACCGATGCGGCGGCAGCATTTATTGCGGAAAAATCATTCTCGGTCAAGTTTGGTGCCAGAAACATGCGCAGATTTATCCAGACAAATGTTGAAGATGCACTTGCAGAAAAGATAATTTCGAACTATAATGTACATGTCAGCTCGGCGCGTATAGATGCCGACGGTGAAAAACTTTTGATTGATATAATGTAAAGGAGATATAGATATGGCAGAAAATTGTACGCATGACTGTTCGACGTGCGGCGCGGACTGTCCTTCAAAAAAGCAGCCCGAGTCACTTATCGAACCTCAAAATGCATTAAGTAATGTAAAGAAGGTTATCGGAGTTGTTTCCGGTAAGGGCGGTGTCGGCAAGTCGCTTGTTACTTCGCTTCTCGCGGTTGAAATGAGTCGCCGCGGCTACAAAACCGCTATTCTTGACGCGGATATTACAGGCCCGTCAATTCCCCAGACCTTTGGACTCCACGAGAGAGCTACCGGCTCGCAGGACGGTATTTATCCCGTGATGACCAAGACCGGCATTGAGGTTATGAGCGTTAATCTTCTTCTCGAAGAGGAAACCGCACCCGTTGTATGGCGCGGCCCTGTAATTGCAGGCACCGTAAAGCAGTTCTGGACTGATGTTGTTTGGAACGAGGTTGACTATATGTTTGTTGACATGCCTCCAGGAACCGGTGATGTTCCGCTCACAGTGTTCCAGAGCCTTCCGCTTGACGGCATAGTTATCGTAAGCTCGCCGCAGGAACTCGTTTCCATGATTGTTAAAAAGGCGGCTAACATGGCAGGCATGATGAACATTAACGTTCTCGGACTTGTTGAAAACATGAGCTATGTTGTATGCCCCGATTGCGGCAAACACATCGAAGTGTTCGGTAAGAGCCGCATTGACGAAACCGCAGCGCAGTACGGCTATGATGTACTTGGCAAGCTTCCGATTGACCACCGTCTTGCAGCACTTTGCGACAAGGGCGCAATCGAGCTTTGTGAGGAAACATACCTCGCTGCAGCAGCAGATAAAATCGAAAAAATCTAAATTAAAAGCCGATGCTTTCGCATCGGCTTTTCAGACTGTCGAAAAAAACACCGAACGCAAAAAAGGAAAATAGAAGTGGTTCTATAAAAATCTTGGACTTTTTTGCTTTCTATCTTTTTCGTAGAGTTGTCATAATGTAGAAAA
>JAZNOM010000140.1:0-5919 GCA_045580835.1 Eubacteriales bacterium
AGCAGAGCTTTTCGGTAAGGATATCCCTTGCGAAAAGGTTGATGCACTGAAAGTTCTTGCAAAAACAGATGCAAAAGTTGCAGTTGAAATGATAAAATAAAGAATAACCTCGGAAAATTCCGAGGTTATTTTTCTAAAGGATTACATTTTAGTTGGATAAATTAATGTTTAGCGCAGTAACCTCTATTGTCATTCTGAGCGTAGCGAAGAATCTGCGAGCGTAGCGAGTCTTAGAAAAACCTTGCTTTGCGAGGTTTTCAGATCCTTCACATTCGTTCAGGATGACAGATTAGTTTAGTATCGTAAACTTTAATTTACCGTTGTATCTTGCATAAAGCTATGTTATAATAAAACATATAATTTCTACTTTTTGGAGCGACAATGGAATTTTCAAAACGAATGAGTCGGTTTGGCGAGGAGATTTTCGCCGAACTTAATGTGAAAAAAGTGCAGCTTGAGGCTGCTGGTAAAAAAATATACAATTTAAGCATCGGTACGCCCGATTTTGAAACGCCCGAGCATATCCGCCGCGCGGTAGCGGAGGCGGCGATGGATTCGCAAAACTGGAAGTACAGCTTGCGCGATATTCCCGAGCTTCTTGATGCGGTTTGCGCTTATTACAAAAAGCGTTTCGGCGTAGAGATAACCCATGAGCAGGTTGCAAGCTGTCAAGGCAGCCAAGAGGGCATGGGTCACATTGGTATGGCACTTTGCAACGAAGGCGACACCGTGCTTCTACCCACGCCCTGCTATCCTGTATTTATCGCAGGTGCTAAAATGGCGGGAGCCGAGCCGTATTATTACCCGATGACTAAAGAAAACGGCTTTTTGCCAAATGTCAATGATATCCCCGAGGATGTTGCGCGCCGCGCGAAATACATGATTGTTTCGCTGCCTGCCAACCCCGTTGGCAGTGTCGGCACTCCCGAGCTTTATGCTGAAATCGTTGCATTTGCAAAGAAATATGACATTCTCATAATCCACGATAACGCATACAGTGATATCATTTTTGACGGTGTAGAGGGACACAGCTTCTTTAACATTCCGGGAGCTATGGATGTAGGCGTTGAGTTTTTCAGCCTTTCAAAAAGCTTTAACGTAACGGGCGGACGCATCAGTTTTCTTATCGGTCGCGCGGATGTTGTCGGCGCGTTCCGCAAGCTTCGCTCGCAGATAGACTTTGGTATGTTCCTGCCGCTTCAGTATGCGGCAATAGCTGCACTGACAGGTCCACTTGACTCGGTGAAAGCACAAAACAAGATGTATGAGGAGCGCCGCGACACGCTTTGTGCAGGACTTCGCGAAATCGGTTGGAATGTGCCAAACAGTCGCGGCAGTATGTTCGTTTGGGCACCGCTTCCAATCGGATATACCGACAGTATGGCATTTTGCATGAAGCTTGTTGAGGAGTGCGGTGTGCTTTGCACACCCGGGTGCAGTTTTGGCCCTGCAGGAGAGGGATATGTGCGCTTTGCGCTTACCATGCCTCCCGAAAAGATAAAGGAAGCAATCGCCGCTATCAAAAACGGTGGAATATTGAAATAAATATATTGACAAAAAATTAACACTCGTGTATAATACATATAGAAACCCCTGACACAAAGAAACTTCTGCGTGAAAGGCGCTTCGCAAAAACATAAGAGTTTTTTTGCCGCGCCTTTTCGGGCGCGGCTTTTGTAATATAAGGAGAAAAAATGGAAACAAGAGTAGCGGTTATGAGCATAATCGTTGAAGCGGAAGAGTCGGTTGAAAAACTTAACTCTCTGCTTCATGAATACGGAAAATATATAATAGGGCGAATGGGTATTCCGTATCGCGAAAAGAAAATAAACATAATAAGCATAGCGATTGATGCGCCGCAGGATATGATTTCGACTCTTGCGGGAAAAATCGGAAAGCTTGCCGGCGTAAGCGTTAAAACCGCGTTTTCAAGTGTTGGTGCAAATGCGTAAGCTTATTGATAAACTCGCCGAAAACCATTCGCTTACTCACGGCGAGTATCTGGAAATTATAAAAAATGCGACTACGGACGATGCGGTATATCTTGCAGAGCTTGCACTAGCCGAAAAACAAAAGCATTATGGTAATGAGGTGTTTATCAGAGGACTTATTGAGGGCAGCAACATCTGCAAAAACGATTGCTACTATTGCGGAATCAGAAAGAGCAATCAGAACTGCGAACGCTATCGCCTTGATGAGGACGAAATTTTGGAGTGTTGCGGCGCAGGGTATGAACTCGGTTTTCGCACCTTTGTAATGCAGGGTGGCGAGGATGCATATTTTACGGATGAACGACTTTGCAGCATCATTTCAAAAATCAAGGCGGCACACGGCGACTGTGCGGTTACGCTTTCGCTCGGAGAGCGCACATTTGACAGCTACAAGCGGCTTTATGACGCGGGTGCTGACCGCTATCTGCTCCGCCATGAGAGCGCGACTAAAGCGCACTATGAAAAGCTTCACCCCGCAAATCTTTCGTGGGATAGGCGTATTGAGTGTCTTGAAGATTTGCGAAAAATAGGCTATCAGGTAGGTTGCGGCTTTATGGTAGGCTCGCCGTATCAGACCGACGAAATGCTTGCCGACGAGCTTCTGTTTATCGAAAAGTTCAAACCCGATATGTGCGGCATAGGTCCGTTTATTCCGCATAAGGACACCCCTTTTTGCGACTGTGCGGCAGGTTCGGCAGACCTCACCTGCATGCTGCTCAGCATGATAAGGCTTATACATCCGAGAGTGCTGCTTCCTGCGACCACTGCACTCGGCACGGTGAGCGACGACGGCAGAGAGCGTGGAATTTTGGCAGGCGCAAATGTAGTTATGCCAAATCTTTCGCCCGTGTCGGTACGCAAAAAATATATGCTTTACGATAACAAGCTTGTCACGGGCGCAGAAAGCGCAGAGGAGCTTGGCAAGCTAAAGCAAAAACTCGCCGCTATCGGTTGCACAGTAAGTGCCAACCGCGGCGATGTGAAGAGGGAAGACGAAAGCGTACTTTCTTAAGAAGAAAGTACCAAAGAAAAACTAAAAAATATTTTTAAAAAAGGTTTGGAGAGCGTGAGAACCTTTCCTTAAAAGGTTCTCACATACTCCATACTATATAAAGGAGAACAACTATGGCAATTTACAATCCGAAATCACTTAAGGCAGAGGAGTTTATCAATGACGGTGAAATCCGCGCGACTCTCGAATACGCCGAAGCAAACAAAAACAACATCGAGCTTATAAACGAAATTCTTGAAAAGGCGCGTCCTCGCAAGACCGAGGACGGCTGGCACTGCGCAGGTCTTACTCACCGCGAAGCATCGGTACTTCTTGCTTGCGACGACCCAAAAATTATCGAAAGGATTTATGCAATTGCCGAGGAAATCAAGCTTGCTTTTTACGGCAACCGCATTGTAATTTTTGCACCGCTTTACCTTTCCAACTACTGTGTAAACGGTTGTGTTTACTGCCCTTATCACCTCAAAAACAAGACTATCCCGCGCAAAAAGCTTACGCAGGAGGAAGTAAAGGCAGAGGTTATCGCGCTTCAGGATATGGGACACAAGCGCCTTGCTATTGAGGCAGGCGAAGACCCCGTAAACAATCCTATTGAGTATATTCTTGAGTGCATCAATACCATTTACTCGGTACATCACAAAAACGGTGACATCCGCCGTGTAAATGTAAACATCGCGGCAACCACTGTTGAAAACTACAAAAAGCTTCACGATGCGGGTATCGGTACATATATCCTCTTTCAGGAAACCTATCATAAGGAAAGCTATGAGCAGCTTCATCCCACAGGACCCAAGCACAACTACGCATACCACACCGAGGCAATGGACCGCGCTATGGAGGGCGGCATTGACGATGTAGGACTCGGCGTACTCTTCGGTCTTGAACTCTACAAATACGAGTTTGCCGGACTTATCATGCACGCAGAGCATCTTGAAGCAGTTCACGGTGTAGGCCCGCACACTATAAGCGTACCGCGTCTTAAAAAGGCTGACGACATCAATCCCGACGATTTTGACAACGGTATTGACGACGAAACCTTTGCAAAAATCACCGCTTGTATCCGTCTTGCAGTGCCTTACACCGGCATTATTATCTCCACTCGCGAAACCGAGGCTGTTCGCGCAAAGCTTTTGCGCCTTGGCGTATCGCAGGTTAGCGGTGGCTCGCGCACATCGGTAGGCGGCTACACCACCGAGGAGCGCCCGCACGATACCGAGCAGTTTGACGTATCAGACCAGCGTACACTTGATGAGGTTGTAAGATGGCTCATGGAAAACGGTCATATCCCGTCCTTCTGCACCGCTTGCTATCGCGAGGGACGCACCGGCGACCGCTTTATGAGTCTTTGCAAGTCGGGACAGATTGCAAACTGCTGCCACCCTAACGCGCTTATGACTCTTACCGAGTACCTTGTTGACTATGCAAGCGAGGAAACAAAGAAGGTCGGTTTTGAGATGATTGAAAAAGAGCTTCTCAATGTTCCCAAAGAAAAGGTAAGAAACATCGCGGCTGAAAACATTGAAGAGATTAAAAAATCCAACAAGAGAGATTTCAGATTCTGATTATGAGTTTAAATTCTACTGTATCGGCTGACCGCGTTCATATTGCCTTTTTCGGCAAGCGCAACGCGGGTAAATCCAGCCTTGTAAACGCAGTTACGGGACAGAGCCTTTCGGTTGTGTCCAATGTCAAGGGCACCACCACCGACCCCGTTAAAAAGGCAATGGAACTGCTGCCGATTGGCCCCGT
The DNA here is from genome assembly GCA_045580835.1 of Eubacteriales bacterium. Lineage (GTDB taxonomy): Bacteria > Bacillota > Clostridia > Oscillospirales > CAG-272 > UMGS902. The sequence continues at coordinate 4,753 of JAZNOM010000140.1, forward strand.
AATGATTATTGACACTCCCGGCTTTGACGACGAGGGACAGCTTGGCACTCTTCGCGTTAAAAAGACGCGCGAGGTGCTTGCAAAGAGCGATGTCGCGGTGCTTGTTGTCGATTCCGCAGTGGGACTTTCCAAAGAGGATGGCGAGTTTCTTGACATCGTCAAGGAAAAGGGAATACCCTGCATCACTGTTTACAATAAAAGCGACATTGCAAAAGTGACTGCGGCAGAAAACGAAATCGCCGTCAGTGCTATGAGCGGCGAAGGTGTACACGAGCTAAAGGAAATGCTTGGTGCACTCGCAAAAACCAAAGAGAACACAAAGCGCATCGTCAGCGATTTGCTTAACGAGGGCGATATTGTTGTACTTGTCACGCCTATTGACGAGTCCGCGCCAAAAGGCAGACTTATCCTGCCGCAGCAGCAGACTATCCGCGATATCATTGACCACGGTGCGGTGGCGATTGTTACGCAGGTAGAGCAGCTTGCCGCGACTTTGGTTGCGCTCAAAGCACCTCCGAAAATGGTAATCACCGACTCGCAGGCGTTTGGCGAGGTGTCAAAAATCGTTCCCGAAAGTATTCCGCTCACTTCGTTTTCGATACTGTTTGCACGATATAAGGGCGACCTTGTAACGCAGGTGCGCGGCGCGGCGGCACTTGCAACGCTCCGCGACGGTGACAGAATACTTATCAGCGAGGGCTGCACGCATCACCGCCAGTGTGGTGATATCGGCACTGTGAAAATGCCTGCATGGATAGAGAAGTTTTCGGGGGCGAAAGTTGAATTTGATTTTACAAGCGGCGGTGAGTTCCCCACAGACCTCTCGAAGTACAAAATCGTTGTGCATTGCGGCGGCTGTATGCTTAATGAAGCGGAGATGAAAAGCCGTATTGCCACGGCAGTTTCGGCAAATCTCCCAATTGTCAACTACGGCGTTGCCATCGCCCACATGAACGGCATTTTGAAGCGCAGTCTTGAGCTTTTCCCCGATGTGTATAATTTAATATGATAAAAAGGTCGATGCCAAAAGTATACTGCCCCAAATTATGCAGACAGTACAAAAAAAGGATTTTCCAGGTAGAATTAAATATTAAGCAACATACTGACTTCTCTTTTCAAGGGGGGTCAGTTTTGTTTTCAATTGGATACGTTGAGTATTGTAAAAAT
>JAZNOM010000141.1:0-7604 GCA_045580835.1 Eubacteriales bacterium
AGGTAGCAAACGGCACCGTTTCTGTTCGTAACCGCAAGCAGGAAACCGTTGATATGACTGTTGCAGACTTTATTAATAAGGCTGCTGACGAAATCGCAAGAAGAGATTTGACAGTATAATATAATTAAAAAATCCGCCTTAGGGCGGATTTTTTGTTGTAAATTAATGTTTAGCGCAGTAAATTGGAACGCACAAATTCGTAGGGGCGAATATCATTCGCCCGTTTGTAAAACATCTAATGGCGGCTTTTCGGGCGATTAATAATCGCCCCTACAGGTTTGATAATCATTTTCGCTTAGTGCTCATAAACATTAATTTACACGCCTTTAGCACGATAACATTTTGTGCAGATTTTTTCGGGCATAACGGCGAATGTTGTATGAATATCGCTTGCATTCAGTAATTTTAGCCAACCGTCAATATCATCTATCACCGTTTTGTTAAAATACAAATCTACGCGGTATCTGTTGCCTTCGTCATATATTCCATGAAAGATGTTGTTATTGGTTGCAAATTCCTCTGCCATTTGCAAATATTCGGCATCCGTTAAATCGTCATTTCTTTTGTTGTATACAGTAAAAGACATAAAAATCACCTCTTGAATTAAAGTGTCCGTACGCGCACATAATCACGATAATATGCTACCATTTGGTAACATTAAAGTCAAGAGGTGATTTTAATGTTTTTTAAGCGAATTGGGGATTTGAGAGCCGACCATGACTTTACACAACAAAAAGTTGCAGAGTATTTGGTATGTAATAGATGGGTGTACGCAAGATACGAACACGGTGTCAGAGAAATCCCCGTTTCCATGGTTATAAAGCTTGCAAAACTGTACAATACCTCAACCGATTATATTTTAGGTTTAACGGATAACCCAAACCCTAAATGATTTATATGGTAAAAATTCAATCAAACCCGTAGGGGCGATTATCAATCGCCCGTTAGCCGCCATCAGATGTTGTATAAGCGGGCGATTAATAATCGCCCCTACGATATACGGAGGCAAAAACGAAATAAAAAACCTCCCGCAACGCGGGAGGTTTTTATACTTTATTCAAGTGAGCTTCTGTCCTTATAGCCGTTGATTCTTGTCAAGCGGTCAAGAACATTGAGTCTGAACACGTTTACCCAAGAAACGCACCAGTCATTGAGATGTCCGCTTTCGTTGCAGTCCTTGCGGTGACCCCAACGCGCCTGATAGAACGCCTCGTTCTGTGCGCCGATGGGACGAACCTTGTCATGGAATACGCGGTTGTTCTCGTCAGCGATGCACTGGGTAGCGTTGTACCACATCATAAGCGCGCGGTCACGCCAACGCTCGTCGCCTGTGTACTCTGCAAGGCGAAGCCACTCGCAGCACATAAGCTCGCCCCACTGGTCAAGCGCGGGGTGCTGAACGGAAACGGCAGTAGAGCCGCTTGTATAGTAGCCGTACTTTGTAAATTCCTTTTCGGGACCATAGTAGCCGTCATATGCGTACATCCATGATGCAAAGTAGTAGGACGCTTTGAGCGCGTATTCGAGATACTTCTTTTCCTTTGTGAACTCATAAAGGTCAAGCGCCGCCATGATAACGGGGCCTGCGGTTTCCTTGTCCTCGCAGGTGCAGTCGATTGCGCCCGCGGTGCAGATAAAGTTGTTAACATCGCGCTCCATGTAGAAGTCGAGCGATTTTTCTGCAAATTCAAGATACTTCTTGTCGCCGAGAATTCTGTAAGCCTCAGTAAGTGCCATTGTTACAAACGCGCCTATTGTGCCGCCTTCTTCAACACACTTGCCGTCAAAGTCCCAAGCCTTGCCAAATGCAAACTTTTCACTGTAGTGGTCGCAGAAGAAATCAAGAATCTTAAGTGCAAATTCCTTAAAGTCAGGGCGGTCAATGCCGTTTTCGCGGAGCAAATCCCACATCTTGAGCATTTCGCAGCCTGCCCATGCGGTGTTGCAGGTTTCGGGGAGCCAACCGGTCTTGTAGCTTACGTTACTTGCCCAAGACTTTGTGTAGTCGCGAGGCTGAACGGTGGAGTTAAGACCGTCGGTGTACCACTCCCAGTGAGCGAGGATAAGACCGCTCTCATGCTGCTTTTCAAGCCATGTTTCACAAACGCGGATAGCGTTGTCAAGGAGAGCTTTTTCGCCCGTGCGGAGATACTCGATAACATGCATGCGCGCGTTCATGATGTTCTGTCCACACCAGCCAATCTCAAAGTGGGGGACAAAGTACGGGCCCTTTTCGGTGGGATGGATGCCGCTTGAGAAGAGAAGCTTGCCACGGAATTCCATCTGAAGAAAACGGCTGTACGCCATGCCAAGACGCCAGATTTCATCTGTAGTGCGGCTCTTGCCGTGAGTAAACGGGAAGAGTTCAAGCACGCGGTCAAGGGTCTGACAGATACCGTAGTTTTCCCACATCGGAACGGATGCGAGCATATAAACGGTGGCGGTAAATTCTTCGCCGTACTTAAGTGTTATATATGTGTGAAGAGGCTCGTTGTATTTATCGTTTTCGTAATATGTAAAGGGAGCCTCGGTTACGGGCCAATAGATACGCTGTGAGATTCTCTTGTCATCATCCGCATAGCGCATGGAAACGGAAGAAACCATGCTCTCCTTGTTTTCGGCAGAAGCGAAAAGCGAGAAAGAAACGTCTTTGGTTTCGGTGAGCGAGCAGGAGGGAATGGGAGTGCGCTCAAAGGAGTGAATCCAAGGCTCGCCGTTTGCATGGTAAAGACCTTTCGGCTCGTTACCCTCGCCAAACTTGTTGCCGTTGTAGCTAACGCAGGGGATGAGATACTTTGCAGGGATATATTCGGTTACGCTTTCAAAAATAACCTTTACAATACGAGTGGTATAACCCTCGTTTTTGATTGTACGGGTTACTTTGAAAAGACCGTCGCCGCAGTCCTCAACAGCCTCGGTCGCGCTGAAGCCGTGACCTGTAAATCCCTCGCCCTCTGTGGCAGGAGAAAGGATAAATTCTTTGCCGTTTTCTTCGATAATCGGCGCGGAAAGTTTAACTATTGCATTTTCGTTTGATTCGGATATTGAAAAATTGTTGCCTTGTTTTACGATGTACATAAAATTACCTCCAAGGTTTTTCTTACTTCTAATTTAACATTGCAACAAAATAAAAGCAATACCCAATCGCAAAAACCAACATAAAGTTAACAAAAAAGCAAAAAAGTTAATACGAAGGGCGTACTTTCTTAAGAAGAAAGTACCAAAGAATGACTGTAGAATATTTATTAATAAACTTTTACAAAAAGGTTTGGAGGTGTCGGAACCTTTCCTTAAAAGGTTCTGACATTTTTTCGTCACTCTTCCTTACATTTCGGTATTCTCACGGTAATTTCATATGTGTCGCCGAGGTCGCGTTTTCTTGCGCTTGCATTGATTCCTGCGCCCCTCATTATGTCAACTGCGCGGTCAAGCGTATTGTAAAAAAGGCGTATGTCCTTTACAAGAGCCGTGCGGCTTTTCGACTTTGGTTTGTCCGCGCATGTGTCCTCAAGCAGTTTTGACACAAATCCTTCGGTGTCTGCCACGTTGTAACCGCGCTCTACAATCGTTTCAAGTGCGGCGCGGCGCATTTTTAAATCCGCAATGCGAAGCAGTGCTCGCGCGTGCCTCTCGGTCAGCCGCTTTTCAATTATCATTTTTTGCTCAAATTCGTCAAAACGGAGCAGCCGCAATTTGTTTGCTACATAAGATTGACTTGATGATAGCTTTGCCGCAACCTCCTCCTGCGTCAGTCCGTAAAGGTTTATAAGCGCGGCAATTGCCGACGCTTCTTCAAAGATGTTGAGGTCTTCGCGCTGCAGATTTTCAATTATCGCAAGCTCGGCACTCTTCAGACTGTCGGCTTCGATAATGATGCAGGGAACTTCTGCAAGTCCAAGCAACTTTGCGGCGCGCAGGCGGCGCTCGCCCGAAATCAGCTCGTAAACTCCGTCAAAATCCTCAATATTTCCGCAACTAACGGGCTTGCGCACGCAAAGCGGCTGTAAAATACCGTGAAGCCGTATGCTGTCGGCAAGGCGGAGCGTTTCGTTTGAGTCAAAAAATTTGCGCGGCTGCGCAGGGTTTGGCAGTATGCGGCTGACTTCGATTTTATGTACACGGTCAAGAGATGTGTCTTTTAAAAGTCCGATTTTGGGTAAAACGTTTTGTAATATATTCATTTTTATTTCCTCCGTGCTGACATGATACCTTTTCACAAGGGAAATAAAAAAAGAAAAAGCGCGTGTCTTTTCCAAAGGGCTTTTGCCGATTTTTCGGCAAAAGCGTATACACGCGCGGCATTTGCAAAAGAAAAAAGAAAAAAGCCGCTCTTTACAGCGGCTTTTTCTTGATTTGTGAGTTATTTCTTGGATAAATTTTTTCGGTGGGAGCGCATTTTTTGATGCCTGCAATCATTCGCGATTGCGGCTCACCCTCGCTTTTTGTATCGACAAGTGTGAAATTATCGAAAAATACTACCTCGCCGTGAAGCGTGTCAAACGCATTTTTCGCCTCTTCCATCTCTTCTTTGCCGCTTTTTGCCTTCATCGGCAAAAATACGCCGCCAACCTTTAAGAGCGGTATGCAGTACTCGGCTAAAATATTGAGCCTTGCAACGGCGCGCGCTGTCGCGTAGTCGTATTTTCCGCGCATTTCCCCAGCCGCCGCGTCCTCTGCACGCGCGGTTACGGCAGTGAGGTTTGCAAGTCCGAGCCGCGCCGCACACTCTCGCACATATACGATGCGCTTGTCGGTGGAGTCGATGGCGGTGATGTTAATGTCAGGGCGTGCAATAGCAAGCGGAAGCGAGGGGAAACCCGCGCCGCAGCCTACGTCTATAACGGTTTTGCCGCTCTCGATGTATTTTGAAACGGTTAAACTGTCGGCATAGTGCTTTAAAATAACCTCGCTCGGCTCGATAATCGCGGTGAGGTTCATCACTGCGTTTTGCGCAAGCATATACTCGGTCAAAGCGTAAAACTTGTCGCAAAGCTCATCTGTGATAAACTCGTCAAGCTTATTTTCTGCAAAGATGCGGCGGTATTCGCTTGCAAATTCTTCTTTATTTAATACAACTTCAGTTTTGTTCATTTTTATCTCCTGAAAGGCGGATAAGAAGCACCGAAATATCGGCAGGGTTTACACCCGAAATGCGCATTGCCTGACCGATTGAGAGCGGACGGATTTTTTGCAGTTTTTGACGCGCTTCAATGCGTAGTCCGCTGATTTTATCGTAGTCGATATCGGCAGGAATTTTTCTTTCTTCAAGTTTTGAAAGCTTTTGAACCTCGGAAAGCTCGCGGCGGATATATCCCTCATATTTTATGCGTATTTCTGCGCTTTTTTGAACCGCGCGGGAAAGTGCGGGGCGGTTTTCGTCAACCGCGGCTAAAATCTCGTAAGAGAGTTCGGGACGGCGAAGCAAATCCGAAAGCTTTACGCCGTTTGTAATCTCGGTTGAGCCATGCTCGCGGAGCAGTGCATTCAGCTTTTCGCTCGGACCGAGGTTTGTGGACTCAATTCGCTTGATTTCGTCCTCAATTTGCTTTTGCTTTTCGAGAAAAGCGGCATAACGCTCGTTCGAAACAAGTCCGACACGGTGACCGTAGGGCGTGAGTCGCTCATCGGCGTTGTCCTGACGGAGAATAAGGCGGTATTCGCTGCGTGAGGTCATAATGCGGTACGGCTCGTTTGTGCCTTTGGTTACAAGGTCGTCGATAAGCGTACCTATATATGAGCTTGCGCGAGTTAAGACAAGCGGCTCCTTGCCAAGTATTTTCATTGCCGCGTTGATGCCTGCAACAAGTCCCTGCGCGGCGGCTTCTTCGTAGCCGCTCGTTCCGTTGAACTGCCCTGCACCGTAAAGTCCGGAGATGTTTTTAAACTCAAGGGTTGGATAAAGCTCTGTCGGGTCAACGCAGTCATACTCTATTGCGTATGCGTAGCGCATGATTTCGGCTTTTTCAAAGCCGTCAAGCGAGTGGAGCATTTCATACTGAACATCGGTGGGAAGTGATGTTGAAAAGCCTTGGATGTACATTTCCTCGGTATTTTCACCCATCGGCTCGACGAAAAGCTGGTGGCGCTCCTTGTCGGCAAATCGCGTGAGCTTGTCCTCAATCGATGGGCAGTAGCGTGGGCCCGTGCCGTGAATTTTGCCCGAGTACATCGCGCTTCGAGTGATGTTGGATTTTATGATATCGTGGGTTTTTTGGTTGGTGTATACAATGTGGCAGGGAATTTGCGAAAGATTGTCGAAGGTATGCTCATCTGTTTCGACAGAGTAGGGGGTGATTTCTTCTTCGCCAGGTTGCACTTCGAGGCGTGAAAGGTCAATGGTTGCACGCTTTACACGCGCAGGAGTACCCGTTTTAAAGCGCATGAGCGTTACGCCTTTTTCGCGCAAGGAGTCAGAGAGTCCCTCCGCGCCCATAAGTCCGTCAGGGCCGCTCTTGTAGGATATGTCACCTACGAAAATCTCACTCGAAAGGTAAGTTCCCGTGCAGAGTATCGCCGCGTCAACCTCCCATTTTTCGCCGAGAGAGGTGATAAGCGCACATATTCTCTGCTTGCCGTTTTCTTCTGCGGTTTCGATTTTTACAATTTCGCTTTGGATAAGGCGCAGATTGTCCGTAGTTTCAAGCGTGTGCTTCATTATGGCGCGGTACTTTGCGCGGTCGGCTTGGATGCGCTTTGAGTGAACTGCCGCGCCTTTGCCGAGGTTAAGCGTGCGGCTTTGGAGAGTAACCTTGTCAGCCGCTTTGCCCATTTCGCCGCCGAGCGCGTCAATCTCAAAAACAAGGTGACCTTTGCCAGTGCCGCCGATTGACGGATTGCAGGGGAGGTTTGCCACAGAGTCGAGATTTATTGTAAAAAGCACGGTGTCAAGTCCGAGTCTTGCGCATGCAAGCGCGGCTTCAATGCCTGCGTGACCTGCACCGATAACGCCTACGCGCGTTTTGTGTGTCATGTGGTTTCCTCCTTACTTGTGATATTTACCGCCATTGGCAATGGATAAAGCTCTGTAAATTGCTTCGGTTAAAATAACTCTCATCAGTCTGTGCGGAAAGGTGAGTGCAGACACCGAAAGACGGTAGTCGCACGCGGCTTTGACCTTTGGTGAAAGCCCGTGACTTGAGCCAATGATAAAGCAGATTTCGCCCTGCGTGTCCTTTGCAGATGTGACAAGCTCGGCAAGCTTTTCGCTTGAAAGCGACTTGCCCTCAACGCAAAGCGCAACCTTGTATGCACGGGCGGGAATGGCGTCCAAAATGGCTTTGCCCTCTCTTTCAAGTGCCGCCGCAATGTCGCCCTCGCGCAGGTTGTCAAGGTTTTCTTCTTTAAGGTTTATATCGCGCACCTCGGCGTATGCGAAAATGCGTTTTTCGTATTCTTTAATAGCCTCGGCAAAGTATTTTTCTTTCATATTGCCGACAGAAATTATTGTTATTTTAAACATGCTAAATCAACCTCGTCGGTTCGCTCTCTCTTGCAATGCAAATATTGCAATCGCCACAAACACATTTTGCGCACTCAAGCGCAACATCAGGCGCATTGTTCTCACCCGAAAGGTGTGCAAGCATGATATCTTTTGTTCCGCTTGC
>JAZNOM010000142.1:0-7288 GCA_045580835.1 Eubacteriales bacterium
ATAATTATCGACGGTACAGTAGATAACATCAACAGTTTTTGCCCTGTTACCCATGCTTCAAGCGCAAGCGGACGTTTTGATATTGACATCGTAGTAAAGGGGGCGGCAACCACCGATGCAGGAAACCTGATTTACCGCGGCAGTGACTACACCGTTAATGTATATGCAGATGAAAGAGTAGATGGTGCAGAAGAATTTGCGGCTATAGTTGTAGGTGCAGAGAACGTTCAGCCCTACAAGCGCTATTGCGTTAAGGTAAACGGTGCACATCCCGACGCAGACGAAGATACAATTTGCGATAACTGCGGTGCTTCCACTGCATGCGAGCACGAAAGCGGTGAATGGCGTGAAACCGTTGCGGCAGACTGTGCAAATACTACCGTTTATACATGGTACTGCTTCGATTGCAGAGAACTCATCGCAGATATGACAAAAAGAGGCGATGCAGTTGACAGTACCAATCATGTAAGCGAAAACTTCACATGGCAGTATGCAGACGAAAAATACTTCTTTGCCTGCACCGCTTGCGGTGTAAATGTAGAGCAGACAACTCCTCCCGTACTCTATGTATCCCAAAGCGGTAACAACGCCCTTGACGGCACCGCTGCAGAAAAGGCGGTTGCAACAGTAGAGGAAGCGGTCAGCCGCATTGCCAATGTCGGCGGTACAGTAGTTATTTGCGGTACATATACACTTAACAGCGACCTTGAACTTCCTCTGTATACAAAAGAGATAACCATCAGTGGCTCTGACAATGCGGGCGAATACGGCGGATTTACAACATCGAAAAATGTTGTAATCACGCTTGGCGGTGCTACAAAGTTTGATAAAATCAGTTTCGGCGGCAGATCGGTATATACCTTTGAATGTATGTGGAACGATACCACTTTCGGCGAAGTTCAGCCTTATGACAAGGCAACCGCAAGTATCGTTTTGGGTTGCTGCGGTATTACCGAAAACGATACCGAAGCTGCGTCTGCAACCGTAACAATAACCGAGGGAACAAGTCAAAGACATACTGCATCCGGCGTACGCTATGTTGACCGTTTTTATGCATATATTTATCTCGGTAACACATTTGGTGCAGACGGTGTAAGCACTTCAAACAAGACCGCGGCACTTAATGCAACAAATGCAGATATAGGCGTACTTTATACTATGTCAACATCGGGCAAGTATAAAAATAATCCCGTAGACAACTGCGAAACTACCGTAAATCTTTACGGTTCAACCAAGCTTGACAAGGGCAGAACAGGTGATTATAACGTAGCTTATGCAGAGTCTACTGCAATTCTTAAAAAGCAAACGCTCAATTTCTTTGACAACTCATATATTGGATCAAACTACTACATCCGCAATGCCGAGAATACAACTATCAATGTTTCAACTGCGGCACAAGGAAGAACCGTACCGATAAGATGTTCGTTTACCTTCTATGCATACGGCACTTTCGCAACCAATAGCGTGCCTATGAATATTGAAATGAACTACAGTACGCACAGCTTTGCTTCCGTTGTAGAACCTCTTGCTTTCCAGAATGCGGCGGATGCACTCAAGGTAGTAAGCGAGAATGTTACAGATGAGTGTGAATACGCATCAAAGGTTACAGCCGTGGCTACTCCCGAGGAAAATGGAACACTTCTTTACTCATGCTACTGCGGCAGAAGCTATACCGAGCAGTATACTTATTCCTGCGCCGATGCAACTCATATCTATCTTGCAAAGGCAGACGGCAGTTACGAGTGTACTGTATGCGGCGGAATTTTTGAAACGGTTTCGGGCGATACTCGTTTCGAGCTTTCCCGTGCCACGACAAGCAGCGATACAGTAAGCGTTACTCTTTCGGTAAATGCATCTGCAATTGCGGCGGCACAGATAAACGTAACTGCTCCCGAGGGCTTTACGCTTATGGGCACAAAACTCCCCGAAACTAGCGGCTTTTATGTAAACGCATCCGAAACCGAGCCTTGCGTACTTACTCTTCTCAGTGCTACCGGTGCAAATGCTTGTATCAGCACAAATCTCACGCTTACATATTCTATAGCCGATACAGTTTATGTAGGCGACTATGTATTCGAGCTTACTGCATCCGAGGTTTATAATGAAAACTGCGAGTCGGTTGTGGCAACTCCTGTAAGTGCAACTGTTACAGTTTCTGAAGAAAAGATTCTTGTCGGCGATATCGATGGTGATGGTATAGTTGCTATCACGGATGTTTTAGCTCTTATCCGTGTAATTGTTAATGATCAAACCATCGAAAACGGAGACGTTAACGGTGACGGAAGAATGAATCTCGCGGATGTAATCCATGTGTTTAAATTAATTGTTAAATAATAGTATGAAACACTTTTTGCTCCCTAAGGATGGGGCTTTCTACAAAGCAAATTTACATTGCCATACCACCTGCTCGGATGGAAAACTCACCCCCGAGCAGGTGAAAAAAGAGTATATGGACAGGGGGTATTCCGTTGTCGCATATACAGATCACTATTTGATTTTGCCGCATACAGAACTCTGCGATAAAAACTTTATTGCGCTTCATGGCTATGAACTTGAGATTCATTCAAACACCGAGCCTGTGTCACGGTCAAAGAAAACGCATATCAATCTTATTGCACTTTCTCCGGATAATCTTTTGCAGATTGCATATCATCGCTCAAAATATGTAAAAGGAAATATGCGTTCCAAAAGAGCAGAGGCGGTTATTGACGAGAGCCTTTGTGACTACGAGCGCGTTCATTCTCCCGAATGTGTAAGCGATATCATGCACTCGGCTCGTGAGAATGGATATTTTGTTATATACAATCATCCCACATGGTCGCTTGATGATTACCACGATTATGCAAATTATGACGGTATGCATGCGATGGAAATATATAACTATAGCTCACTTAACGCGGGATATGAAGAAGTAAACGGTAATATTTATGATGATATCTTACGTACAGGTAACCGCATTTTCTGCATCGGTGCAGACGATAATCATAACGGCTATCCACTAGACAGCCCTAAATGTGATTCATTCGGCGCATTTACTGTGATAAAATCACCGGAACTTACATATACGGCGATAACCGATGCTCTTGTGAAGGGTAATTTTTATGCCTCAATGGGCCCCGAAATTAAGGAACTCTATTATGAAGATGGTAAAGCGGTTATAAAAACATCAGCGGCACAGCGTATCATAATGCATTGCGGATGTCGCCGTTCTTTTGTAGCTATCCGTGAGAAAGGCAAAAGACTTACATCTGCAAGTTTTAATATTCCCGATGATGCAATATATGTTCGTTTTACTGTCGTGGATAAGCATGGTATGCGTGCGGACTCCAATGCATATTTTGTAGATGAGTTTAAATAAGTCAAATCCCCCTGCCGTATTAAGCAGGGGGATTTGACTTATTTATTTCCCGCTGGACGCGAGACTGACTGGAGGCGGCGTGTAACTGCCACCTTTCGCGTCCTCGACTATATGGCTATCCTTGCCATCACGGTCGCAAAATCCGTCTTAGCCTCAATTTTCAACAGGTGTTTTTGAGGATTTTAGATATATCTGTTGTTGCCATATCAATTAATTACCGCAGAAGTGAAAAGTACACATCCCCCGACACCGCCCACTTCTGCGTCAATACGTTGGGGGAGGGTGACGCTGAATACTGTCGATTTGTAAATTTTGTTGCATAAATATGAAGTATGTGATAAAATGTAAACAGAAAAAATGATGTGACGGTCGTCGCATTGAAAATGAAGAAAAGTAGCATGAGTGTGAAAAACTGTTGCATCGTATATTAGTGTACGGATGTATCATCGTTATATCATATTATATTCAAATTTCAATATGCGGAGGTCATATATATGAAAAGACTTTTTATATCATTGATTTGCATTTGTATTTTGGCAGTTGCTTTTACAACTGTTGCTTTCGCCGCAGACATAAGCAAGGCAACAGTTTCTATTGCCGAACCGGTTTTAGGTGAAAAGCCTTCAACAACTGCGACTTTGCCTGAAACGGCAAGTTCTTATGTAAAGAGCGTTGAGTGGAAGGGCAATTTTGACGAGAACGGCTGCTTTAAGGCAGGCGAAATGTATGAGGTACATGTTGACCTCGGTGTAAAAAAAGGACTTGACAAAATATTTGTCGGTAATTTTAAAGATTACACCGTAAACGGATATCCTTCCGGTAAACTCAGCTACGTGCTTAATACCAAAAACGTAAAAATGGAATGTATACTTCCGTATGTGCTTGATGAAAGTGGCAACAAGATCATGTATGACCAGCTTCACGCGGCAAAGTGCGAGGTTACTTGGCCGGAGGTTGGTGAAAAACCTAATACGACGGGTATCTGCTCAACGCCTTATACAAAGCCCGAGGTTAAAGTAGAATGGAAGGGCGAGCTTGACGTTAACGGTTGCTTTAAGGCGGGCGTCAATTACTCTGCATACGTTACCGTGGAGATGGATTTAAGTCAGGGAAACCGATTCTTTGTTTTCGCCGACAGCACCTTCACAATAAACGGCGGCAAAACGTATTTCTATAAATATAATGATTACAAGAATCCAAGACCGGCAACGTCCGTAACTTTTTACGCAACTTTTGCAAAGCTTAAAGAACCCGTTGCAAGCGAAGAGGCTATTACCTCCGTTGACGCTTTTCCAATCTACGTGGAATACGAGAAAGCCCCCTCACTTTCGAAGGACGAACCCGATTCAAGCGGCAAGGGAAGTGTGGCTATTGATAAAACCTCATACTATGCAACCGTTGAATACGATAAACCCATAGCAGATGAGCTTTACTCGTGGTTTACCACAACGGTTACATACCACGCAAAGGGCAATTATTCCTTTGCAAGTACCGTGAAAATCAATGAAAAGGACAAGAATACCGGCGCGGTGATGCTTTCTTTTGATAAGAAAACCATCGTTGCTAAATTCTATAATTTCGTTGGTATTCCCGAGGACAGAAAAGAGGAGCTTGCTAAAATCACCCCCGAGATGGAGGAATATTTGCTCAACCATATGTACCTTGGTAAGTACGATACGTACGTTGCAAAGGGAAAAATCATTTGTCCTCCTGAGGCAAATATCGCAAATATATATAAATATCCCGTGATTGAGAGATATCCAATTTCCAAAGGACTCAAGGACGGCGATGTTATTTATATCAAGGATCTTGATTTTTCGGATGAGATTCCCGGCGTCTTGGGCAAATGGTACCGAATAGGTGACGGATTTATTCCTGCCGCTTGCGTTGAGATTACCGAGCACGTAAACTATTTCGAGGGGGCACCCGGCACGTCCAAGGAGACACCGTTTAAGTTTGCGGGCGGCGACGGTTCGTTTGAAAACCCGTATCTTATTGAAAACGCAGAGCAGCTTAACGCAATGCGTAAGGCTCCCTCCAAGCACTATAAGTTGATTGCGGATATCGACCTTTCAAGTTGGGGTAACTGGGTTCCTATAGGCGGCACTCCCGCATATGGTACTCTCGGTGGCGACATAAATAAAGCTCACTACGGCGGCAGTGCCTTTACCGGCAGCCTTGACGGAAACGGTCACGTAATCTCGGGTATGACCATCAAGATTGATTCCAAAGAGCTTTACATGGCTGAAACCGGAAACTTTAGATATTACGGATTGTTCGGTCGCCTTTACACGGGTGAAGCCTCAATTAAAAACCTTGGTATGATAAACTATACCATAGATATAAAATACGACACGCTCCCCGCGATGTTTGATATGTACGTTGGTTCTATCGCGGGCGACTCCACGGGCAGTTATCTTGATAACTGCTACAGTGCTGGCGGTAGAATCAATATTGACCTTGGCACGGTTGAAAAGGGATATGGCAACGGAATCCATCATATTTTGGTTGGCGGACTTATCGGTGAACATACAGGCGATATATACCGTTGCTATAACACCTCAAATATTACGGTCAACACTAAAAACACCATTCATTCCGAGCCTCATGCAGGCGGCATTGCGGGGGCTTGTATCGGCGGCTCTCAGATAAGAGAGTGCTATAACACGGGTGATATTACCGTGGGCTTTGTTCACGGTGAAAGCTGGACAAACTCTTATGCCGCAGGCATCGTTTCCAATGCGTATATGTACAATATCCCCGGTATTTACGGCTACGAAAACACCTCTACCAACTCCTTCTACGACTGCTACAACACCGGTGATATTACCGCAAACGCCGTCTCGGGTATTGTCTGCTATTCAGGCTGGGACGTATACGCCTACAGATGCTATAATACGGGCAAGCTTACCGGTGATTCGCAAAGCAATCTCGGTACTGATTTGATAGTATCGCATGTTGTTGGCAGATTTGCAAAGATATACACAGAGGCAAATCCCAATAAGTACGTTGTAGGATGCGCAACAGAAGGCGGCACAAACGTATCAGGCGATGCATGGCAGAAAAACTCCGCACTTGGCAGACCTACACTTAAGTGGAATCCCGACGAAAAGGTTGCAAAGACTTCGGTTACACAAAATGCAGAAGTGGTTGTTAAAAACGTCGGCACGTTTACCGATGTAATGACAAATAACTGGTTTGCAGAGTCGGTGCAGTGGGCGGTTGATAAAAAAGTAACGGCAGGTACAACGTCAACAACTTTCTCCCCCGATGACACTTGCACACGTGCGCAGATAATCACGTTTATGTTCCGCGCAAACGGCTCACCCAAGCAGACCGGTACAAATCCGTTTACCGATGTTAAGCCCACCGATTACTACTATGAGTCATCAATCTGGGCATATAATAAGGGAATGGTTGGCGGAACGACATTCGCTCCGCATACACCTTGCACCAGAGGTGATACGGTTATATATTTGTGGAAAAACGCAGGTTCACCTTTCGTTGTTTGGACTACGCAGTTTAAGGATGCACATGAGATTAATGGCACTACGTTGATAAGTGCGGTTTCGTGGGCTTTCAAGAATGGGATAACCTCGGGCA
This sequence comes from Eubacteriales bacterium, assembly GCA_045580835.1. GTDB lineage: Bacteria > Bacillota > Clostridia > Oscillospirales > CAG-272 > UMGS902. The sequence continues at coordinate 6,962 of JAZNOM010000142.1, forward strand.
CAAGTTATAACACATTCTCACCCGAAAATATTTGCACACGTGCACAAATCGTAACTTTCCTTTACAGAGCAGTAAACTTATAAGGCGATTTATTTGTAATTTTGAGTGGGCAGCGTGGAATTGCCGTGTATCGCGCCCTCGAGCCTCCACCAACCCACGTCAAAAGTGTGGATTTTGGCTTAGAATATCTCTAAAAACGGTATTTTATAGGTGCAAAGCCTCGCTTTTGAGTGGATATTTTATCAAATTTTGCAAATTTATCACGCTCTGACAACTGCAGTTATAACAAAGCAAAGAACCGTATGGCAAGCAAAGCTTGACCATACG
>JAZNOM010000143.1:0-25020 GCA_045580835.1 Eubacteriales bacterium
CGCGGCTGCCCATAAAGGAGTCGATATGTATTTTTTCTATTCTCATTTCAATCTCTTTAATCTGTAATATTTCTGCCCTCAAGCGCCGCAAGTCCGATTTTCAGCGCAGCAGATGCAGTGGCACGCTCCTCCGGAGTGCCGCCGGTCAAAAGCGGGAGCAGCTCGCGGTAAAGCTCGCCGCGCATCGTCATGTCCTTTTCAAGCAGACCGCCGTCAAAGGTTGGGCTTGTCCTGTCCTCAATCTCAAGTGAAAAAATGCCGCGCACCGCTCCCTCAAGACGCACGAGGTTTTCCACCGACGGCGCAACAGCGCCGAAAAGAGTTACGCGAAGCAGTGTTTCCTCGCCGTATTTTTTCTCCTTGATAAGCGCGTCAATCTTATCCGCAATATCGTTTATCGTTGCCGCGCCGCTTACATCAAGTTTTTCCCACTCGTAGTGGCGGCGTGCAATGTTTTTGCGCTTGACGGTAAGTGCAAAATCGCCGGAGGTCTTTGCTTCGATGTAGTAGATGCCGCCCTTGCCGCACTCGTCAAAGCTGCGCCCCTCTACAAAGCCGGAGTATGACCACATAACGCCGTTTTCACTGCAAAGCTCGGGGTTTTTGTGTATGTGTGAAAATGCGTTGTAATGCGCGCCAAAGCGCACAACATCGTCTTTGGTCACGGGGCAGTAGGTTGAAAGCGGATTTGACATGTCGCAGTGTCCGCAAACAAGGTGAAGCCGCCCGTTACCCTCGCAACCTCTGCCAGCAAGCGGACTTTCGGCGAGTGACGACGAGCAAAATGCCCAGCCGTAAACCTCGGTGTTGAGGTCCTCAAAGATATAGCGCGAAAGCCCCTCGGTGTGGAAAACACAGACGTTTTCGGGCAGTTTTTGCGATGCGTAAAGGCTGCCGCGCGTGTATGGGTCATGGTTGCCAGGGGCAATAACAAAGCGGCAGTCGGGCAGAGCCGCAAATTCCTTGCAAAGCAGTTCCACCGTTTCGGCGGTGGCGTATCCGTCATCAAAAAGGTCGCCCGAAATCAGCACGATGTCGGCGGCAACCTCTTTTATGTAGTACATGATTGATGTAAACGTCGCGCGAAGCTCGCGGCGGCGGATCTCGCTCTTGTCAACGCTGAGCGAGGAAAAGGGAGAGTCGAGATGTAAATCTCCCATATGTATGATTCGGATGGTGTCCTTCACTTTCCGTCTCCTTTTTGAGTGATACTATCATTATAACATAAAGTTTAATGTTTTTCCGTATTTTTATAAAAAATCCTTGTCGGGGATTAATCCCGACAAGGATTTTTTAGGTATTATAGTATAATGCAGATAAGTCCGCCGCTTCCTTCGTTGATTACGCGCTCAAGCGTTTCGGAGAGTCGCTTTTGTGCATCCTCGGGGATGTGTGCAAGCTTTGTGCGAAGCCCCTCGTTTACAAGCTCGTAAAGTGACTTGCCAAACATGTTGGTATCCCAGATTTTTTCGGGAGCGTCGCCGAGTGAAGCGGTGATTGAGCGCACAAGCTCCTCCGACTGCGCTTCACTGCCAACGATTGGATTGACCTCGGCTTCGATATCGGCTTTTATCATGTGAATGGATTTTGCGCCGGCACGCAGACGGACACCGTAGCCGCCTGCCTGTTTGACTATTTGCGGCTCCTTGAGCGTCAGCTCGTCTGCCGACGGCATTACGATGCCGTAGCCCTTGCGTTCCACGTCGCAAAGCGCATCTGCAACCTTGTCATAGCTTGCTTTTGCCGCGGCAAGGGTTTTAAATACGTCAAAAAGCTCGGCATCGTTTGATATTTTAACGCCCGAAAGCTCGCCCAGCACCTCAAAATACTTTTCGCGCGGAACCGAGAGTTTAACCGTGGCTTCACCGTTTGAAAGGTTGGTTTCTACGTCCTCGAAATACGCGCCTACGCCCTCGCCCATGCCCATTTCAAACGCGCGGCGCACCTCGCCCATTTTTTCAAGCGCTTCTGCTGTGTTTTTTACGCCGTTGTAAATGCTTTCGCGCAGTGGATGGCCTGAATCAAGTGCGCAAACCCACTGCGGCATGTCGATGTTGATACGGCTTATGGGAAATTCAAGCAGCAAAAGCGAAAGAATACCCTCGATATCCTCGCTTGACAGCTCGGCACAGTTTACAAGCGCAACGGGGACGTCGTATTTTTTTTCAAGCGAATGTCCGAGTTTTTGAGCCGACTCGGAATTGGGATTGGTCGAGTTTACAAGTATTACAAACGGCTTTTCGTATTTTTTCATCTCGGCGATAACCTCGCCCTCGACGGCTGCGTAGCTTTCGCGTGCAATTTCGCCGATGCTGCCGTCTGTGGTGACGACCAGCCCCACTGTAGAGTGCTCGCGCATAACTTTGTTCGTGCCCAGACGTGCCGCGGCAGAAAACTCCATTTTTTCGTCACTCCAAGGGGTGTTTACCATGCGCGGCTCGCCGTTTTCTTCAAACCCCTGCGCGCCATCTACGATGTAGCCTACGCAATCCACAAGGCGCACGTTCATTTTCATGCCTCCGGAGGTTTTGATTCTTGCGCCGTTTTCGGGAACGAATTTCGGCTCGGCGGTCATCACCGTTTTGCCGCTTGCCGACTGTGGCAGCTCATCGCGCGCACGCGCACGCGCATTTTCATCCTCAATGCCCGGCAATACTGCTTTTTCCATAAACTGCTTTATAAACGTGGATTTTCCGCTGCGCACGGGACCTACAACGCCGATGTAAATATCGCCGTTTGTCCTCTTTGCTATCTGTTCGTAAATGTTATTTGTCATAGTTTTCCTCCGAAAATACTTTGTTTGCTACATGGATATGAAAAAGTCATGGAAAATATGAGAGGACAATTTTGATTATTTATTTTTGCTATCCTATTTACAACGCTATATATGTATGATATAATAAAGTGATACAAGATATTGTGTTTTTTGACATCAAGGAGGATTTTTTCAAATGAAATGTCCAGGATGCGGATATCAGGAAAGTAAGGTAATTGATTCGCGCCCCGTTAGCGACAACAACAGTATACGCCGCCGTCGCGAATGTCTTGAGTGCAAGCGCCGTTTTACAACCTACGAGGTTATCGACTCGGTGCAGATTGTCGTCATTAAAAAAGACGGCACAAAGGAATTTTTTGACCGTATGAAGCTTGAAAGCGGTCTTATCAAGGCGTGCCAAAAACGCCCCGTTGACACGGCGGCACTCGCGCTTGAAATTGAAAGTGAGCTTCAAAACTCACTCCGCGCCGAAATCACCACCACCGAAATCGGCGAAATCATCATGGAAAAGCTTAAAAAGCTTGATGCAGTATCATACGTGCGTTTTGCATCGGTATACAGAGAGTTTAAGGATGTAGCTACCTTTATGGAGGAGCTTAAACAACTGAACAAAAAATAGGAAAGTTTAGTTAGATTTATTTGGGGGAAGCGTCATCGCCGTCAGGGAAGCAAGTCACGGGGCTTGCAGGCAAGGCGGAGTGGCGCACAAAATGATGGAAATTGAATTTGTAGCAACCTGTCTGTTCGGTCTTGAACATTTCCTTGGGGAGGAAATAGACCGTCTGGGCTATCGCCGTACAGAAACTATTGACGGCAGAGTTACTTTTATCGGAGATGAGCGCGCCGTGGCGCGCTGTAACATATGGTTGCGCTGTGCGGAGCGTCTTTATATAAAGATGGGCACCTTCCGTGCGCGTACCTTCGGTGAGCTTTTTGAAGGAACAAAGGCTATCGAGTGGGAAAGATTTATCGGTAGGGAGGATGCGTTTCCTGTTAAGGGACATTCGGTAAAGAGCAAGCTTTTTTCTATTCCCGACTGTCAGAGCATCGTCAAAAAAGCGGTTGCACAGCGTCTTGACAACGAGTACGGCATGTGCTGGTTCCCTGAAACCAAAACGAAATATCAAATTGAGTTTTTCATTTTGAAAGATGTTGCAACTCTTATGATTGACACCTCGGGCGTTGCGCTTCACAAGCGCGGTTACCGTGCCATAGCTGGCGCGGCTCCGCTTCGCGAAACGCTTGCGGCGGCGCTTGCACTCAATTCGCGTCCGCGCGAAAACGTTCTCTTGTGGGACCCGTTTTGTGGCAGTGGAACAATAGCAATTGAGGCGGCGATGATAATGAAGAATCAGGCGCCCGGACTTTTTCGCCGCTTTGCGGCAGAGGAGTTTGCAATCACTCCGCCCGAAATCTGGGCAGAAGCTCGCGAGGAGGCTCGCGCGGCGATACGTCCGACCGCGTTTGAGGCATATGCATCGGATATTGACGAAAGCATGGTGCAGCTTGCGGCTGACAATGCCGAGCGCGCAGGTGTAGGCGACATTGTTCGCACGTTTGTTGCGGATGCGCGTACTATCCGCACCGGCGGCAGGAGAGGCACTATTGTTTGCAATCCGCCTTACGGCGAGCGACTTGGCAGCATGGCGGAGGTTGAGCAGCTTTACACACAGATTGGCAGACATTTCCGCTCGCTGGCGCCGTGGCAGGTATATGTGCTTACGTCGTCAGAACGCTTTGAGCGGCTCTACGGTAAGCGCGCAGACAAGGTGCGTAAGCTTTACAACGGTATGATTCCGTGTAATCTCTATCAGTATTTTAAATTTGAACAGCAGAAATAAAAAAATCGGTATCGCATTGCGATACCGATTTTTTTTATTTAATCAAGTGCAAGTTTTACGATATTCAGAATATCTATGGCGCCAAGGTTTCCGTTTTTGTCAAAGTCGCAGTGGACAAAGTCAAAGCCGTCAACCTTTTCGCCCACGAAGAACTTGATTGCACGGAGTGCATCAATAATCGTGATGTTTCCGTCGGAGTTTGCATCGCCGAGGGCGAGATTTGAGATGTAAACGGTTTCGTTATAATACGGTCCGTAGTTTGACGGTTTAACCGTACCCATTTTGGGACTTCCCGTGATGCGGCTTGCAAGCGGCATTGGGTTAAGCGCAATTGCAAATACGGTATCTGTCGGCTGCGGGTCTGCAATTGTCGGAAAATCGTTTACAAAGGTAAGCTCTTGCATGTACATGCGGCGCATGGTGTATGCCGAGTAGTGATATTCCTTTGCGTGGTAAACCGCAAGATACTTGTCGCCGCTTGGTGTGGTGGTGATAACCATTGCACCCGGCGAGTAAACGCCGTTTTCATAGCTTGCAAACTGAAGCGGCTCGGCGAATTTTTCCCACTTGGATGCATCGGTCAGGCTATCGCTATCTGTGCCGTTGAAGCGCATGATACCCGTGCAGTATTCATCAGTGCGGGTATGACCTGCCGCAAAGAGCAGATAAAGCGTGCCATTTGGCGATGTTACGGGGAACGGACCTTCCATAATGCCTGCCTCATAGTCGTATTTCGGAGTGGAAATTACGGTCATTGCGCCTGCCATTGTGGTTGCATCCGAAAGTTCGCAGAGGAAAAGACGCTGAATGTGCTGGTTTGTAGCATCCTCGGCTCTGTAGAAGCCGCCGCAAACAAAGTACATCTTGGAGCCATAGTTGATAATTCTTGGTGAGAGATAGCTTTCAACATTGGCATCAAGATTTGTAAATGTACCCACATACTCATACTCGCCGTCGGGAGCGGTTGTTGTGCCTTTCCATATGCGTGGCATACGGCGGCTTGAAACATCGCTTGCCATGCCAACATCACATGTGGTGTAGATGTACCAGGTGCCGTCAATAAGGTAGAGCTGCGGTGCCCATACATCTTCAATATCGCTGCCTTCGCCGCTCTCTGCCTGCGACCAGATTACAAAGGGCTCAACCTTGCCGATGTCGCAGAGGTTTGCCGCCTTTGCCATGTAAATAGCAGGCTGCGAGAGGTATGATTTTGCAAATGTGTAGTAGTAATAGCCGTCATGGTAAACAACAGACGGGTCTGCGTAGCCCGCAATCGGGTTTGTAAACGTTGCTTCGCCAACAATTTCGGCGTTGAGGTCTACATTTTCCGAAACGTTGAGGTTGCCACCTGCGCAGATGATAGTGCTTACGCGGTCAAAATTGCCGTTTGCCATGTTGATTGTAAAGTATTTGCCAACAGCACTGCCGTCCTTGGAACGGCTGATATCGCCGTGGAACTCGCCGCCCTCAAAGAAGAAGCGGAGATGTCCTTTAATCGAGGTATCGGAGTCATGGCTGCCGTAGATAGGACATTCAAACAGACCGTCTAAAATGTAGAGTCTTGCGCCGTCGTTGAGGTCGGCTCTGCCTGCGAGGTAAACGCCCTCGGTAAATGTGCCGCCCATAACGTAGACGTAAACGCTGCCCGTGATTTTGTACGCAGTGGTGTCCGTATCGGAGGGGTGATATGACGCGCCTGAAAGAACGCCCCAAGTGCCGCTTTTAACCGTGAGGTTTACATTGCGGATATACTCGGTTTTTGCATGGCTGCCACCTACAAGCGTGGGGTACTGCTCAATGCGTTTGCCGGGGTAAAGCTTACACTCAACGCCCTCGCCTATGGTAAGCCTGTTGCCCTCGGCACTGACGAAGGTGTAGCGTTCAACCGAGAGGAATGTCACGTTTTCGATTACCGTTTCGCATGAGGCGCGGAGTCCTGCGGAAAGCTCGATGCGCGCATCTGCAAAGTCGCGGTAGTCTATGCCCATGTAGGTCGATGTGATAACCGTTTTTGAAGCGGTTGCTGGAAGAACGGTTGTAGATTTTAAGTAGATGGGACCGCAGATTACGACTATCTTTTCACCGCTTGCCGCAGTAACTGCCGCTGTAAGGTCGGTCATGGGAGTCATGGGTGATGAGCCGTCGCCGGCAGTCTGTCCTTTTGCAAGATTCAACTCGCTTGTAACAAAGATTGCATCTGTAGGAGCGTTGTATTTAACTGTGCCTGTGTAGTCGATTTCGCTTTCAACTGCGGAATATGCGCCAAAGATGTCAACGCACTTGTCGGTCGGGTGCTTTGCGGCGCCGATTTTGCCCTCATGTGTGCCGCCGAGCACTTGAACTGCGCCCTTTGCACCGCAGTTTTCAAATGCGTAGATATTGCCGCCTAGCGTACCAGAGGTTACGAGGATGTAGCCATCGTTTTTGCTTTCGCCTGCCGCTGCGATGATATCGCCCGAAACGGTTGCACCGTCGATATGGAGCTTAACATCCTTATCGCGTGCGCCTTTTATGTAAGCGAAAAGTCCGCTGTTGACAGTGGCATCGGTAAAGTTTTTAAGTGCTACGCCGTTGCCGCCGATATTATCGCCGAAAACGATTTTGCCGTCCGAGCAGCTTATGACCTGCGTGCCGTAGCCGTTAAGTGCGATATTGTCGATTTCGGTATTTGTGCCGAGATAGAGAACATCGCTGAGGTTGATTGCAGCATCCGATGTAACGCCCTCGATGATAACCTTTTTGTCACCCGAAATTTTTAGTGCAGAGGAGTCAACAGTGCCGCTTACGCGGATAAGACCGCCGTTTGTGACGGTTGCGCTGCCACCGCTTGCAAGGTTAACAAGCGGTGAAAAACCGCTTGTGGTGATGCCGCTTTTTACGTCGGCAATTGCAAGACCGTTTACATTTGATGCGTCAACGGTTCCAAAGCTTTCGAAAGTGCCGCCGCTTATAGTAACAAAGAAGTCGCCGTCAATCTCGCTTGCGACAGAGTCCTGCACGGCGCGGATGTCGCCGCCTGCAAACGTACCGCCGCTTATATTAATGTAGATATTGCCGTGAATATGCTGGTTGTTTGAAACGCTTGAGTTGTAGCCGGGTCTGCTTACGCCGACGATAGAGCATTTAAAGCTGCCGCCCGATATATTAAGTGTGGCATTTCCCTCAAGCGCGTCAAATCCCGTGGGTGAAATCAAGGCGTTGTCGCCGGCTCCGGTTTTGTTTGCTGTAAAGGTACCGCCCAAAATGTTAAGAGTAACATTTGAAACCGTACCGACGGGCTGACCGTCACCGTCGCGGTATGAGCCGCCTTTTGCATAGTACCAAGTGCCGCTTTTAACCGTTATTGTATAGTCAGAGAAGCACATTTTCGCTTGAGTAATGCCGCTTTTTGCGCCGTATGTGCCGCCGTAAATTATCGGCGCGTAGTTAACATATCCGGTTGTGATACCGTCGCCGAAGGTGACGTCGTTACCCTCGCAAAAGAGCATTGGTACACTGGCGGTGAAACTTAAATTAGCGTTTTCAAACGTTACGGGTGCGTTGATATAAAGCTTGCCCGAAACGTTGATTTTTGCACCGTTTTCGCATGAAACGTAAATCTCGTTTTTGCTTGAAATTTCAGAGCCGTCTGCGAGCGTTATATCGCCCGAAACGATTACGTTTCCGCCGCTTGCAAGCGAGTCAAACGCCGCCTGAAGTGTGGCAAACGGCGCGGTGCTTGTGCCGCTGTTTGTATCGGCACCGCCGACACCGTTTACATAAACGGTGTCAGCGGCAAATGTGCTGATACAAAGGATTAATGTAAATAAAATTGATAAAATCAGTTTTTTCATAAAATCTCCGCTTTTTTACTTCTGTCTGTGTTCTTTAGCTGCGATACGGGTAAAGATTACGCAAGCCTCGCTTCTGATGATTTCATCATTCGGACGGAAGTTGCCAGTACCTGCGTCGCCGCCGATAATGCCTGCGTTAAAGAGCTTTTTAACCGCACCGTAGCACGCCATATCGCTTGTAACGTCGGGACATGCGCCGTTTCTTACGGCAGTGTATTCGGAAGCGGGAAGAATGTTTGCAAATACGGTTGCCATTTCGCCTCTTGTGATGTTGCGCTCGTAGTTGTCAAACTGACCTGCGGTTATAATGCCTGCGTTTACGCAGTATTCAACATACGGTGTGTACCACTTTTCACCTGCAACTGCGGCGCGTACGGTCGTGCCGTTATACGCCTTGTGAACGTTAACTGCGGCGGTGAGTGCTTGCGCTACGGTAAACTTGCCGGCAGGCGAGAACTTGGTGGTTGAAGTACCGTTTGCAAGTGCGTATTCGTAAGCAACCTTAACATAGGTATGATACCATGTGTTTGTAGGAACGTCTGTAAAGTTGTTTTCGTACTTGCGCGATATATTAAAGCGTGAGTAAGCGGAGAGAGTGCCGCTCTTTGTAAAGCCGCTGATACGCTTTGCAAGGGGCAGTGAGTTCATTTCAATTGTGAAAACGGTGGAAACGGGCTGTGGGTCGTCCATCGTAGGGAAGCCGTTTTCGTCAAATGTGATTTCCTGCATATGCATACGGCGCATTGAGTATGCGGAGAGGTGGTATTCCTTTGCGTGGTAAACGCCGTAGTACTTTGAGCCGCTTGGCGAGGTGGTAACTATCATTGCGCCGGGCGAGTATACAAAGTTGTCGAGATTTGCATATTGGAGAGGCTCGGGGAACTTCTCCCACTTGCTCGCGTCAAGCAAGCTGTCATTTTCCGTGCCGTTGAAGCGCATGATACCGGTTGCGTAGTAGTCGGTACGTGTATGACCTGCCGCAAATATCATATAGAGGTCACCGTTTGGTGTGTAGAAGGGATACGGACCTTCCATAATGCCCTTGGTCATTGCCTTATCTGCAGGGTCATATTCGTAATAGTAGCAGGGAGAAGAAATAACTATCTGCTTTGAAGCCATCTTTGTGGGGCTTGCAAGTTCGCACACACGCATTCTCTGTGTGTGGGGATTTGTATCGCTCTGTGTATAGAAGCCGCTCATAAACATGTACCACTTGCCGCCGTGCTTGATTACACGGGGGGAGAGGTATGTGTATGCATCGGGGTCGATGTTTTCCATGCAGCCAAAGTATTCGTAGGGACCGGTGGGTTCATCTACCTGACCTACCCATACGTAGGGGAAGCGGCGGTCTGCGCCTGAAGCGGTGTCCTTTGAGGTCTGTGCCGCTGCGTAGATATACCATCTGCCGTCCATAAAGTAGAGCTGCGGTGCCCAGAGAGCAGTCATTTCCTTACCCTGACCTGTAAGCTTCTGGCTCCAGATGAGGATAGGCTCAACCTTGCCGATGTCGCAGAGGTTTGCCGCTTTAGCCATCCAGAGGCCTTGGCCGCCGTTGTAGCCGTTTGCATAGGTGTAATAGTAGTAACCGTCGTGGAAAACAATAGACGGGTCTGCATAGCCTGCAATCGGGTTTGTAAATGTGATTTCGCCGGCGAGGGGCGCGTTAAGGTCAATGTTTTTTGCAACATTGATTTCGGAGGTGTTGTTGCCGCCGAGTGCTTCTGCGCCGATGATAACGCTTGCGCGTGTGATATCTGCGCCGTGAACATTAACGATGAATTTGCCGTTAAGCGTGGGGAGATTGTTTTGCGCTGCGCGGATGTCACCCTCAAAGCCCGCACTGTAGCCGTTGAGAATTATATCGCCGTCAATGGTGATAGCCTCGCCGCTGATACCGAATACCGAGCATGCAAACGTGCCGCCGTGCGCGTTGAGAGTTGCGTTACCGGTAAGGTTGTTAAGACCTGCGATAAAGCAGTCGTCGGTGAACTTGCCGCCGTAGACGTCAAGGGTGATATTGCCCTCAACTCTTCTGGTCTTGCCGGAGTTTGCGACTATCGAGAACTGGCCGCCTACGAGTGAACCCCATGTACCGCTCTTAACGGTCATGTGGATATCCTTTTTAATGGAGTTTGAAAGTGCAAAGGAGCCTGCAATAAGGTCGGGATAATCCTCGGTGCGGTTGCCCTTGAAGATTTCGCATTTTACGCCGTCGCCAACTGTAAATTCGTTGCCCTCGGCGCTGATGTAGCAGTCGTTGCCCTTGGAAACAAACTTAATGTTTTCGATAAGCGTTTCGCTGTTGAAAGCGATATACTTGGTAAGCTCGATGTGTGCGTTGTTAAGTGCTGCGTAGTCAACTCCGCCAAAGGTGGAGGTGAGAGTAAGCTTGCCGCTTGTTTTGCGGAGAGTTTTACCGGTGTCAACGGTAAGCTTGCCGGTGACAACTATTGTACCGCCGTTTGGCAACTTTTCGGATGCAAGAACGATATCGCCAAGTGCGTTTTGGGGTGTGGAGCCGTCGCCCATGCCGCCGTCTCTTATATAAACAACATCGCTCTTTACGCTGACGGTGGGGAATTCTACCTCACGCTTGTTGTCTGCGAGAATTGTATCAAGCTCCGTTTTTACCGCTGCGGCGTTTGCTGCATTGATAGTCTTGTCAAATTCTACTGCTTTTGGAGAAATATCATTTGTTGCGATTAGCACAGCGTTGCCAAGCACGCTTTCTGCGTTGAAGAGAGCAGCGCCGGAGAAGTCGCCGCCGCTGACTGCGAGGGTAAAGTCGCCCGAAAGCTCGCCTGCGATAGTGTCATGGACCGCACCTACGGTGATGCCCTTGCGGAATTTACCGCCGTTGATGGTGATGTTAATATTTCCGCGTGCGTATGCACTGTTAGAAGCGGTGGAGTTTGTACCGGGACGGCCAAGACCCATAACCGAGCAGTTAATTTCGCCGCCGTTTATGATGATGTTTGCGTCACCGTCAAGCGCATCAAAGCCTCCGACTGCGATGATGCCGTTCATTGTGGGGCTTGTGGTGGTGTTGGTGATTCTGCCGCCGTTGATTATAATTGTAACGTTACCGATGGTACCTACTGCCTGCGCTTCGCCGGTACGGATAGAGCCGCCGCGCACGTAGTACCAGTCACCGGAGTCAATCTGAATGGTATAGTCAAAGAATTTTGTATTGTAGATAGTTGTACCGCTGCGTGCGCAATCGGTACCGCCCCAGATAGCCATGGGATTTGTGGCATAGGTGGTTGTAACCTCCTTGCCGATGTGCAGGCTGTTGCCGAGACAGTAGAACTCTGCGCCGTTTTCATTTGACATGTCAATGTGTTCAATAACGGTGTCGCCGCCGAGGAAAACATCGGTTGCAAATGAAATAGAAGCACCTGTTTCGCGATAGTCAACGCCTTCGTAAAGCGAGGTGATCGTTACTTTGCCGTCATGCTTTGGGAAAGCCGCCTCTGTGGCGGTGTCGATTTTTACACTGCCGCTGACAACTATAGTGCCGCCGTCACGGCCGAGAAGCTTAAACGCGCGGTTAATGGTTTGCACCGGCTTTGAGAACGAAGTGCCGTCTGCATTGTTGTCGCCGTTGTCGCTGAGGAATACAACGTCCATGTTTGAAGCGCCTTCTTTTATTCCTGTGATGATGTCGAAGTTTTCAACACACGCGTATGTGTTTATCCAATCTGCGGTAATCTGCGGTGCATCTTTTACATCAAGTACGGTGTGACCGTAGTTTGTGCCGCTGTTATAGAGCGCGCCCGCGTTAAGACCGATAAATGCATTGTCATCACGCCAGCCGGGAGTGCCGGAGGTAAAGTAGTTTGCGGGATTCATATTCTTCGTGATGCAAACGGTTACATCAACATTGTACGCAACCTCTTCACTGCCGCAACCGGTCATGAAGTTTGTCAGCTTGCCGCCGTCAAGGGTAATGTGTGCTGCGCCGCCGGTAACGGTTTTTGAGCCCCAGCGATATGCGCCGAAAAGCTTGTTTACAACGCCTTCACCGCCAATGGTGATATAAGCGGTACCGGTGTAGTTTGCCATGGTGTTTTTGCCGACGTTTCTGCCAAGGCCGGTAAGCTCTGCGATAGTACCGCCTAAAACGGTTACGTGCGAATCCTTGGAGTAGTCGTCATCGGGAACGGAGATAACTCCGTTTGTGTGGTCAAGACCGCCTATTACGTGAACCTCGATTTTTTCCATTTTGCAGCCCTTGCCAAAGGTGAGGTCAAAGAATCTGCCCGAAATAACGAATGTTTTGTTAGAACCGTTATAAAACGTTATGTTTTCAAAGGTAGTGTTGGCGGTGCAGACGTAGCGCGAGCCGTTTGCACAGATAAGGCGTGCGCCAAAATCTGTGCCGCCGTATTCACCTGTGATAGTTACGGTGCCGTCTGCCGCCGGCGAGGTAAAGCCGGGGAGGGCGGCGTCATAGTTTGCCGAGGTTGCAAAGGTGTAGTCACCTGCAACTACGATTGTGCCGCCGTAGGGCAGTGCCGCAAACGCGTCTGCCATATCGCCGAAAGCATTTTCTGGCGATGAGCCGTTGCCGTTTCCGCCGTCTTTAAGATAGACAACATCTGCCGCAAAAACGCTGAATGTGAGGAGTGTAGCCAGCAGAAGCGCGGTGAAAAAGCCAATAAACAATGATTTTTTCATGTTTTTCTCCTTTATTTGAAAATCATAAACTCGCCCTCGCGCGCAAGGATTGCTTCGCGGTAGCGGCTTGGGGAAGTGCCGAAATGTTTTTTAAACATGCGTGAAAAGTTTACGATGTCGCTGTAGCCTGCGGCGTATGCCGCCTCGGCTACCGAGCCGTCACCGTTTACAAGCAACTCCGCCGCGCGTTCAAGGCGGTATACAACGAGAAATTGCTGCGGAGATATGCCGGTTTGTTTTTTAAAAACGGTGCTGAAGTATGTGCGGTCAAGGTTAAGCTCCCTTGCTATGTCCGCAATTTTGATGTCCTTTGCGTAGTTTTGCGATATGTACTCCTTTGCCGCCGTGACATAGGGGTTTGGGCGGTGTGCCATGCCGTTTTGCATCTGCAAAAGCAGGCTCATCAGCTCCCAAAGCTTTGCCGAAAGGTATTCTTCTTTGCCGCAATCAAGCTTTGAGACGGAAAGAATGTCTATAAACACCTTGCCTGCCGCAGGTGCCGAAAACACGTCGGTTTCAAGCAGATGCGGAAGGTCAATATCACTTTCAAACGCTATCCAAATATAATGCCACGGGTTATTTGCATCGGCAGTATATTTGTGTGTCTGATGAGGATGTATCACAAAAATCTGTGACGGAGAAACGGTATAAGATGTGTTTGCGGTTTCAAATGTACCGCTGCCCGACACTACGTAGTGCAGCAGCCAGTATGGGCGCGGCACATCTACCGAAAAGCCGCCCTCACATTCCTGTTGCCCCCATGTGATGGGATTAAGCCCTGCAAGGCGCTTGCCGTTTGTTCTGTATTCCTCTCTTATTTGCGCCATATGTCACCGCCGCGTGCCGCTTCTACGGTAAATTTAAGAGAGTGCTTGCCGCATTTAAGCTGATATTGTTCATCAAGCACGGGGCCGCAGGCGTTGGAGCCTGTGCCGCTTTGAACAGCATCAATGTGGATAAAGGTACAGTTTTCGTCTGAAAGCTTTTGTACGTACGCAACTTCTTTGAGCTGCTTTATAGAGTAGTGCGAAATGTCAAACGAGAAAGGAGTTTCGGACGTAAAGAGCAAGCTCTGTCCTGCGTAGGTCGTCGCTTCGAGCCAGCCTGTTGCATAGTGTGCGCCGTTTTCCTGCGGACGTACATACGGCTCAAAGTTGTCGGCAACCGTGGTTTTAAAGTCGCCGAGTCTTGCCGCAAGACGCTTGTCGTTGTAGCTTTCCATCGGGCCGTAGCCGAAGTAGCGAACGTTTTCAAGGTCGCGTACTGCGGTAAATACAAGTCCGATACGGGGGTAATAGCGAATGCCGCTGTCCTTGATGTCAGCATCAAGGGTTATGTCAAGCGCGCCGCTTTCGGTAAGCGTGTATGTAACTGTTGCGCCAAGGACAACCTTTTCCTTTGCGGTAAAGTGAAGCTTTGTTTTTACTGTCGCTTTCTTCGATGTGCATTTTACGTTTACCGAGTCAACCGTTTCAACTGTTTCAAAGAGTCCGATGAGGTTCCATTTCATAAGAATGTACTTGTCATTGTCAATCGGTGCGCGAGTAAAGCAAACCTTTGTGGGAGCGGTAAGCATTTCCTTGCCGTTTTGCACAAGGCTTTCAAGTGCGCCGCTTTTCTTGCCGAAGGCGAGAGCGACTTCACCCGCGGTGATAATGTATTTATCATCGTTTTCGGCAAGTGTCACTGCCGAGGGGGCTGACTTTACGCTTGGGAGAATGTCGTTTCTCTCAAACACAAACTGCTCGCCGCCAAGTGAAAATCCTGCTTTTACAAGCGGTGTGTCGGTCTTTTGTACAAATGTAATGTTTACGGCTTTAGTGCCTGCCTTGAGTTCTTTCGGGAACTTGACGGTAAAATCTTCTGCACTTTCGGGTGCAAGAGCGGTGTCAAGCGTGCCGCCTGCAACCGATGTGCCATTAACTTCGAGCGACCAAAGAATCAGAATGTCCGAAAGGTCGGTAAAGTTGCGGAGATTTTCAAGGCGGAATTTGCCTTTAGCGGCGTTGATTTCTGTTATGCGGTATGGCTTTTGAACTTCTTTAAGTTCAAGCATGCCCGTATGAAGTCTGCGGTCAGGGTAAACCAAACCGTCCATGCAGAAGTTGCCTGCGTTCGGCGTGTCGCCAAAACTGCCGCCGTAGCCGTACTCGGGATTGTCGGGAGTGCCGCCGAGGAGAGCCGCGTGGTCGCAGAACTCCCAAACGCATCCGCCAAAGAAATTGTCGTGCGACATGATGGCATCCCAATATTTTTTAAAGTCGCCGGGGCCGTTGCCCATCGCGTGGCAGTATTCGCAGAGATAGTAGGGGTAAAGCTCTTTTTCGTCCTCGCAGTATTTTACAATGTCCTCGACCGGTGCGTACATATAGCTTTCGACGTCGGTTGCTTTAGCATAGTATTTGCCAAGGTCGTCGCCGCGCTTTGACAGATAACCCTTGTTTGCACCCTCGTAGTGGAGGAGTCTGGACGTGTCCTTTGAACGGATGTAATCAGCCATTGCAAGCTGATTTTCGCCCATGCCGCTTTCGTTGCCGAGCGACCACATGATTACGCATGCGTGATTTTTGTCACGTTCGTAAAGGCGAACGGCGCGGTCAACATAGTTTTCTTTCCAATCGGGATGCTTTGAGAGGAAGCTCCAATTGAATTTTTCGTCGTAATTAAAGCCGTGGGTTTCGATGTCAGCCTCATCGCAGACATAAAAACCGTATTTGTCGCAAAGCTCGATAAATCTCGGGTCGGAGGGATAGTGGCTTGTGCGAATCATGTTTACATGGCACTGCTTCATTATCTCAAGGTCACGCACCATATGTTCCATGGGTGTTGCATATCCTATGAGAGGGTTTGAATCGTGGCGGTTAACGCCGCGTGCCTTGACTTTCTTTCCATTGATATATATGACGCGGTTTTTAACCTCAATTTTGCGTGCGCCGACTGCCAGCATGATATGCTCATTGCCGTTTTGAATGTGGATTTTATAAAGGTTTGGCACTTCGCTTGACCAAAGCGCCGGATTGTTTACAGTAAACGTTACCTTTTTGTCGATAAGGTCTGCCGATGCAACGGCGCCGGTGTCGTTGCCGTCACTGTCAAGCAGTGCAAAGGATATATTCTTTTGAATGTCGCCGTCAATTTCTGCGGTAAAGGTTGCTTTTTTTAATGATTTTGACATCTCGCACTTTACCGAGATGTCGCGGATGCTCTTTTTGTCGCGGAAGAGCAGATATACTTCGCGAAAGATACCGCCGGCGCGGAACATGTCCTGGTCCTCAAGGTAGGAAGCGGTGGAAAACTTGATAACAAGTACGTCTATTCTGTTTTCGCCGACGGTAAGCATGTCGGTAACGTTGATTTCGCTTGTGCAGTGCGAAACCTCACTGTATGCGGCAAAGTTGCCGTTTACCCATACGTAAAAGCAGGAGTATACGCCCTCAAAGTTTAAAAATGCGTTTTTGCCTTTGAGTTCTTTAGCCGAAAGAGTGAAAGTGCGGCTGTAAAGACCGCAAGGGTTGTTTTCGCTCGGTACGTTTGGCGGGTCGAGAGGAAACGGGTAAACTACGTTTGTGTAGTTCGGCTTGCCGTAGCCGAGGTTTTCAAAGCTTGCAGGCACGGGAATTTTGTCTGCTTTGGTTTTATGTAATGAGTCAAGCGTTTCGTTTTCGATTTCGGATGGGTTTTTGAAATATCTAAAGTCCCACTCGCCCGAAAGCTGCTTGAAGTATGCAGAATGTGCGCGGTTTTCCGTGAGTGCCGCCTCACGGCTTTCAAACGGAATGAAGTATGCGCGCGGTGCTTCACATCCCACGTGAATAGTTGATAGTTCTTTGTAATAGGGTTCAAAAAAAGCCATTTTGTTCTCCTTGTCCAAATGTTGTGCCGAGTTTTGTGCAAAATGTTGGAAAAATGCAATTTTTTTCTAACCTTATTATCTTATATATAAAAAATGTTGTCAAGGGCAAATATGTAATATACGAAAAAAGCGCAAATATATACAACATTGTGCATAGTTACCATTTGCGATTTTTTAAAAACATCTTTTCTCATGCCTGCATTTATGCTATAATAATATAATCCATAAGTGTCGCATTTTTTGAAAGTTTCTATAGGGAGGGATTTTATGGGCGAATTTAAGCTTGTTTCCAAATATAAGCCTACGGGTGACCAGCCCGAGGCTATTGAAAAGCTCTCTGCAGGTGTAGACGCAGGTCTGCAAGAGCAAACTCTCCTCGGCGTTACGGGCAGCGGTAAAACCTTTACAATGGCAAACATTATCGCAAACGTAAACCGCCCAACTCTTGTGCTTGCGCACAACAAAACGCTTGCGGCACAGCTTTGTACCGAATTTCGCGAGTTTTTTCCGAACAACGCGGTTGAATACTTTGTTTCCTACTACGACTACTATCAGCCTGAGGCATACATTCCCGGCAAGGACATGTACATCGAAAAGGACGCAATGATAAACGATGAGATAGATAAGCTCCGCCACAGTGCGACAAGCGCACTTTTTGAGCGGCGCGACGTTATCATCGTTGCCAGCGTTTCCTGCATATACTCGCTCGGTGACCCGTCGGAGTATCAGGAGCTTCAGATTGTAATTCGCAGCGGTATGGAGATGGAGCGCGACGAGTTGCTTCGCCGTCTTGTTATGATTGGCTATGAGCGCAACGATATCGGCTTTGTGCGCGGCAAGTTCCGCGTGAGAGGCGACACTGTTGAGATTTTTCCTGCATCGCAGAATGAAAAGACGGTGCGCGTTGAATACTTCGGTGATGAGATTGACCGCATAAGCGAGATAAATGCGGTGACGGGTGAGCTTATCCGCTCGCTTGAAACGGCGGTAATTTTCCCTGCAACGCACTATGCAGTTACCGATGACAAGAGGGAAGAGGCACTGAAAGAAATTGAAGAGGAGCTTGACGAGCGAATTGAGTTTTACAAGTCGCAAAACAAGCTTATTGAGGCACAGAGAATTGAGCAGCGCACGCGCTATGACCTTGAGATGCTGCGCGAAGTTGGCTTTTGCTCGGGTGTTGAAAACTATTCGCGCGTGCTTTCCCGCCGACCTGCAGGCTCAACGCCGTATACACTGCTCGACTATTTCCCAAAGGACTTTTTGATGTTTATTGATGAGTCGCACGTTACCTTGCCGCAGGTGCGCGGCATGAGCGGCGGCGATAAGGCGAGAAAGACAAATCTTGTTGAATACGGTTTCCGTTTGCCGTCGGCTTACGACAACCGTCCGCTTTTCTTTGACGAGTTCGAGAGCAAGATAAATCAGGTGGTATATGTCAGCGCCACACCGGGCGAGTATGAAAAGAGCCGCAGCGGTCAAATGGTTGAGCAGATAATCCGTCCTACGGGACTTCTTGACCCTGTGATTGAGGTGCGCCCGATTGAAGGTCAGGTCGATGACCTGATGGGAGAGATTCGTGCGCGAAGCGCGCGCGGCGAGCGCGTGCTCGTGACCACGCTTACAAAGAAAATGGCGGAGGATTTAAGCGGCTATCTTGATGAAAACGGAATTAAAGTAAAATATATTCATCACACTGTTGAAACCATGGAGCGCATGGAGATTGTGCGCGACCTGCGACTGGGAGTTTTCGACGTGCTTGTCGGAATAAACTTGCTCCGCGAGGGACTTGACATTCCCGAAGTGTCGCTTGTGGCGATACTCGACGCGGACAAGGAAGGTTTTTTGCGCAGTGAAACATCGCTTGTACAGACGGTTGGACGAGCCGCGAGAAACGCTCACGGCAAGGTAATAATGTATGCCGATACAATCACACGCTCGATGAAGGGCGCGATTGACGAAACCGAGCGCCGCCGCTCGATTCAGGATGCGTACAACAAGGAAAACGGCATTGTTCCGAAAACGGTTGTCAAGGCTGTGTACGATGTGATAAGCCTCGGCGGTAAGAGCAAAAAGGACGCGGCAGAAACAAAGAAGAAGCTTTCTCGCGGCGAGCGCGAAAAGCTTATCGAGCAGCTTAACACCGAGATGCGCGCCGCTGCACAGAAGCTTGAATTTGAAAAGGCTGCATTCTTGCGAGATAAGATAAAAGAACTGAAAGGGCTTTGAGGCAAGGGAACTTTTTGAAAAAAGTTCCCCTGCACTCCTCAAAAACTTTTTAACAAAAGTAAATGTCTATAACAATTAACTTTTCATAAATTTTTGGAAAGGGTGTGGGAAAACCTTTTTATAAATAGGTTTTCTCCACGTAAAAACACAATGGCTAAAGATATAATCATAAAAGGTGCGAGGGTTAACAACCTCAAAAATATCGACCTTACCATACCGCGTGACAAGCTCACCGTGCTTACTGGGCTTTCGGGCAGCGGCAAGTCATCACTTGCGTTTGACACTCTCTACGCAGAGGGACACCGCCGCTTTGTTGAGTCGCTTTCGTCCTATGCGAGAATGTTTCTCGGTCAGGTGGACAAGCCCGATGTTGACAGCATTGAGGGACTTTCGCCGTCAATTTCCATTGACCAGAAAACTACGTCGAAAAATCCGCGTTCTACAGTTGGTACGGTAACGGAAATTTACGACTATCTGCGCCTGCTTTACTCGCGCTGCGGCGTGCCGCACTGTCCCGTTTGCGGCAAGGAGATAAAGCAGCAGACGGTTGACACAATTATCGACCATATACAAAGTTTTCCCGAGGGCGAGCGAATGATGATACTTGCGCCCGTTGTGCGCAGTGCAAAGGGTATGCACGAAAAGGTGTTTGCCGATGCGCGCCGCAGCGGATATTCGCGCGTGAGAGTTGACGGTAATATGTACGAGCTTTCCGAAGAAATCAAGCTTGATAAAAACACCAAGCACACCGTAGAAATCGTTGTTGACCGCATTGTCAACCGCCCTGATTCGCGCGGACGTATCGGCGACTCGGTTGAAACAGCGGTTGGACTTACCGACGGACTTGTCCGCGTCGTTACCATGCCGCGTGACGGCGATGAAAATGAATATGACTATTCGCTCAAATACGCCTGCGAGGAGCACGGCATAAGCTTTGGCGAGCTTGAACCGCGCATGTTCTCGTTCAACGCTCCGAACGGCGCTTGTCCGAAATGCTCGGGACTCGGCGGACTTTCACGCGTTTCCGAGAAAAAACTGCTCCCCGATAAGTCGCTTTCGCTCCGCGAGGGCGGCATATGCTGCAACGGCTTTAAAACCATGGAGGAGGAGAGCTGGAACGGCCCACTTATTGAGGCGGTAGGCAAAAAGTTCGGCTTTACGCTTGACCAGCCGCTTAACACCTTTACCAAAACCGCGATGAATGCGCTCCTTTACGGCACGGGTAAGGAGCTTTACAAGGTTACGCGCTATTTCGGCGGCACCGCGCATCACCAGACGGTTGCTTTTGAGGGAATTATCCCGATGATTGACCGCCGCCGTGAGTCTTACGGACTTGAATATTATGAAACTTTGCTTGAAGAGCAGATTTGCCCCGAGTGTCACGGCGGCAGACTTAACAAAATGATGCTGTCGGTTACCGTCGGCGGTAAAAACATCCATGAAATCTGCCTTATGCCGATTGACAAGATGCTCGAATTTGTAGAAAATCTTGAACTTGATAAAGAAAAAGAGCAGATTGCAAAAGAGATTTTAAAGGAGATAAAGGCGCGCCTTTCCTTTCTTTGCAGCGTAGGTCTTGAGTATTTGAGTCTCGCCCGCAAGGCAGGTACGCTTTCGGGCGGCGAGGCGCAGAGAATAAGACTTGCAACGCAGATTGGCTCGTCCCTTGTCGGTGTGCTTTACATCCTTGACGAGCCGAGCATCGGACTTCATCAGCGCGACAATGACAAGCTTATCGCCACGCTTAAAAAGCTGCGTGACCTCGGCAACACGGTTGTTGTTGTCGAGCATGATGAGGATACTATGCGTGCGGCTGACTATGTGGTTGATATTGGTCCGGGTGCAGGCATTCACGGTGGCTATATCATGGCGTCGGGTGCGCCTGAAGAGGTTGCAAAATGTGAAACATCTATTACGGGTGCATACCTCTCGGGACGAAAGGAAATCGCAGTTCCCAAGGAACGCCGCGCGGGTAATGGCACTTTCCTCACCGTCAAGGGTGCGCGTGAGCACAATCTTAAAAACATTGACGTTAAATTCCCGCTCGGCAAGTTCATTGCCGTTACGGGTGTGTCGGGCAGCGGCAAGTCCTCGCTTGTAAACTCGATTTTGTACGAGAGCCTTGCGGCGACTCTCAACCGCGCAAATACTTTCCCCGGTGAGCATGACTCTATTGAGGGTGTAAAGGCGCTTGACAAGGTTATCTGCATTGACCAAAGTCCGATTGGACGCACTCCGCGCTCAAATCCTGCGACTTACACGGGCGTGTTTTCGGATATACGCGAGCTTTTTGCCAAAACACGCGAGGCGAAGGCGAGAGGTTATAAGTCGGGACGCTTTTCGTTCAATGTCAAGGGCGGACGCTGCGAAGCCTGCGAGGGTGACGGCGTAAAGTGTATCGAAATGCACTTTCTCCCTGACGTTTATGTAAAGTGTGACGTTTGCGGCGGCAAGCGTTACAATCGAGAAACGCTTGAGGTTAAGTACAAGGACAAGAGCATTTACGATGTGCTTGAAATGACGGTTGAAGAGGGACTTGAATTCTTCAGCGGTCTGCCTGCAATTCAGCGCAAGATTCAGACGCTTTTCGATGTAGGACTCGGCTATGTAAAAATCGGTCAGTCCTCTACCACGCTTTCGGGTGGCGAGGCGCAGAGAGTTAAGCTTGCAACCGAGCTTGCAAAGCGAAGCACGGGCAGAACTATATACATCCTTGACGAGCCGACAACGGGACTTCACACCCACGACGTTTCAAAACTTATTGAGGTGCTGAACCGCCTTTGTGACGGCGGCAATACCTTGGTTGTTATCGAGCATAATCTTGATATGATTAAGGTTGCCGACCACATAATAGACCTCGGACCGGAGGGCGGTGACGGCGGCGGTCGCATCGTTGCCGAGGGTACTCCCGAGGAGGTTGCCAAGGTCAAAGGCTCTTACACCGGAATGTATTTAAAGGATAAGTTGAAATAAATAATACGTGGGGCGTTTTTGTAAAACCGCCCCACACCCCGTAAAACTTTTAATAAAGGTAAATTGCTATAGCAATCCACTTTTCATAAATTTTTGGAAAGGGCGCGGGAAAACCTTTTTACAAAAAGGTTTTATCCGCAAAACACTAATGGAAAACATCTTGGTTTTATCGGACATACACGGTGGGGTGCGCCGCGCGATAGAGGTTGCAAAGCTGCATGCCAATATCAAAACCGTACTTTATCTCGGTGACGGCTGCCGACATCTTGAGTCACTTCGCGCATGGTTGCCGAATGCCGCGTTCGTCGCGGTGCGCGGCAACTGTGACACCTGCCTTGACGGTGTAAGCGAAACCGAACTTACGCTTGAAATCGGCGGTCACCGCATTTTTATGTGCCACGGACACACTCGCATGGTAAAGAGCGGCAAGGGCGCACTGCTTAAAGCGGCAAAAGAGAAAAACTGCGACATTGCACTGTACGGTCATACTCACATTGCGCACGAGGAATACGACAGTGAAAGCGGTATTTACATGTTCAACCCCGGCAGCGTTGGCGAGTGCCGCGACGGAAGATATACCTACGGTATACTTTCACTTGACGAAAAGAATGTACTTTTTTCGGTGGGAGAGATAGACTAGCCAAAAATTTAACAAATCTATTGCAAAAAAGCACATTTTTTGGTATATTATATATTTAGTGAAAATAATTACATTAAGGAGCAATATATTATGGAAACAAAGCTTAACAAGGCTTCATTCAAGGGCGTGCAGGGTCCCGTGCTTACCATCGTTATGGACGGCGTAGGTCTTACCGCGGCAAACGGCGCAAACGCAGTTGCCGCTGCAAACACCCCCACTCTTGACATGCTTATGGAAAAGTATCCCACACTCAAACTCAAGGCTCACGGCACTGCCGTTGGTCTCCCCGGTGATGACGACATGGGTAACTCCGAGGTTGGTCACAACGCACTTGGTGCAGGTCAGGTTTTTGCGCAGGGCGCAAAGCTTGTATCGCAGTCTATTGAGTCCGGCAAGATGTTTGCAGGCGAGACTTGGCAGAAGCTCACAGGCAATGTTAAGGCTAACAACTCAACTCTCCATTTCCTCGGACTTTTCTCCGACGGTAATGTTCACTCTCACATCGACCACTTAAAGGCTATGATTAATCAGGCAAAGGCAGAGGGCATTGCACGCGTTCGCGTTCACATCCTCATTGACGGCCGTGACGTTGGCGAAACCAGCGCGTTTGATTACATCGACCCCTTTGAAAGCTATCTTGCAGATCTTCGCGATGCAAACTTTGACATTAAGATTGCATCGGGCGGCGGACGTATGCAGATTACCATGGACCGTTACGAGGCTAACTGGGCAATGGTTGAGGCAGGCTGGAAAACCCACGTTCTCGGCGAGGGAAGACAGTTTGCATCCGCACACGAGGCAGTTGAAACCTACCGCGCAGAGCTTTCGGTTATCGACCAGGACCTTCCTGCGTTTGTTATCGCTGAAAACGGCGCTCCCGTTGGCACTGTTAACGATGGCGACAGCGTAATCTTCTTCAACTTCCGCGGCGACCGCTCAATCGAGATTTCCAAGGCGTTTGACGAAGAAAACTTCACTCATTTTGACCGTGTTCGTTACCCCAAGGTTGTTTATGCAGGTATGCTTGAGTATGACGGCGACCTCCATATCCCTTCTAACTTTCTCGTAAATCCCCCCGAAATTACCAACACCATGGGCGAGTATCTCACAAACAGCGGCGTTTCTATCCTTGCTATCTCCGAAACACAGAAGTACGGTCACGTAACCTATTTCTGGAACGGTAACAAGAGCGGCAAGTTTAGTGATGAACTTGAAACCTATATCGAAATTCCCTCCGATGTTGTTCCTTTCGAGCAGCGTCCTTGGATGAAGTGTGCAGAGATTACCGACAAGCTTATCGAGTGCCTCGAGAGCGGCAAGTATCAGTGCCTGCGCGTAAACTTCCCCAACGGTGACATGGTTGGTCACACCGGCAACTTTGTTGCAACACAGTGCTCAATGGAAGCACTTGACCTCCAACTTGCAAGAATTTTAAAGGTTGTTGACAAGCTCCACGGTGTAGCAATTATCACTGCTGACCACGGCAACGCAGACGAGATGTACGAGCTTGACAAGAAGGGTGAGCTTAAGCTTTCAAAGGACGGCACTCCCAAGTCCAAGACTTCTCACACTCTCAACCGCGTTCCTTGCATCATTTACGATAACTTCTACACCGATGCCTACACCGTAAAGGCAGATGCAGGCGAGTTTGGTCTTTCCAACGTTGCGGCTACCACCGTTAACCTCCTCGGTTACGAAGCACCTGCAATGTGGGACGAATCCGTAATCACACTTAAGTAATAAAAGGGAGGCGAAAAGCCTCCTTTTTTGGAAAGATATTATGACGAAATTACAAAAAACTGTTACGGCGGCACTTTGCCTTGCGCTTTGCGTAGTATTGCCGCTTGCTTTTCACATGATTCCCGACGCAGGCAGCATCTTTTGCCCGATACATATCCCCGTGCTTATCTGCGGTCTTGTTTGCGGCCCTACACTTGGCATGGTTTGCGGACTTTTTGGCCCTTTGCTTTCAAACCTTTTTACGGGTATGCCGTATGCGGCATATCTTGCGCCGATGATGCTTGAGCTTGCGGTGTACGGACTTGTTGCAGGTGCGCTTTTCTTAGTGATAAAAACTAAAAGATATGCGATAAATCTGTATTTAAGCCTTGTTTTTGCAATGCTTTTGGGCAGAGTAGCTGCAGGAGTTGCAAAGGCGTTTATCTTTATGCCCGGCGAGTTTTCTGCTGTGATGT